>QWPB01000072.1 GCA_003671275.1 Planctomycetota bacterium | reverse complement strand
ATCGCCTCGGGCTTTAGTGCCATGACATCATCGACGGTCATCGCATCGTTCCGAACCACAAGCGGATCGGTCCCCAGTTCCGCCAGATAGCGGGCCAGGTTGTGGACAAAGCTGTCATAGTTGTCGATCAGGAGGATCACGGTAGCCCCTCCCAGACTCGCAGCATACCCGCCGCTTTGGCGAGGGTTTCGTCGTACTCGGCGGCGGGTTGGGACTGGATGGTAATCCCCCCTCCGACGGAACATTGCACCCAGCCTCCTCGTTGCACGAACGTTCGAATCAGGAGGTTGCTGTCGCAGTGTCCGTGGAACCCCGCGTAAAACAGTGAACCGCAATACGGTCCACGGGCCACTTGTTCGATTTCGGAGATGATTTCCATGGCCCGAACTTTGGGGGCCCCGGTAATCGAGCCCCCCGGAAAGGTGGCCGCCAACAGATCCCAGATCGTTTGCTCCGGCCGCAACTGTCCCTGGATCACCGACACCAGATGCTGCACCGTCTCGTAGGTCTCCACCTCGCACAACTGGGGAACACGGAGTGTCCCCGGACGGCAAACCCGCGACAGATCATTCCGCAGCAGGTCCACAATCATCAAGTTCTCGGCTCGGTCCTTTTGACTTTCCCGCAACTCATCGCCCACAAACAGATCGGCCTCGGGGTGTGGTTTGCGGCGGCGTGTCCCCTTGATGGGACGCGTTTCCGCCTGATCGCCTGCCAGCTGGAGGAACCGTTCCGGCGAAGCACTCAGAATTGACCAATCCGTCCCGCGGTAGAGTCCCGCGAAGGGAGCCGGATTCTCGCGTCGCAGCCGCAGATAGAGCGGAATTGGATCCGCATCGCATGGGAACATCAGTCGCTGAGCAAGATTGGCCTGGAAGATATCGCCCGCGCGGATGTACTCGATCACTCGTTCGACAGCCGCCAGATACTGCTCACGTGTGAAATTGCTGACCAGCCCCTTCGGTCCCGGCGCGGGGTAGCTGGCAGAGGTCAATGGCTGGCGAGAGGTGGGGGGGAACGAATTGCCGAGCAGTGCGGTCCCCTGGCCCCCCCGGATTAAGGTCTGCAGCACACATTCCGCCTGCTGTTGAGCCCGCGTGGTCCGCCGCTCGCGATCGGTTTCTGGCCAGCCTTGCGAGATCAGCCAGCTACGCCCTTGCTCATGATCCCAGGAGATTACCCAGTCATAGAGCCCCACCGACAATACCGGGAGACACAGCTCATCATGGCGGGGAGACGGCAACTGTTCGAACGCCTGCCCCAGCTCGTACCCCAGCACCCCCGCAGCCCCCCCTTGAAAGGGAGGCAGTCCCGGCACGGCCACTTCGGCGGATCGGGGCCATACCCGTCGCAGGGGGGCGAACGGGTCCGTTCCGCAGAGAGCTTGCTCTTGTTCGAACTGCTGGTAAGGCCCGGCACAGATGAAGCTGTATCGCCCCAGCCGGGACGATCTTCGAGCGCTATCAAACACCACCAGCCCTGGCCAATGCCCGAACGCCGCAACCACGGAACTCAATTCCGGTGCGGGGGTCAGTTCCTGGACGAAGGGGGAGAATGGTGTCTCGGGCATGGTGTCGTGTGACTGTCCAACCGATCCGAACGCGGTGGTTGTCATCGGACGGACTGGTGAAGTCAAGCGCGGGGCTTCACGGCGGTCGGGGGCAATCGAGATTTTCATGAAACAGGGCCAGCAATTCCAGACCCGACAGCGTATCGATGAGCAAGTGTCATAGGCTGTGCAACGCGACTGCAAGTTGCGACGATGTGGTTTCACGGACTGTCCCCTGCTGGAGTCTCCCCGATGCCCGTCAATGCCCGACAGAGACCACGATTCTGGACAAAGCGGACGGCATGGATCTTTGCAGCCTGCTGGTTACTGGCAATCGTCTCGGGGGGGATATCTCCGGTAGCTGCTCAGCAGACTCCGTTGAAACTTTCCATTCGCCGGGAGTGGGAGGGGGCTCGTTCCTGCGCCCCGGTCAGCCTGCGTGTTTTTGCCGGATGGTCTGACCCGCGTTTACTGGAGGGACGAATACGGGTTGAAGGGTTTCTGGAGCAGCAAACGATGGGGGTCTGGACCGGGCCCGAGACGGCACTGGCGGGCAGCGAACAACACTTCTGGTTCATGTTGCCCAGCCCGATGTTACGTTACACCGGCGAAAGATATATTCTGAAAACCGAGTTTCTCAGTCCCCAGCAATCGTTTCCGGTTGAAGAACTGGACATCGAGGCATGGGAGTATAACCGCCGTGATTTTGTCGTGGCCGCCGTCGTGAGTCAGCCGGGAGCGATCCCCATGGGGATCGGTTCGAACCAGGACCGGGTCGCCTACGAACAGCCCTTAACCCTGCAACAACGACTGGCCCCCGAAGATGCATCAGCCCTGTTCGTTCATAATACGCGGATCAAGTACACCGATCTGCCCAGCGATTCGCTGCGATATCTGGGGCTGGATGCACTGATCATCGCCCATGACACGTTGAATCTGTTGAAGCCTGATCAGCGGGCCGCTGTCCAGAAATGGGTTCTCGCTGGTGGAAATCTCTTGCTGCTGCAAACCGGACCTCTGCAACGCGATGCGGAATTGCTGGTGCGATCACTTTCACGCAACGACTACACCTTGATTCGTCGTCGCGACCCCCGCTGGCCCGCCGGGATGCAGGTATTTGCCCCCGGATTGGGCCGTTTTTTTCATACTGTGAACGCCTTGAGTGGTGAATCCGAGGGGTGGAAAGTCGTGGCCTGGGATCTGCTGCGGCTGCATGGCTCCAGCCGCCGTTCCTTGAACGCTGGAGGGCGAATGCTGATGCCGTGGGAGGAGCTACGATCGTCCTCGGTTCAGCCACAAAATGGCAACCAGCCGTGGAGTGATCCCCGCAGCCCCCGGAGTTCGACGCAACCTCTCCGTCCGCTGTCTCGCATCAATGTCGATGAGCTGACTCCGCAAATGATGCCCCAGGAAATTCGAGGGATGCCGTTTGGTCTGGCAGCCGGGGTATTGGCCGCGTGCGTCCTGTGTATCGGTCCGGCAGATTTTCTCCTGTTAGGACTGATTCGTCGTCGTCGGTGGACCTGGGTGATGTTCCCCCTGATTACCCTGGGATTTACAGCTTGGATGGCTCAGCTGGCTGCTGAGCACAATGGCCAGAACGACACACGGAGCTGGGTTAGCATCGTCGACATCACCCCCGAAAATGAGGTATTGCGAACGACGCGGATTGAACTCAATTACGGCTCCAGCAGTCGCCATGTGGTCCATGATGTTCACAGCCAGTGGTGGACTGACTTGCGGCAGGACGATCTGGGGTGGGCCCAAGCCCAGCAGTACGGCTTCTACAATCAGTATGAGCCTCGATCATACCCGGATCTTGGGCCTCGACTGACATATGAGGGAGCCGTTCCCGCGAACTACAAAGTCCTGGAGCCGGTCCGGCAGTGGTCCCCGCGTCTGCAGCGGATCACCACACTGGGGGCGGACCCCGCACTGGAAAAATACCCATTGCCGCGCGCGGACTGGGGGGGACTTGAGAAGCCCACCCAGGGGGATCTGCTGCAGGCGGTCACGGCGCTGGAGAAGGATTTTCCGGATGCGAGCTGGTGGTTGGATCGACGAAAGGATTTTCAGGCGACGGCCTGGACTTCTCCCCGGAAGTCGGAGGCCCCTTCACCGGGAGGGGGACGCGAAGCGGCGATTTTGACCCTGATCCAGAATCTGACCTCGTACCCCGAACCGTCTCCCGGTGTGTTTGCATTGATTACGGAGTTGGCTCCGACGGCCAGTCCGGAGTGTGAAGACCTGTGCCTGACCTCACAGCCCAGCCTGATCGTGGTTCAGGAAGTCGAGCCGGGGCGTTTTCTGGCCACACGGGTGATCTACCCTCCCCGAGAGCGGAACTGACGGCGGTTCACACCCGTCGTTTACGGACAGCGACGTTTCTTGCATTCGAACCTGATCGCCTTTCCCAGGTCATAGAGATTGCCATGTCGTTCGTGCAGATCAAAAAACTGAAGGTCTCCTACGGCTCTCTTCAGGCTGTCAAAGGGATCTCGTTTGAGATCCCTAAAGGGGATGTCTTCGGGTTCATTGGCCCCAACGGAGCGGGAAAGTCGACCACGATCAAAGTGCTGGCCACCTTGATTCGACCAAATTCCGGTATCGTGAAGATCGACGGGATCAGTGTTCCTGAGAACCCGATGGAGATTCGCCGAAAGATCGGGTACATGCCCGACTATTTCGGCACCTATGAAGATCTGACGGCGGGAGAGTACCTGCATTTCTTTGCGGCCGCGTATCAGCTGCCTCGGGCATCGCGGGAACGGTCAATTGCCGACGTTCTGCAGTTGACGGACCTGAACCACAAGGCCGATTCCGCTGTCGATTCCCTGTCTCGCGGCATGAAGCAGCGGTTGGGATTGGCCCGTGTACTTCTGCACGATCCCGATCTCCTGCTGCTCGATGAACCTGCCAGCGGACTGGACCCGCGCGCGCGTATCGAAGTCCGGGAATTGTTGAAGGCGCTCAAGGCCATGGGCAAGACCATCATTATTTCCAGTCACATCCTGCACGAACTGGCCCAGTTTTGCACTCGCATTGGAATTGTGGAGGCTGGTCAGCTAGTGGCCGAAGGCTCTCTCGACGAAATCTATGCCCAGTTAGGGTTGCTACAGATTATCCATGTACAGGTCTTGAATGTGGATGATCGGATTCTGGGGCTGATCCGATCGTTGCCGGGCGTGCAGGAGGTCGAACGTCAGTCCGATCGGGTTGCGATCAAGATGCAGGCCACCGAAACCGGGGCCGAAGCGCTGTTGGACGACATGATGAAAATGGGTTGCCGCATTCGCATGTTCCAACCCGAAGCGATGGATATGGAAACCGCCTTCATGAAGCTTACGGAAGGCAAGACGGCATAAGTTCCACTCGCTCCCAATGTCGCAGCTCCCGTTCCAGAGGGTGTCGACAGTCCAGGGTTTCGCGAATTCGTTGCCCGTCGATTACCGGATATTCGATCTCCGTACAGCGGGGGACCGCAGTCAGCGGGCTCCAGGAAGCGGGAACCACGATGGATTTGGAAGAATGCGGCGGCAACGCTTCGACAGAGGGAGGCATCGCCTTTTGTTCCGCCCGCTCCGGCTCGAACTTGCCCAGAATTACTGCCATCATCGGGCGTGTTGTTACATCGGCGGGCAACCGTGCGGGAAGCAGGGTGACTCCATACCGTTCCAACTGCTGATCCATGCGGGCCAGGGTGGGGTAGGTTGATCGGGACCAGAGCGACTGCATGGAGGGGATCGCAGTAATCACCATCGCAAACACGGCAGAGACAATACAAAGGTAGTCCAGGACCGGGCGCGAGGTCTGCTTACGGGGCAGGAGCAAATTGGGGCGAGGCATTGGGGAGCAGGCGGCAAAGGAGGGCGAGTCAGCAGATGCGGAACCCTAGGCCGATAACCCATCCCGTCAATCCGTATTTGTTAAGATTGGTGCAAAAGAGAAACATCCGTGCCCCAAATGCCACATAACACGAGTAACTGGATGACGATTCGCCTCTCTGAGCCTGACGATCGGAATGTTTCTCCCGATTCAAGCCCACGGAGGGCGCCGGAGTCCCCGACCCTATCCGATGCGGGGGATGGTTCGCCGAATTGAGAGGAACAGTGTCAGTCGAGGAACGTTGATCCTGTCCAGGTCGCCACCTGGCAGGCCCTCGTAGGCTGTGGCATCGATGAGAGCCCGGTGACGCAGAGCCGATTCGCCTTCGCTACGGTTGATGCGTTGCGGTCGATGGGATCGTTTCGTGGGCATTTCCAAGACTCCTCCGTCGAGCGGTCATAGACTCTCTGATTATCGATCACACCCGAAGGCAATGAGGCCGCGTTTCGGAACCTTCGCCGGATAATCCGGCCTAAGCAGCGAAAGCACGGGTATCCTGAGTACGAAACGCCCAGGGTGATGCGGAGACCACCGAACTCCGATCGTCGATACACATGGCGTTTGTCGTCCCGGTTTTCGTTCCGGCGGGGAACACCGCGACTTCCTCAGCATCAACGGGTGTCGGTCGCCAATGTCGGTGAGGGAATACGTTTCTCCCTCACTTCCGCGGAGCCCCGTGACGCCACTCCGGGGGGCTCTTGAAGTGAGAGCAAGTACAAGGCCGGGCCGACAGGAATGTCTGCCTCACTGATTCCGCAGCACAGGCCATTCCACCAGTGGCAGACATTCCTGTCTATGCATTCTGAAGACCGATTCTGCTCTTGCTCGGTGTCCCGCCGTGTTTACCCCCTGAATGATGAGGAAATTTGCCTCGACAGCGAAGACGGTCCGCCGCACCCACAAAATGCGTCTCACCCCCGACACACTCGCTGGTAGTAAATGCCCATTGCGTCGTTTTCCGAATCCGGGGAGAATTCCAGATCGGTTGATCGCGAGGTCCGGGGGGAGTCCCGACGCATCACCTGATGAGATGACGCAGGTAGGGATGCCGATACGTCAAACTTTGCAATGGCTGCTCACACTCGTCGCGATCCTGGTGATCGTTGGTGGGGGAGTGGTCATTTGGGTTTGGGGGGAAGGCGATCGTCTGCTGGCCAGTGAACTGAATGCCCAACTGCAACGTTTGGCCCCCAACCTGCCGTTGACGTATCAGCGGGCGTCGCTGGAGTCCGATGGTCGCGTGCGGCTGACCCACGTGGTGATCGCCTCGTCGAAAGCCGGGGAGCCCCTGATTGAATTGCCCGAGGTGGTGATCTACCCAGACCGCGATCTGCTGGTGTCGCATCGGGCCATCTCTGTACAGCGGGTGGTCATCAGTCGGCCGCGCGTCACACTCGAACAGTCGTCCGATGGAACCTGGAACTGGGAAGGGTTGCCGATTCCACAACCCGCCGGGGTGGCCTGGCCCGAAGTGGAGATCCAGGGGGCGGAGGCGGTACTGCGGACCCACCGCGATTCTTCGATGCCCATCGAATTTCGACTGACGAACCTGAATGCCCGCATCGTTCCCACCGCTCGCGGGCGCAGTGAAGTGGTTGGCCAAGGACAATTGGAGCCGATCGGTCCCGTCGAATTTCAGGGCAGTGCCGACATCAACACCGGTCGGTGGAAGATTACCGCACTGGCCCGTCACATTCAGGCGGCCGATCACATGGTCGGTGTGGCCTCGGAGCTATCCGGGACGGTCAGGGATCAGCTGCTTCGCGTAACCAATACGCTCCGCGACCAACCATCATTCCAGTCTGCGGCCCTGGACGCAGGGACTTCGGAGAATACATCGGATGGTCAGATTCGAACTGCGGACGAAGTGATCGGGGCTCTCGCTCCCGTGGAACGGGATCTGGCGGGGGCCGTTCCCTCGGAGTTGATTCCCAAGTTTGGTTTGCGGGCTGACGTGGTGCTCGAATGCCGTCTCTGGTCCGACGGGTTTGAGTCTCCCTGTGAATACGATCTCGATGCTCAAATTGAAAACGGCGAACTGACCCAGTTGCTGCCCGTCCCGCTCTTTCAGGTCCAGGGACGAATTCACGCTACACGCAGCCTGATCGAGATCAAGAATCTGCGGGCAATGAATGCCGACAGCCAGCTGCGGATTGATGGTGTGATTCCACGGGGCCTGAACACGGCACCGCCCCGGGTCGATCTCACGGCTTCCCATCTGCCGATCGACAACCGGATTCGCGATCTGACGCCGGGAACCAGGAAACTGTTCGAGTACCTCTCGCCCGCCGGCAAGTTCGACGTGGATGTGACCTATGACGGAGCGGCGGACCGCCCCGTGACGCTACGCGAGTTTCGAGTGCATGACGGAAGTATGTTGCACAAGCTGTTTCCCTACCCGGTGGAGAAGATCGAGGGAACGATCAAGCAGGCGGGGGATGCCTTTCAGATTGAGATGACCGGAACCGGGTCGGGGCGACCGGGACGCATCACGGGAATGATCCGCGGTATGTCGGCTGATGCCGAAGTCGATTTGCGAGTGGTGGCCCAAGGGATTCCCTTTGATGAAACACTCTCCAAAGCATTTGAAACTCCCCGGTTGACACCGATCGCCACGACCATTCGGCAGATGCGGATTCGCGGAGCTGGGGATGTCGATATGAGCTTTCGCAAACCCGCCGGACTGGGACAGAAATTTCAAGTCTATCTGGATGGAGACATCCACGATTGCGAGATGAGTTACGTTCGCTTTCCCATGACACTCAACAAGCTTGTCGGACATATCCATCATGACCCCGAGCAGGCGGTCTGGTCGTTTACCGGTCTCAAGGCGGAACGCGGAGAGACCAATGTCTGGGGCTCGGGCAGCTATCGCACAGTCAACAATCAAGGGGCCTTGCAGTTGGACCTGCACGCGACCGATGTTCCCGTGGATGCCTCATTGAAGGCGGCCTGCCTGACGGCCAGTGATTCGTTGCAGGCAGTCTGGGATCAACTGAATCCGGGAGCGGGGATTCTCGATTTGCACGAGATCGATATTCGCTGGTCACCGGGCAGCGTGCCACAGATACAGTTGCCGTCTATCGCGGTACGGGGGGGCGTCATCCGGATGGAGGCGTTTCCGTATCCCTGGGATCGGGTCGTTGGGGCGCTTTCCTGGGACGGACGAAGGGCCCGCATCGAGCAGATCGAAGGCTGGCACGGTTCCACCTTTGTCCGAATCGATGGTACCGGAGAAAACCGCGAGCCGTACTTTGAAGTTGCCCCCGCTGCGGGGATCGACTGGAGGTTGCATCTGCCCAATATTTCCGTCCGCCGAGCGCTGGTGGATGACAGCCTACGGAATACTCTGCCGGAGGAGATCAAGGATGTGGTAATCCAGATGGATCCGCGAGGCCCCCTGGATTTGGGAATGGCCCTGGATCTGAAGCAGTACCGGACGCCCGAGCCCATGCTCACTGCCGCATGGAAATTGCGGGCGGATCTGTCGAACAACCGCTTCAATGCGGGGGTCACGGTCGATAAGGCGTTTGGGACCGTGGAGGTGACCGATGGTCGCTGGGACGGGACATCTTCAACGATTGCCGGTCGAATCAACCTGACAAGTGCGGAGACACTGGAGCTGCCAATTTCCAATGTGCAAGGGCCGTTTCTGGTGATCGGGAATCAGGTGGCCACCGGATTGCCCCCGGACAGTATGCCCGCCCCGCCTTCTCGAATGCCTGCCAGTACCGAAGAGCTTACCGGAGATCTGTATGGCGGAAAGTTCGAAGTGAATGCGCATGTCCTCGTTGATCCGGTTCAGGTCGACAATACCTCGTATACGGCATCGATCAATCTGCGGGATGGAGAGTTGCAGCAGTGGGCCCAGCATCAGGGGCGGCGGGAACATCTGTGGGGCACGGTCAATGGCAAGCTCAACATCAGCGGCCAGGGAACCTCTCCGCAGACGATTCGCGGAGAGGGCTGGGCTCAGGTGACCCAGGCTCATCTGTACGACTTACCCGTGTTCATGCAGATCTTTTCGCTGCCGAACCTGCGTTCACCAACCGACAAGGCCTTCAAGTATCTGTATGCCGACATTGCGCTGCATGATGGTCTGTTCGACTTCACGAACATTGAAGTCATTGGGGATGCCATCAGCCTCGTTGGCAAGGGATTTATCGGTTTCGGTGGCCCCCAGGAACGCCAGCTGGGATTCGATTTCTACACGGAGGCTCGGAATCGAATTCCGGTGATCGAACCGATCGTCCGTCAGGTCGCGAGCCGCTGGATTCGGGTTCGGGTGGATGGCACGATCGATAACAACCGGGCGCTGATTGAACCGCGTGTTCCGGTCCTGGATGCGGCATTTGGAGCCTTTATGGAAAACCCCACCGCGCGGCAGGCTCGACTGCAAAATCAGGTGCCGCGCAGTCGCCCGCCCAGCGGACCTGCCGGGCGTTAGTAGCCTGTTGAAGAACGCTGTGGGATAGGTTCCAGCCTTGTCAATCCCTTCAGAATATCGACTGTCGGGAAGCCTGTCCCACGTTTTCAACGGACGGTTAGAGACCTCTGTCTGCTGCTAGTTGCCCGACGATCTGCTGGGAATGGGGGCCGCTGCCGTACAACAGGCAACGCCGCCATTCGGGGCCGAGAACTTCCATGTCGATGCGCAGATGATCGCGGGGCAGCAGCGGGGCAATGCGGTCCGCCCACTCCACGAGGCACACACCATCGCCCTCCAGCAATTCTCCGCCCCCCATGTCAAGGAATTCTTCCGGTGATTTCAATCGATAGGCATCCACGTGGTAGACCGGAATTCGGCCATCGTATTCATGAATCAGCGTAAAGGTGGGGCTAACCACGAAGGAACGATCACAGCCACAAGCCGCTGCGACAGCCTGGACAAAACGCGTCTTGCCAGCCCCCAGCGGACCTTGAAGTGCGATGACATCCCCCGGTCGCAGATGCCTGGCCAGATCTCGCCCCAGCGATCGGGTGTCGTCTTCGGAATGTGATTCCACGATCAGTGACATGCTGTCCATGTTAGAAACAAGCAGGCCATCGGTCCAAAGTGTCGCGAGTTGGCCCGTGAAACTCGTGCTCGGAGGGAGTCCGAGAGTTCCAGCGAATGGCTTCAGCGTGGCCCATTGAGAATTTTTGAGGGAGTCCGGGACGAATCCCTGAGTGGTCGATAAGATTCCCCATTCGCGTCAGTCCCGGCCCCCGAGGGACATCTGCTCCGCCGGAGACGAGATGCCGTCAGCTTTTAACACACTGCTGGAACCAGACTTGCGCGAAATGCTGTCTCAGCATGACGACGTCGGGGTCAATGCATTTTGTACGGAGCTCTATCCGAGCGTCATTGCTGAAGTGCTGGAGGGAATGGAATCAGAGCGGGCGTGGGAGGTGTTGTCGCATGCCCCCCCCCTGCGTCAGGCCGAAATCTTCGAAAATTTTCCTCTCGATTATCAGGTGGTCCTGGTTCGCACGATTCCCCATCAAGCCCTCTCTCGGATTATCGAGGAGATGGCCCACGACGATCGCGTGGATCTGATCGGGCAGTTGGAACCGGAACTGGTCGAGACCCTGATGCCGCTGATTGCGCATGCGGAGCGGGTCGACATTCTCAAGTTGCTGGAGTACCCGGAAGACAGTGCCGGATCGCTGCTAACGACGGACTACGCCTCCCTGCCCGCCGATATCTCGGTCCAGGAGGCCCTGGATCGACTCCGGTCTCAGGCCCCCAGCCGCGAGACGATTTACTACGTCTACATCGTAGATGAGCAACGGCATCTGCTCGGCTTTCTGTCACTGCGGAAGCTGATTCTGGCCAAGCCGACTTCGCGGCTGTCCGAGATCATGCTGCGCGATGTAAAGTCGCTGAACGTGGATGATGACCGCGAGCAGGCGGCGAACGAAATCCTCCGCAATGGCTTCATTGCCATGCCGGTAGTCGACAAGGACAAGAAACTCGTCGGCATCATCACTCACGACGATGCGGCTGAAGTCCAGCACCAGGAAGCCGAACAGGACGCCTATCGCCAGGCAGCTGTGGCCCCCCTCGACGACGGGTATCTGGAGACGCCGTTCTTCACGCTGGCCTGGAAACGTGGCATCTGGCTGGTGATTCTGCTGGGAGCCTCGTCATTGACCGCGCATGTGCTGAACTTCTTTGAGCCGGGGGATGCCAGCTGGATGGTACTCTTCCTGCCGCTGGTGCTGGCCAGTGGAGGGAACGCAGGCTCCCAGTCGGCGACCCTCGTCGTGCGGGCGATATCGCAAAACGAGACGAAAGGGCAGGCACGACGGATCGCGTGGCGTGAAATCCGGATCGGAACGGTGTTGGGCACCGTACTGGCGGTGATCGCGTTTTCCATGGCGTGGCTGCTGCTGTGGCGGGGCGACTATGCCTCGACGGTGGGGTTGACGGTGTTTGCGGTGGTCGGCTTCGGGACCTTCTTTGGGGCGATGCTTCCGCTGGGGCTTGATCGGATCGGGGTCGATCCGGCCTTGATGTCCAACCCGCTGATTGCTTCACTCAGTGATATGCTGGGGGTCGTCGTGTATTACAGTGTGGCCCATTGGCTGACGGCGGGGACAGTGTGACCCGGTCGGGGATTCCGTTACAGTGGGACCGCGTTTTCCATCCGGCTCCCGTTCCAGGATCTCCCGTAATGACAACAGCAAACGAGCCCAGCAAGCGGGGCCAGTGGATGGCCTTGGCCGCCGCGATCTTGGGATGGTTGTTTGACGGTTTCGAGATGGGGCTGTTCCCACTGGTGATGAAGCCCGCGCTGACCGACTTGCTGGGAAATGGAGCGCCCGTTGCGGACAATGTCATCGCCAAATGGGAAGGGATCATGCATGCGGCCTTCCTGATTGGGGCGGCGACCGGCGGAGTGCTGTTTGGCTGGCTGGGTGACCGGCTGGGCCGGGTGCGGGCGATGTCGCTGAGTGTGTTGACATTCGCCATCTTTAGTGGCCTGTGCGGCGTGGGAACCTCGGCGGGGATGGTGCTGTTCTTTCGATTTATCGCCTCGCTGGGGATGGGCGGAGAGTGGTCACTGGGGGTGTCGCTAGTGATGGAACTGTGGCCGGGCCGGTCGCGAGCCTGGCTGGCCGGTTTGATCGGAGCGGCCTCGAACGTAGGCTTTATCCTGGTGGCTCTGGTCAGTATGGGGCTGACTGTGGTGGTGAGTTCGCTGGCCGGGATGATGGCCACGGTCGGGATGGGACCGGAACTCATTGAACTGCTGACCCGGCATTCGGGGTGGCGTCTCCTGATGCTGGCCGGCGCTTTACCGGCACTGCTGACATTCTTTATTCGAATCTTTGTCCCCGAGTCCAAGAAATGGCAGGACAGCCAGGCCCAAGTCACGGCCAATCACTGGGCAGCAAAGGATCTCTGGGGAGTGGCGATTGGCTGTCTGGGGCCGCTGCTCATGGTGTTGGCCAACGCCATGGACATGCCGCTGGGCGTTCAGTTGGCGGCTCTGGCGCTGGGGTTGTTCGCGGCTGTCGTTGGCTACTCGCACCCGGTCAAAAAGTTCCTCAGCCGGTCGACCGACGGTCAGGCGATTTCCGTTCCGCCGAAGGAGATCGTTCGCCGGATGTATGTGGGGGCAATCCTGAGCGGGATCGTGTTGCTGGCGACTTGGGGGGCGATCCAGCGGGCTCCCTCATGGGCCGGGCACGTACGTGAGGCCGATCTGGCCTTGGAACACCCCGAGGTCGCTCCGGAGAACCTGGCCAAGGTCTACTCACGTGAGCTCGCCTTTGCTCGTAGTCAGACACAAATCGCCACCGGGATCGGGGCCGTAATCGGAACGATCCTCGCGGCCGTGGTGGGTGACAAACTCAACCGCCGGACCGCGTATTCGTTGCTGTGCATCGGATCGATCGCGTCGATGCTCTGGTTTTTCCTGGGCAATTCGACGTTCAACACCATGTACCTGGTGTCGGCCCTGGTCGCTGGAGGGGTCAGTGCCTCGTTCTACGGCTGGCTGCCCCTGTACTTGCCGGAGCTATTCCCGACCAAGGTTCGCGCCGTCGGACAAGGGTTCGCCTTCAACTTCGGCCGCATCATGTCTGGAGCAGGCTCGCTCTACATTGGCGATCTGATCAACATCTATTTCGATGGCAAATACCCGGTCGCCTGCTCCATGCTGACGATGATTTACCTGTTCGGTCTGGTCGCCATCTGGTTTGCTCCGGAAACCAAGGGCCAGCCACTGCCGGATTGATTTCCCGACGGAGTCTGCGAATTACGCCGGGGCGGTTGTCGTGGAATCCACCAATTCCAGCGTGACCCACAGACTCGGATCACTTTCATACGGAAAGTCACTCGTTAGCGCGAGGGGATGCGTCCCCAGATCGCGGTCACGCAACTGGGCAAAGAACCCAATGCGTGGCTGAGCGACAGGATCGAATCCCGTGAGAACGCTGGTGGGAATCCAAAGAGCCAGGCTATACCCGGTTTTCGTCTGCTGGCTGAGAATCAGAAACCGATCGGAGTCAGCCAGTTTCGCGTCCTCCTGGGCGCGGGGGATTGGCAGAGGAACCACGACGGGGTCGCGTCCCGACTCGCCGCCCCCGCTGGGAAGGGCCGCCAGCTGATGGCAATACCGGGTCGCACGGTGGACAGATTGGGTGTCTCGGGTGTCGATCCAAACTTGAATGCCGTCGGAGGTCAGGGGCCGATCCGGGTCACAGTCCCACCGCGACACGCCGGTCACCTCGGCAGTGATCGCCAACCCGGCAGAGTTCCAAGCAGCCTTCCACACCACTGGGGAGGAGATCTCCAGCTCACGCGGGATCGGCAGGACGCACTGGGCGGGCAACGTCCGCAGACGCTTCTGATCAGCGGGCAGCTGGTCGATTCGCGGAACGGGTAATATCCAGCGAAACTGCAATTCCGGGGGCAACAGAAGCATGCGTCAGGACTCACGGGGAATGATTGCCCGTCAGTCTAAGTGAACCCAAGAGGGCAATGAAGCGTGACCGACGTGTTGTCGGTTCCGTAAAAGGGGATCGGGGAGTCGCGTCCATTGGAGTCTTTGCGGGCAGAGTTGGTATCCTGACCTCGGACGGTGACGGGACGTAATGGTCTCGGCTGATTCATGCTTTCGATCTGAGAGGCTGGAATGTCGCGTCCCTGCTTGATCCGCCGCTGCGTGTTGTGGCTCTTTGTGGGCATGCTGGGGGGACCGGCCCAAGGACCGGAGGTCATCGGGCAGGACGCCGCGTTACCGATCGCCGGGGAGTTTCAGCAAAACCTGATTCAGGCAATCTCTCAAACCGAGGGAGCGGTCGTCGCCATCGCACGCGTGCTGCCGGAGGATATCCAACGCGATCCGGAACAGCGGAATCCGTTTCGGTTTCGAAGTGTGGTGACACCTGCCGACCCCGGGTTCATTCCACGCGAGTTTGCAACAGGAGTCATCCTTGCACGCGAAGGGGACAATGCCCGGTTTGTCCTGACGCCGCGCCATGTTGTCATGGGATCGGCCTTGCGAAAAAAAAACGGCCATCCCGAAGCCCTGTTCTTTGTCCGTCTGGCGTCCCGGAATGTCGTCGCAGCAACTCTCTATAACCAGGACGAACGCAGCGATCTGGCAGTTCTGAAACTCGAACTCGAAGGCTCCGGGCTGACCGTCGAACAGGTTCCCGTGATGCCACTCGGGGCCGGAGAGAGTCTCAAGAAAGGCCAGCTGATCGTCGGCCTTGGTAATCCGTATGCGATTGCCCGCGATGGTTCCGCCAGTGTCAGCTTGGGAATGATCAGCAATCTCTCCCGCCGTCCCGTCGAAGGCGAAACGGAAAACGAGACCGGCGAAGAGTCGGGCACCATCTTTGAGTATGGCGCGTTACTCCATGTTGATTTGCGGCTACAGTTGGGGACCAGCGGGACAGCGATCGTCGATTTGCAGGGAAAACTGGTCGGTCTGGGGACTTCGCTGGCTGCACTGCGGGGCTATGAATCATCTGCGGGGTTTGCGATTCCGCTGGATGCCGATGTACGCCGGATCGTGAAGGCATTGCTCGATGGTCATGAGGTGGAGTATGGCTTTCTGGGAGTTCGTCCCGACGACATTCAGCTGGCGGGTGTGCTTGATGCCGACGGGCAGCCGCTCCCGCCGTCGGCTGCGGTACTGGTGAGTGTGGCCGAGGATTCACCCGCGGATCAGGCGGGATTGCAGCGGGGAGATTGCATCCTGGCGGTCAGCGGTCAGCCGGTGCTGGGGAACAGCGATCTCATGCTGCGCGTCGGGCTGCTGGGACCAGAAACGGAAGCTCAGTTGAGCGTCTGGCGGCCCCGCACACGGAACCGATCAGAGGTCGCCGTCCGGCTGGGCAAGTGGCCGGTGTATGACGACAGCTCAATCATTGCCCCCCAGCTGCGTCATCCCGCGTGGAGGGGGCTGCGCGTCGATTATTGCACTTCGCGCCGTCGGTTCATGCCAGCCCATCTAACCAGTCGGTATCCCCGAGCCGTCGTGGTGACGGCCATTGAAGAGAACAGCCCCGCAGCGCGAGCGGGCCTGAACGTGGGGGACTTTATTCGACAAGTGGGACGTGAACCGGTGCAAACCCCCCATGAATTTCATGATGCCGTCGAATCACGGGATGGCGTTGTCCTGCTACAACTCGATGACGGTCGAATGGTGGAGATCACGGCGGAGTAGGGGAATTCCTTCGCAAATCGCTACGAGGGGCGGCAATTTCCATTTCTTAATGGGATCGATCCCAAAAATGCCGGGCCTGTGGTTGATTCATCAACGATAATTGATCTACGCTGCGGTACTGCTCGCCCGCCCCTACCTCAAATCCCCTCCCATCAGGTGCCTCTGATGAATCGTCATTCCCTTTTCAGCTCATTGCTTGAACGACGAGAAGCAGTACAGGTTGGGTTTTCGGGCCTGCTGGGGCTGGGGCTGTCGCACTTGATGGCAGGCCGGGCGCGGGCGGAGGGGGGCGCAGCGGGATTTGGCCGGGCGAAAAGTGTGATTCTGATTTTTCAAACTGGGGCTCCCTCCCATCAGGATATTTGGGATCTGAAACCGGAAGCTCCCCTGGAGGTCCGCGGGGAGTTCACCCCGATTGACACCAATGTCGCGGGCATTCAAGTGGGGCCACATATCCCCCGGCTGGCGTCGATCGCAGACAAGTATGCGATCATCCGGTCGATGACGCACGACCTGCCCGGCCACGAGCAGGCAACGCACTTCGTCCTCTCGGGGATCAATCAGCTGCCCCCGGGGGCCACCCACATGGCTAGCCGGAGTGACTGGCCCTGTTACGCGGCCGGGGTTCAGGCATTGCGTCCGCGCAACGATGGCTTGCCGGCGGGGGTGATGCTGCCCACCTACCTGCATAACGGGTATGGATTTTCAGGGCAGACAGGCGGCTTTATGGGTAGCCAGTACGACCCCTGGCATGTCAAGAAAGATCCCAATGCCGCGGACTTCAAGCTCGATGAACTGACACTGCAACCGGGACTGACCATTGGTCGCGTCGATGATCGCCGTGCGTTACTGGAGGGATTGGACCAGCAGCGGCGGGATCTGGACACGCAGGCGGCTTCGCAGAATCTGAGTCGGTCGAGTGGCCAGGCGTATGGGCTGCTGACTGCTGCGGGGCAGTTTCGCGAGGCGTTCGAGATGGATCGTGAAACCCCCGCGATGCGGGACCGTTACGGACGGCATGCCTTTGGACAGTCACTGCTGCTGGCACGACGGCTGGTTGAAGCGGGGATGCCCATTGTGCAGGCCAATATGGGCTCGATGAACAACTGGGATACACACGGCAGTAACTTTGCCCAGCTGAAGGACCGGTTGCTGCCGCCGTTCGATCAGGGGGTGTCGGCCTTGCTGTCGGATCTGGAAGAGCGCGGCTTGCTCGGTGAAACCCTGGTGATTGCCGTCGGTGAGTTCGGTCGCACCCCCAAGATCAATGCGGGGGCCGGACGCGATCACTGGTCGGGAGTCTTCTCAGCGATCTATGCCGGTGCCGGTATCCGAGGTGGTCAGGTGATCGGGGCCAGCGACGCTCAGGCGGCCTACCCGGCCACGCGCGGTTGGTATCCAGCCGATTTGGGAGCCACTGTTTACAGTGCCCTAGGGATCGATCCCGACAGCACGGTTTATGATCGCATTGGGCGCCCAAACCGCCTGAATGCCGGTCGCGTGATTGCCCCGCTTTATGCCTGATTTTCGGTGGACTTCTTGAAATGAAATCAGGCCGAATTTCCTTCGGCCTGATTTCGATGGGTTGTGACAAAACTCGTTAGAAATCCCCCACGATTTCGCTGTTCCCCCGAGTGGCCAACGCACTCAGCGTGGTTCCCGATGTGTTTTCACTGATGAAGCGGACCGACCCGTCGCAGAGCAGCGCTTGCACACCACCGACGTGGAACGAGTACAGCTCGGAGTCATTCGAACAGTTGACCAAGCAGGCTCCCTGAATCGTTGTGGTTCCATTGCTGGCGGTCGCGTTGTTCACCCCCGTTGGGCCGGAACCGTCCAGGCTGAAGCCGGCATTGATATCGGCCCAACCCCAACCGTCCTCGGTCCAGGCGGTACCACTGGCGGCACCCGACTTCGGATTGTTCGTGACCTGCTTATTGACCCAGAGATTGGGGCGACCGGCATCTTCGGCCACCATGATGGTGTTCGACGTGCCGTCGGTGATCTGTGCCATGCGAACGCCTTGAGGCCCCCGGCCCAAGGCCCCATCCATCTCTTTGACGCTCCACGAAGTCCCGCCGGAAACGACGTTAAACGCATTTCGAACCGCATTCACCGATCCGTAATCTGCGGGAGCCCACAGCGGGGTATCCGTTCGGGTTCCTCCAGAGATGTTCGTGTAGAGGGCCGCCGATGGTATAGTCCGTGCTCCACCGGTCGACGGGCAGACCATGGTTTCCAGGAAGTTGGTCGTGACGGAATCGTTGGCCGGGTCATACCAGTTCAGGTTCGCGTTGTAGAGATTGTACATTGGAGCCTGGTCCATGTACGGCAGGCACATGACGACCCAGCTGATCTGGAACCGTGGGCTGGAGATGTTGATCCGGCTGGGAGGAAAGACGCGCATCGCACTCTCGTAATTGTGCAGTGCCAGACCGATTTGCTTCAGGTTATTCTTGCACTGAGTGCGCCGAGCCGCTTCGCGAGCCTGCTGCACGGCGGGTAACAGGAGGGCGATCAACACGGCAATGATCGCGATGACGACCAAAAGTTCGATCAACGTGAATCCGGAGGACTTGCGAGACCTGAGCATGTTCGTTCCTGAGAAGGAGTAGAAGACAGCGAGCGAGCAGTGATGCGAACGAAGAATGCCGACTCCCTGTTAGGAATCGGGAATGACTGTCCTGAAGAATTGGATAAAAAACGACGGGAAAGATTGTTGTCGCATTGACGACGCTTTGTGGCTGAATTGATCTCGCGAGCAGAGACCCGTACGGTCGTGAAGTGAATATTGACTAGGGAATTGACGTGTCTTTGATACGAGTTCAATTTCACGACGATTGGCACATGACATGCACCGATGTCCGATGGTCATGGCAACGGTGGGCACCCTCAAAAATGTCTGTCGACAGCATGGCCCGCAGTGAAATAATGTCACTGTCCCCTCAACAAGGCAGGAGCCTTATCATGGTTGCCTCATTTCGATCCCTGCGGTCTTGGGCTGTTCTCATTGCGGCGACCCCCGGCTGGGCTTCGGTCGCGCAGGCTCAATATCCGCCCGAACCACCGACCGTTGTTCGGTTGACCCAGCTGGTCCCGATCCCGGACCCGCAGCCAGTGCTCAGCGACACCTTGCCCACGGCTCCCGGTTTGGGGCCCGTTGAATTGCCGCCGACCGGACAGGCAGCTCCGGTTGAGTTCCCGGAGAACGAGACCGATGCCTATGCCCGAGGGCCGGTGCATGAAGCGTTTATCGATGTCTACGAAGGGAACCCCACCCCCTCCGAAATCGTGACGCTGCAACCTCCGGAAGTCGTCGATGAACTGCCTCCGGAACAGGCCCCGACGGGAGAGAATGTGCAGTGGATTCCCGGCTACTGGGCCTGGGATGTGGAAACCAAGGATCACCTGTGGGTCAGCGGGGTCTGGCGGGATGTGCCTCCCGGACGCCGCTGGGTTCCGGGATACTGGGCCACGGTCACGGGCGGCTATCAGTGGGTGTCCGGCTTCTGGTCCGATGCCCGGGCCAAGGAGCTGGCCTATGTGCCGGAGCCGCCACAGACGCTGGATGTTGGTCCGAATATTCCGGCTCCCACGGAAGAACACGTCTGGATCCCTGGCTGCTGGAACTATGTGAACTACAACTACCGCTGGACGCCGGGTTACTGGGATCTCTGCCAGACCGACTACATGTGGGTGCCCGCACAGTATGTCTGGACACCGCGTGGATGCATCTACGTGCCCGGTTACCGTGATTACCGGTTTGCCCGTCGCGGGTTGCTGTTCTGCCCTGTGCGGTTCCGACATTCGTACGCGGGGTATGGCCGCCCGTGGTTCTACCGCCCGCGGCATGTCGTGAGTCTGGGAGGATTCGCGATTCACTTGTTTGTGCGTCCGCGGGTGCGGCACCTGTACTACGGAGATTTCTACGGAAATCAATACGCACAATTTGGCTTCTCGCCATGGTACCGCCACGGCTGGAGCGGTCGGCACTATCATGATCCGACCCTCGATTTTTACCGCGTCGACTCTCGTCGGCAGGGTGTGGACTTCTTCTTCAGCGTGAATACCTGGCATCAGCGTTATGCCACCAATGTCGACCTGCGTCCGCCGCACATGATTCGCGATCAGGATGCATTCCTGGCCCGGCATCGCGGCGACCGTACCGCTGAACTGGCGGTACTGACCAACCGGCTCGATGATGTCGTACGAGAACCTCGCTCTGGACAGTCGTTCCGCCAGATCGACGCCCGTGAGCTGGACGCCATGCGGGATGTGTCCCGGGCCACCCGGACCATCGAATTGGCCCGTCGTCAGGGAGAACGCGATGGACTGATTAATCCAACGCGAAGCGATAACAGCGAGGGCACCGGCCCGCGAGGCCAGGGCGGGACTGGTCGTGACATGAAGGAGCGTGGTCGTCTGGTTCTGGGTGATCTGCCGGAATCGGTTCGTGAAAAGACTCGCGAGTCGATCGGTGTGGCGGACGATCTGCAGAAGCGAGTGGATCGCGGTGAACGCGACATCCGGGTCATTGGTCGCAATACGGACGGAGACCCCGCAGTGGTCGGCCCAGGTTCCGGTCAGGATCGTCCGCGGGGACGTGAGGGGGAACGCACAGGACGTCCCGACAGCGGTCTGATCGACGAACGGATGAAGACGCGGGACGAGCCGTCGGTCGTGGGCGGGGATACAAAACGCGGGGATGGCTCCAGCCGACCTGACGATCTGCGTCGGCAGATCGATGGCAAGTTGCCCCGTGATACGACTCCTGGCCGAACGGGCGAACCCGGTACGCCGCGTCCCGGACTCGACGAGCGGTCCATCACCGCTCAGGAACGCGCAGAGCAGTTGCGACAGCAGATTGAAGCCCGCAAGGCCGCCCGCGATGCCGACGTGGAAGCTCGGCGACCGTCGGGTGGAACGGGCCCTGCACCGGGACGGGGGATTGAGCCTCGCCCCGTACGGCCCCCCAGCGAGTCGAATCCTCGAGGCCGGGAAGAGAGTCGCCGGCCTGACAACGGAGCGATTGTGAATCCTCAACGTCCCGACCTGGTGGAAGATCCGCGTCAGCGGGTGGATGAACGGAAGGCACCTCGGGAAACTCCCGTCGAGCGGACTCCGGTCCCCCGGGAAAAGACGGTTCCCGTCCCCCCCCGCCGCGAACCGGCTCCAGCTCCCCGCACGGAACGGCCTCCCGTCGAGCGGGCTCCAGTGGAAAGGGCACCTCGGGAAACTCCTCAACGAACCGAACGGGCTCCGGTCGAGCGAGCTCCCCGGGAGGTTCCTCAACGCACGGAACGGGCTCCCGCCGAACGAGCCCCCGTGGAACGGGCGCCTCGGGATTCGGGTCCGCCCCGCAAGCGGGGGAAGGATTGATCACCATTTGATCGGAGGAATCACCTCGAAGCCGCCCGAGAAAGAAACTTCTGGGGCGGCTTCTGGTGTTCTTGAGGGCGGGAGCGGGGGTTCTCGGATGGAATTCATCCCCCGAACCTTGTTATCCTCAAGGCAAGTCGCTGATGACTGGCGGCAAGATTTCTGGTCCCGTTCGGATACGTGACTGTCATGGTGTTGATCGAAGCTCTCCTGAACCTGCTTGGCGCAGTGCTGCAGGTTGTCGTTGCCACGGCGACGCTGCTGATTCCCTGGACCCCGCTGATCGCCTGGGCGGCCTTCTGGGGACTGGCTGTGAACTGGCAGCGTCTCTCGTCGGTGATCCGATCCGGGGGCTTTCTGGGAATTGCCCTGGTGGCCCTGCTGGCGGTGCTGGTCTGGGGGAGTGTGGCTCCGCCGATTGACGGACAGCATTACTACCCAATTTTGGGCATCAAACTCTCGCTGTCGAACTTTGTTGGCAAGCTGGTCTATGTCGTGGGTCTGGTTGTCATCATGTTTCTGGCCGGGTCAGCCCAGCTGGCCGGTGTATTCGATGGTCTGGTCGATTTTTCCGGGGAAGACTCTGCGGAAGAGGAACACGGTCAGGATGCCCATGGCCACGATTCACACGGCCATGGCGACGATCACGGCCACGGTCATGGCGAAGTGTTGCTCGCCGACGCTCACCACTAGAGCTTTTTCAGAAATGATCTTCTGTCGAGGCAGACAGGAATGCCTGCCCTCTTGGATCAGTGACAGACATTCCTGTCGGTGTCATCTGAAGACAAATTCTGAACCTGCGTCGGGAATCCCTGTGGTCAGGGGGCTTCCACGGACCGGACTGTTGGGTTCGTCTACCTTTCCCGGCAGGGCCGTCGCGCTTGCGTTTTGACGACCGATCAGCGAGGATTTAATTAGGACTGCTAAGAAACTCCAGGGGGACTCCGGGATGGGTGTTGTGCGCTCCGTTGTTCATGGGCTGGTCATGTGGGGCATGGTCGCGGGATCGGTCCGCGTCTGTGACGCTGCGGATGGGGCTGTGCCCTCTGCTGAGAGCATGGCTTTTTACGAGGCGAAGGTCCGCCCCCTGCTGGCTCAGCACTGCGGTAAATGCCATCTTGACGGTAAGGCCAAGGGCGGCCTGAGTCTGGACGGACGCAAAGCGCTGCTGCAGGGAGGCGAGTCTGGACCCGCGGTCTCCTTGGAAAAACCCGCTGACAGCCTGCTCTTGCAAGCCGTGAATTATGACGGTTTCGAGATGCCCCCGTCCGGGAAGTTGCCGGCGGAGTCGATTGCCATCCTGACCCGCTGGGTCGAGATCGGTCTGCCCATGCCCGAAGGAGCTGCCCCAGCCGCTTCCACGCACGGCGTGCCGCAGGTCAACGAAACCACCCGCAATCACTGGTCGTTTCGCCTAATCCAGAAGCCGGTTGTGCCGGCGGTCGGAACGCCCAGCTGGGTCGTCAATCCGATTGACGCTTTCGTTCTGAAGCAGCTGGAGACCCACGGCCTGACTCCCAACCCGGCGGCGGCTCCGCGCGAGCTGTATCGGCGGGTTCACTACGATCTGATCGGCCTGCCGCCCCATCCGGACGATGTCACACAATTTGAGTCAGCTCCCAGCGCCGAGGCCTATCGCGAGCTGGTTGAGTCACTGTTGACCTCTCCGCAGCATGGTGAGCATTGGGCACGCTACTGGCTCGATCTTGTCCGGTATGCCGAAACCAACAGCTATGAACGCGACAATCCCAAGCCACACGTGTGGCGATACCGGGACTATGTCATTCGGTCGATTCATGAAAATAAACCCTACGATCAATTCCTGAAGGAGCAGATCGCCGGTGACGAGTTGGAACACGTCACTCCCGATTCGCTGATTGCGACCGGGTACTATCGACTCGGACTCTGGGATGATGAGCCGGTCGATCGCGAGATGGCCTACTTTGACGGGCTGGACGATATCGTGGGGACCACCGCTCAGGCGTTTCTGGGCCTGACGTTGAACTGCGCCCGGTGTCACGATCATAAACTCGATCCCGTCCCCCAGGCGGACTACTACCGATTCCTCGCATTCTTTCGAAATGTCCAGCATTTCGACAATGGGGGCGGAGCGTCGCTCCTCGACATCACTCCACAGATCGCCGCTCCCGCGTCGACCACTCCGCTGGTTCCCACTTCGGAGCAGGACGGCCAGACGTGGAGCTACACCACGGAGACCCCCGCCGAGGGGTGGTCCCAAATTCGGTTTGACGCCAGTGACTGGAAGACCGGTCTCGGTGGCTTTGGCTCTCCTGGGACACCGGGCAGCGTTGTCCGTACCGAATGGAAGACTGCGGACATCTGGCTACGGAGAACATTCCAGGCTCCAGCGGCATTCAGTCCCGAGTCTCGACTGGCGGTGCGACTGCACCACGACGAAGACGCCGAGATCTACCTGAACGGGACGCGGGTACTCGAACAGAAACGGTATACGACCGGCTACTCGGTACTTCCTCTCGAACTGCCCCGCCAGATGCTGGTCAACGGCGAAAATGTGTTGGCGGTTCATTGCAAACAAACCGGTGGCGGACAGTACATCGACGTAGGGTTGCTGGAAGGAAATTCGTCTCCGGAACAGCTTGCGATGGAAGCCGAGCAGGTTGCCTTTCGTGCCCGGCTGGAAGAACTTGACAAACAGATCGAGGCCTTCGAAGAATCGATGAAGCCACACCTCAAGGGCGGGGAAATCGACGATTTCAAGGCAGAGAGCGTTCGCGAACGCGTCTTGAAACCCCACGTCGGACAGTTCCTGACACAGAAACAGTTCAAGGACTATGTCCAGCTGCGGCAACAGCGGAAGCAACTGCGGGATAACCCACCCCGGAGTCAGGGGATGGCGCTGGTCGTGAAAGAACACGGGAAAGACGCTCCGCCAACGCACATCCTGATTCGCGGGAATGCCCGTGCTCAGGGGGATGCCGTCCAACCCGGCTTTCCGGCGGTGCTAACCAGCACGACTCCGGAGATCCGCGTACCGGATCATGGGGCCTCAACGGGACGGCGGCGGGCTCTGGCCGAGTGGATGGTGAGCCCCGAGAATCCACTGACCGCCCGGGTGATTGTGAATCGCATCTGGCAATGGCATTTTGGCCGGGGGATTGTGGCGTCATCGAGTAATTTTGGACTGCAGGGCGATGCCCCCACCCATCCCGAACTGCTCAACTGGCTGGCTGCGGAACTCATCGAACACCACTGGGATCTGCGGCACATCCATCGGCTGATTCTGAGTTCCAACACCTATCGGATGTCGTCGCGAGGACAGGAGCAGGCGTTGACAGCCGATCCGCTGAACGCCTGGTTCTGGCGTTTCGATATGCGGCGGCTGCGTGCAGAAGAGATTCGTGACACGATTCTCGCCACCAACGGTACGCTGAACATCGACAAGATGTACGGTCCGAGCATTTACCCGACCATCGAAGCCGAAGTGCTGGCCGGACAGTCGCGGCCGGGGGCGGGATGGGAGAACTCGTCGCCCGAAGACAAGGCTCGACGCAGCATTTACATTCACATCAAGCGGTCGCTGACGGTCCCGTTGTTGGCGGCTTTCGATGTCGCGGATTCGGATTCGGTTTGTCCCGTTCGGTTCGCGACCACGCAACCGACACAAGCACTTTCGATGCTCAACAGCGTCTTTCTGAATGAACAGGCGGAACTGCTTGCCCAAAAAACTCGCCATTCCGTCGGATCGGACCCGAAGGTTTTTGTGGCTGCTGTCCTGCGTCAGGCATTGCAGCGAATGCCCACCGAAGCGGAGATCGTCCGAGGGGTGATGCTGATTGCTGATTTGAAAAGTCAGCATCAGATGAGCGATGAGGCAGCCCAGAAGTACTACTGTCTGATGGTGCTGAATCTCAACGAGTTCGTGTATCTGGACTGATCCCGTGTATCTGGATGGGAGGCCCCTCTCCACGTTTTCAACTGGCTGTCAGGGGCCCTCGCGACCGGAGTGACGGGCTAGACTGGCATTGGCCCTCGGACTCCCTCTTTTATAGGGGTGTTCCCTGAGATTGCCCCGCCGGTTGACCTGCGGATATCCGCAGTCGACTCATCAAAACAACCGGGGAGCCGGCCGACTTCTCATCCGCCGCATGTATGCCCGCCGCAGCTGTGGTCGGCGGTGGCGATGGCAGCCCCGTCATCGCAGTTGGTGGGGGAACAGACCTCGTCGGACGAGACGTGGTCGCCCGTGACGATTTCAAAACCGAGGTCGGCGACCATCTTGAAATCTTCCTGCGGATCTTGACCCTTCGTTGTCAAATAGTCGCTCACGAACATCGAGTTCGCTGCGTAGAGCCCCATGGCCTGGAGCCAGCGGAGGTTCACCTCGCGACCACCGGCGATGCGGATCTCGACCTGGGGGTGAGCCAGCCGCAACAGACACAACACCTTCAGACAGTACCGAGGGTTCAGGGCATGCACCGCCTCGAGCGGCGTCCCTTCGATCGAATTCAAGAAGTTCACCGGAATCGAGTGGACCTTCAGTTGGCGGAACTCCATCACCACATCGACGAGATCCTGCTCTGTCTCGCCCATGCCGACGATCAGCCCGCTGCACAGCTCCATCCCCGCCTTGGCGACAACGTTCAGCGTCTGCACCCGATCTTCGTAGGTGTGGGTCGTGCAGATCTCTTCGTAGTACCGACGGCTGGTATTCAGGTTGTGGTTGATCCGGTCGACCCCCGCAGCGGCGAGCTTTTCGGCCTGGTGCGGCTTGAGGAGCCCCAGGCAGGCACAGATGTGCAGGCCGAGTTCGTCCTTGATCTTCTGTACGGTGCTGCACACATGGTCGACTTCACGATCGGTCGGGCCGCGACCGCTGGCCACAATGCAGTAGGTCCGAGCGTTGAGGGCCTTGGCCTTGCGGGCCCCTTCCAGCAGGACTCGCTCATTGGCGATCGTGTACTTTTCAATGGGCGCGGTCGAAATGATCGACTGCGAGCAGTAACCGCAATCCTCGGGGCACAGGCCGCTCTTGGCATTCTTGAGATAGTAGAAGTGGACCTTGAGACCGAAATGTTCGCGCCGCACGCGGAATGTCGCCGCCAGCAGATCCGGCACCTCGACATCGGAGCAATTGAGGACCGCGTGGCATTCTTCCCGCGTCAGGGCATGTCCGCCCAGCACACGCTGGCCCAGCAAATGCCACTGCATCCAGCTTCCGCTGTTAGTAGCGGAGTTCGTGGCACCGATTGTTGCGCTGTTGACCATCTGACCATTGCCTTATGCCACCCAGTACCGTCGAAACCACCACTGGTTCCTATTGGCCTCCGGGGAAGAACCGCACAGTGTAATCAAGCCGGAAAACGAGGGCGAGTCGCCCGAAATCCCAGAAAGGATGAACTCGTCGATCAATCGGTCAAGAGGGGGTGGCTGCGAGTAATGTCAGAATCCCATGAACGAACGCCACCGAAGTGGCCTCGGGCGGCAGAATTTCGCTGGCAATACCTGATTCAGCGAGAAGCAGACGCCACGCCTGGGCGATGCCCCCTTCGCCAATGATCAGCACCGACTCCCCCGGTAAGGCCCTGCGAAGAACAGCCGTGAGCGCCTCGGCGACGAGTCCGCCGATCAGGTAAGACAGCCGCTGCCGCGGCGTGACCTCGGAAGCCTGAAGCTCCCACAGTCGGACAGTAAACAGCATCCGGCTGAGCCCCATGGAGGCAAACGCGTGGGCTCCCTGCAGGCACCATGCGTTGTCAATCGACCCGGGACGTCCCGACGGGACGGCACTCGCCAGGACGGTCTGGGTCATGATCGCATGCAGCAGTTCACCCGAAAGTGTCGTGTGGCTGGAGGTGATTTGCCCCAGATCGTTCAGGAGGATGGTCTTCCAGTGCGAACCCAGGTTGATCACGGTACGCAGCGACCCGGGCCGTTGAGCGATCAGCCCCAGACAGAGCGTCTCCTCCCCTCGCATGATATCGGTGTCGGCGATTGACGCAGGATCACCCCATGGGCCACTGCGGACACCTGGGAAAAGCGTGATGGGGAGGTCGCCCAGTTCGTCGTCCACATATTGAACGGCCCCAGCGGATAGTTCGCAGCAGCCTGCCGGAGCTGCCACATGCGGTACCTCGCGCAGCCCGAGTGCCGACGTAATCATCCCAGCTGCGGCAATTTGTGTTACGGGGACGGTGGCCCGGTCCCGCGCCTGGCGGAGGAGGTTACCGAGCGTTTCTCGCAGCCGATGGTTGTTTCCGTCACGGGCCGTATCGCGGACTCCGACGTCAGCCGCAACCCCGTATTGGATCTCTCCGTTTTCAACCAGCCAGACTCGCGAGCTGGTTGTTCCGGTGTCGATGCAGATCAGAGACACGCAAACCTCAGCCCCAGATGAGAGTCGGTCCTACTGTGATTAAGCAGCTGTTTGCGACCAGGCCGCGATCAACCGCTCGATCCCCGTGCGATCGGAGACGCAAATCAGGAGATGGTTCTCCGTGCGCCAGGCGGCTTGAGTGTAAGCAATCTTTTCAGGGGTATGCGACTCGGGGAGGTCGCTCACGCGGTTGACGGGGATCACCAGCAGCCAGCCCGTCATTCGTAAATCGTCAATGCGAATTCGATACGCAGCGACGTCGTGTCCTGGACGGCCATCCAAATCCCACCCGACCGCCGGACCTTCACATACCGACTGCCACCGTTCATCACGCAGTTGCGAGTTGAATGAGCCATCAAATGCGCCGGGAGCGGCACCGGTCCGCGTGTTGAGCCAGTCGGCAGCTGCGGTGGCATACTGTGCTACGGTGAATTGGACAGGTCGGAACCACCAGAGCGAAATCCCGATGGTCACCATCAGTCCCAGGGCCACGACCGCTCCAAGAACCCGCTGGCCAATGCGTCGTGACGCTGCCGGATTAGCCGACCCTGTCGCGGGGACAGCGATGGCCCGCAGACGCTCCGGCAGGCCCACTGGAATCGGGACATCGGCCATCAGACGGCTGAGCCGATCATCCAGCTCACGAATTTCATGGGCCACTGATTGACAGTCCGGGCAAACCGCCAGATGCCGCTCCGCAGCCATCCCCTCGGCAGACCGCCATTCGGGGCTGCCGGCGGGGATGGTGTCGATCAATGTGCGGGCTGTCTGACAATCCATGACAGTTCAGGCGATTCCATCAGGAGTTAGGGGTTGCTGAGAAGGCGGGACGACGCTGTTCACTGACTCACACAAGTAGGGTTCCAGCTTTCGTCGAAGCTGGCCTTTCCCACGGGAAAGCCGACTCATCACAGTTCCGATCGGCAGCTGGAGCCGATCGGCAATCTCGCGGTAGCTGAGTTCTTCGAGGAAGAACATCACCAGTGGGACTCGAAACTCGGGCGAAATCGTCCGCAGCGCGGTCTGCAACTGCTCTGAGGTGAGATCACCACCGATCAGGCCGCCCTCCGCGTGCAGTCCCAAGTCTGACTCGGGGGAAGTGGGTTCCGCCACATCATCGAGTGTCGTGATGGAAACCGTCGGGCGTCGTCGAAGGAACTCATTCCGCGCAATGGTATACAGCCACGACCGCGCCGCCTTGGGCTCGCGCAGTTGAGACAGGTTGGCCTGAGCCAGCAGAAATGTCTGCTGTGTCAGGTCTTCTGACTCAACCACTGAACCCGTCAGGCGATAGGCGTAGCCAAAGACCGCGCGGTAATGCGGGTCGACCAGTTCCGCCAAGTTAGGCGCCAATGGTCCAGCCATCCCATTCCCTCAAGGGAAAAGAGTCGAACTGCGGCAGATTATTCCCGGATTTTCTGTCCCACCGGGAAAATGCCTGCGATCACTCCTCGACAGCATTTCATGCGACGGCATGAACTGCAAGGCCCAGACAGTCCGCCAGCGAATGCCTGGGCGTCCGGAAAAGTCGGAACTACAGGCAATCCTGTCTGCCGCATGCCCCCAATGGCCCTGACCCTCTCCCATCGAGGGGCCGGCAGGATGGCCGGTCCGACACACCATACGTTTCTGCGGCACGCACCGTGAACGGGACTACTCCGCGACTTTGATGTAAACCTTCAACTGACTGGAGTCGCCCAGGAGGGTCATGATTCTCTGGGGGTCATCAAAGCCATTTACGGGAGTTGTCAGAATCCGGGATGTCACTCCGGGGAACATCACTTCACCAAGTGCCAGATCGGCCAATCCCTGAGCAAAGTGGTGGCGATTCCCGTTCACGGACCCGACCAGCAGTTTGTTGCCAAGTACCCATTCCAGGTTGATGACATCGGAAGGGATTTCCGTAGTTTTCTTACCGCCAGTGACGCTGGTCCAGACGAGAGCCCCGTTGATATTCAGGACTCGCATGGCATCAAACGCGACGGCACTCGATCCGGTGGCCTCAACAATCAGGTCAGGTTTCCCGACCCGCTTGACCAGATCGTCGAGGGATGTTTCCTTGGTGCTGACATAGGTCGCGCCATAGGCATTGCAGATCTCTTCCTTCATGCCGGGATTGGGGGTCCGGGCCACCGTGAATACCTGCAAACCGCGAAGCCGCAGCATCAGTGTCGTCAGCAGACCGATCTGTCCGGCACCCATCACAAAGGCCAGCTTCGGTTCCCAGACTTGAAGTCGTTTCTGAGTGAGGTAGGCTTGCTCAATGGCTTTGGCGCAGACGCTGGCTGGTTCCGACAGCACGCCGAGATGTTTGAGTCCTTGGGGCACTTTGACGACGAACTCCGCGTCATCGACCCATCGTTCGGTCATAAACCCATGCCGCAGGTTGATCCCGCGTTCGTAGTACTCTTCATGTCCCGTAATGTCATTTCGTCCGATCAGGTCATAGATCGTCGGACCGGGACGCCGCACGGTACAGGTGCAATAATCGCCGGGTTTGACATGCGTTACCGCGGGCCCCACAGCCTCAACAACGCCAAACACCTCGTGCCCCAGCACCAGAAAATCAAACCCTTCCGGAGCCCGGCCATAGAGTGCCTCGTTGATCTCCATATCCGTTGCATCAACGCCGACTTGCAAGGTGCGGACCAGCACGCCCCGTCCGTCGGGAATGCTGTCGAGTTGGGGCTCTGGGAGTTCAGCGATATGGGCGGAGTGCTGGATGCCTGGACGAACTGCAAGCGCGCGCATGACGCGAATCCAAAAAGACGAGGAAACACGAGAAAATGGCCATCACCGGGCCTTGAGGAGCGTTTCGAAGCCCGGTCATTGGGAGTTTATGGGTAAACGGGTCGTGATCGCCAGCCATCCGTGCGAGCATCGGTGTGAATCGATTCGTGGACTTGGTAATGAGACGAAAAGCCAGGACTGACGTTTCATGACCGGGGCGTCGGATCAGCGGATTCATGCCGCCCATTCGAAAAGCCCAAGTGACAGCCTCGATTGCGATTGTATCTATTCGCAGGAGGCGTCCTTGGAAAGCGATCACAAACTTCTCACGATTCCCGATTGCGACCTGGGAGATGGTGTCGTCGTAATCCGGTGAGTCTGTCTGCCGCCATCCGCCAAAACCATTCAATCCCCGTAACGCTAGTGTCCCGTCAACGCTTGATTTGAGGGTAATCCGAGCCCGCCCGGGAGGGCGAAGCTCCGGCTGAGCCCCGAGCCAGAGGACACCTCAACTCGCGCCAGCGACTCGGCAGGAGCCTCGCCCTCCCGATCAATGCGCCCCCCCAATCAAGCGTTGACGGACCACTAGTCGAAGGGAATGGATCGAGGGACGAACTATCGGAATCGGGGCCTTGAGGGCGTAGAGAGATTCCCCCGAGAGCGATCGTATATCGCAACATCTGGCAGGGATGGAGGAAGCAACGGGGATCAGTAACGATCCCCCAATAGCCCAGCGAGCCAATCCGTGGGGCACTCGCGGTTCGTGAAATTGAACGAGTACTCCCGGCGGGATTCGAACCCACGACCTCCGGTTTAGGAAACCAGCGCTCTATCCAGCTGAGCTACGGGAGCCTGCGAGGTGGTGGATTGCAGCCATCCTCGATTCAGATCTTACGGCTCGGGACCACGGGGAACAAGCAGCCATGGGACGTTGTACACAGCCAGCACTCATGTCGGCCTGCGAGGCATGTGCCCTTGATCCCGCAGCTGGGAAGTGGGGAGCGTGTAGTGTCATGCGGACTGGACGCTGGGTAATCTCAATTGCGGAACGCCGTTGGGGGATCACTGCCGACCGCAAGGAATCGCCTGAAACGCGGCATCAACGTATTCGTCGGAGAGGCAGCTGTGAAACGACTGGCCGTCATTGGCGGGGGGATTAGTGGTCTGACGGCGGCTTTACGCCTGAGTGAGATTGCTGTCGACAGTGAAATCCTCCTGCTGGAAGCGGCTCCCCAGTTGGGGGGGCTAGTGGCCAGTGAATCCATCGGGGATTGCCTGATCGAGCGGGGGGCCGACTCCTTCATCACCAACAAGCCGGGCGGCGTCCAACTGTGCCGCAAGCTCGGGTTGGAGAACGACCTGATCGGCACGGATGACAAGAATCGGCGGTCGCTGATTCTGTCTCGAGGTCGACCGATCGAAACCCCGGAAGGCCTGAACCTGATCGCTCCCGGAGGGGCGTGGTCCATTCTCAAGACGCCAATTCTCTCCTGGCGTGGCAAATTGCGATGCCTGCTGGAACCCTTGATTCCACAGCGGAAAGAAGGCGGCGACGAGAGTTTGGCCTCGTTCACCCGTCGCCGACTGGGGAAAGAGATGCTGGATCGGATTGTTCAGCCCATGGTGGGGGGGATATACACCGCCGACCCTGAGAAGCTCAGCCTGGCAGCCACATTGCCGCGTTTTCTGGACATGGAACGCCGCTATGGCAGCCTGTTCGAGGGGATGCAGGCTGCTGAAACCGGCGCGGCGGAAAAAGCCGCCAGTGGAGCCCGCTATGGGCTGTTTGCGTCGCTCCGCCACGGGATGTCCCAGTTGATCGATGCACTGGCGGCGCGAGTCCGCCAGGTGGCCCGAGTCCACACCAGTTCGCGGGCCACGGCGATCATTCCACTCCCGGGTGAGGCGGCCCAGCGATTTCAAATTCACTGGACGGATGGGAACGGCCAACAGTCCCAGTCGGATGTCGATGGAATTGTGCTCGCAACACCCGCTTACCTCGCGGGCGACCTGTGCCGGACTGTGAATCCGGCGGCGGCGGAGGAGCTGTCGGCGATTGAGTACGCGTCGAGTGCCATCGTGATTACCGGACACGATCACGCGGGAATCGGCCATCCATTGAATGCCTTTGGCCTGGTGATTCCTGCCGTTGAGAAACGCGAGATTCTCTCCGTTTCTTTCCTGCATCGAAAGTTTCCCGAGCGGGCTCCTTCGGGTCAGGCAATCCTGCGAACCTTTATCGGGGGAGCCATGCAGCCTGAAAAGATGGCCCTGTCAGATGGTCAGCTCATCGAGGCCACGCTGCGTGAACTTCGTTCAATCTTCGATGTACGGTCGGAACCACAGTTTGCCCTCGTCGCCCGCTATGAGCGAGCCATGCCCCAGTACCATGTGGGACACATGGATCGCGTCCAGCGAATCCGCACAACCCTGCAACTGACACCCACGATTCAAATCGCGGGCAATACATTGGGAGGGGTGGGATTACCAGATTCAATTCTCAGTGGTGAGAACGCTGCGGAACGAATCTGGGATGTGGCGAGAGCGGCTCGACCGGGCTGAAACCGGTTGCTTGAAAGCCATCGGGGGTTCTGTCATAACTCTCCGTTCCCTCAGGAGCAGCGGTGCGCTGTGCGTCCGCAACCCCCCTCGGAACAATTGCATGACGCCGTCACCGGCTGACATCTCGTTCATCCAAAGCGCTGCAACTTGGCTCGTTGAGAGTTTGCGCACTGGCTTGTCAGCGAGTTGCACTTTGCCGTTTGTCGGCGACGTGTATGTGGTTCCCACTTTGGGGGGTGTGCTCGTTGCCCTGGGAGTTCTGCTTCGACTGACCCAGTGGATTTGGTCTCGATTGAGCCCAGGGAGTCCCTCAAATCGAGCATGGCGACAGCCCTGGGGGCCGATGCTTCTGGTGATCCTGGGAGTGGGCTGTCTGGCCGTATTTTACGGCCTGAGGCCGGCATCTCCGGCATCTAATGAAGATTTGATCCTGCTGGCCGTGGTGTCCATTCACATTGGGATGCTGGCGGCGTTCTTTGGGTTACCGGCATTTGCATTTATCTGGGCTGAACGAAAAATCTCGGGCCGGATTCAGGACCGCCTGGGACCGACCCATTGCGGTGGCCGTTTCGGCTGGCTGCAATCGCTCGCCGACGGGATCAAGCTGATTCAGAAGGAAGATCTGGCTCCCGCTGCCGCAGATCGGATGCTCTTTCGGCTGGCCCCCTATCTGGTGGTGATCGCCTCCTTCGCCTCCTTTCTGATCCTTCCATTCAGTGACGGTTGGGTGGCTGTGGCCTTGGACTGCGGACTGTTCATTGGAATGGCCGTCTTGTCTCTCGAAGTTCTGGGGGTCGTTCTCGCCGGTTACTCCAGCGGATCAAAGTGGTCCCTGTTCGGTGGGATGCGTGAAACCGCCCAGATGGTTAGCTATGAAGTGCCGCTGGGGATCACGGCCGTGATTCCGGTGCTGATTTGCGGCACGATGAACCTGAACGAGATCGCTCATATGCAGAGCGGCTGGTTCACGAACTGGCTCATCTTTCACAGCCCGTTCACGTTCGTGGCGTTCTTTGTGTTCTTCACGGTCACGCTGGCCAGCAACAAGCGGGCCCCGTTCGACTTGGCGGAGGCGGAAAGCGAACTGGTCGGTGGCTTCCACACTGAGTACAGCGGGATGCGCTGGTCGTTCTTCTTTCTGGCCGAATATGCCAGCATGTACTTTGTCAGTGCCATTGGCTCGCTGTTGTTCCTCGGCGGTTGGTGGACAGGAATTGCTCCCCTGGACTCCGCACTCCATTCCATGCTGGAAGGTTATCCGGGCAGGGTTCTGGGGATGCTCGTCCTGTTGAGCAAGGCTGGCCTGCTGGTCTGTGTTCAAATCTGGATTCGCTGGACACTACCTCGCTTGCGAATTGACCAGGTCATGACGACCTGCCTGAAGTACCTGGTGCCGATCAGCTGCTTCCTGTTTATCGGTTCTGTTATCTGGCCATTGTTCTGGCTGAGTGTCGCCGGTCGCCCGACGATGCTGCCGGGACAGTCGATCGGAAATCGTGTTCAGGTGCTGTCAGTGGACCCGACTCAAGTTCCGGTGCACTCCGATCACGGACATGGCGACCATCATGACCACCTCGATCATAGGCATCCCCATGGACCAAGTAGCCACGAAGCTCCTGGTCATACGGGGCAAGCACCTGCCGTGAATCCGGTACAGGAAGTCACTCTGCGGGGGGGACGCTAACCATGGGTGTTCTCGTCTTCACCATCTTTGCATTGGCCGCCTGCGGAGGAGCCCTCGCAGTCGTTCTTTCGCAGAACGTCGTGCGGATGGCCTTCTGGCTGATCATTTCGCTCAGCTCCGTGGCGGGATTGTTCTTCCTGCTCAATGCTGACTTCGTTGGGGCGACCCAGCTCCTGATCTACGTGGGTGGCACCGTAGTGTTGCTGATTTTTGGGGTGATGCTCACGGCTCAGGGGCCGTATACCAACCTGAAGACCAATCCCGGCGAGATGGTTCTCGCGCTCGCCGTCGGCGGAGCCGTGTTTGCCATGCTGGTGGCGGCGTTCACCGGTGTCGACTGGGACGCCAACAGCGATCAGATCGAGCGGAAGTTCGGTTCTGCTTCCACGCAAGTGGCTGGTTACAACCAGCAAGATGAAGGCAGTTCGGTCCGCCGAATGGGGGCTGCCCTTTCCGGGATTCGAACGGAGTCGCTGCGGGACGGTCGCAATCTGAAGCGTCCGGGCTATTTGCTGCCGTTTGAAATTGTGTCGGTTCACCTTCTGGTGGTGCTGGTAGGGGCGTCGTACCTTGCCCGGGCCAAGCGGCGGGTGGCACCTTCGCAGTCGAGCCCGGCAGCCTGAAGCGACAATCGGGCGAGGGAAGCACCGCAACGACAACACGGCGAAACGACAACACGGCGAAACGACAACACTGCGAATCGGGTGGAGAAGATCGATGGATCCCGTGGGACTGAAACACTATCTCTTTGTCGGCGCGATGCTCTTCGTGTGCGGCGTGGTCTGCATGGCCACGAAACGCAACACGATTGGCATGCTGATGGGAGTCGAGCTGGTTCTGAACGGTGCCAACGTGAACTTCGTCGCGTTGTCACGCCACACCCCCTTGGGGCTGGATGGCCAGATTGCCTCGATGTTCGTAATTGTCCTGGCTGCCGCCGAAGCGGCAGTGGCCCTGGCAATCGCCCTGAACTTCTACAACAACCATTTGTCGATCGATGTCGACCGGGCGGATGACCTGCGAGGGTAACGCCTGATCCGAGAACCGGGGTTCGCTCCGGTACAGACTGACCTTTGGCCCAGTCCCTGCGGGGAAGACCGGTTTCATGACTCCGGACGATTACCACCAGACAGCGACAACACTGAAATGGCTGCTCGGAGCTGCATGGCTTCTGCCGCTGCTCGGGTTTGTCATTGAAATCTTCGGCGGCCATTGGGGCAGCCGGAAGAGCAAGACCGCCGCGTGGATTGCCGTCGCGTGCATCGCCACCAGCTTCCTCTTGAGCTTCTCTGCCCTGATGACTTGGCGGAGCGCCACGAGCAGCATCCGCGAAGAACAGGCTGCCGCCCTGGATGCCCATGACGATCATTCCGCTGCGGATCACGCCGATCACCCTGCGGCCACGGCTCCACACGATCACGCCAATCATGGCCCACTAGCCGATATCGACAAGGCCAATCCTCACGTTCACGCCGACCATGCGGCCTTTGACCCGCTGCGAACCACGTTCACCGGTCAATTTTATCAACTGGCCCGGTTCGGCAGCTTTGTCGTTTCCATCGACTACTACATCGATGGCCTGACCGTGCTGATGTTCGCCATGGTCACCCTGATTGCGACCTGTATCCATATCTTCGCCACAGGCTACATGAGCGATGAACTGACCGAGCATTACGAAGATCACCAGGTGCATCTCTCCGGAGGCCGACACTTCCATCGCCCCGGGCGGTTCTACCGATTCTTCGCTTTTCTGTCTCTGTTCTGCTTCTCGATGCTGGGACTGGTTCTCGCCGGGAATATTTTCCAGGTGTTCATCTTCTGGGAATTGGTCGGTGTCTGCAGCTTCTTTCTGATCGGTTTCTACGTCGAGCGAAAATCTGCCAGCAACGCGGCCAACAAGGCATTCATCATGAACCGCGTCGGGGACTTTGGATTCCTGATTGGGCTGATGGTGATCGGAACCTATTTTGGCACCTACCGCTTTGCGAATACCGATCCGGAAGAGTTGGGATCGCCAGGTGTCTTCCAGATGGTGCGTGATACGCACGGTCATCTAGTTGTTGACGGCGAAGGCCGGGAAGCCCAGGTTCTGATCCAAAGTGGTGGAAATACCCCCT
>QWPB01000008.1 GCA_003671275.1 Planctomycetota bacterium | reverse complement strand
CCCTCGACAAGAAGACCGGTCAAGAGGTTTGGAAGAGCGCCCTCCCCGCGATCGGCGACAACGGCGGCGATGGGGCCGGTTACTCGTCAATCGTCATTGGCAACGGGGGCGGAGTGAAGCAGTACGTGTCACTGGTGGGTCGTGGTGTAATCGGCATCCGCGCCTCGGATGGCAAATTTCTGTGGGGCTATAACAAGGTCGCCAACAAGACTGCCAACATCCCAACGCCTGTCACCGAGGGCGACTATGTGTTCGCCTCCAGTGGATATGGCACCGGCTCCTGCCTGCTGAAACTGAGCCCGGATGGCGATGGCGTCAAAGCGGACGAGGTCTACTTCCTCGACGGCAAGGTGTTTCAGAACCACCACGGCGGTCTGATTCTTTCGGATGGCTACATCTACTCCGGTGCCAAGCACAATCAGGGATTCCCGATCTGCGTCGAACTGAAGACCGGCGATGTGAAGTGGGGCGGAGAGATCCGCCCGGAAGGCGGCAACGGGTCCGCCGCCATCACGATGGCCGATGGCCAGGTGATCTTCCGCTACGAAAACGGTCTGGTCGCGTTGATCCGGGCCACCCCCAGTGGCTACGAATTGAGTGGCAGCTTCACCCCGACCTATCAGGAAGGGAAGAGCTGGGCCCATCCCGTGATCTCGGGTGGCCTGCTGTTCCTGCGTGAACAGAATAAGTTGATGTGCTACGACCTGCGAGAAGGAAAATAACCTTTTCGAGTCAATGAACAAGCGAACGCAGCGCGGCCGTAAGGCCGCGCTGTCGTTTCTCAATCACTTTTTTGCAACCTGCTCCTTCGGGGCAGGGTAGATTCACTCATCTGCCCCCGTTCTATCCCAGGAGCACCTGCATGGCTCGCTTCCTTGCCGTTTTGTTGACGCTTTCCCTGAGTCACGCAACGACTGTCTCGCTCTTCGCAGCTCCGCCCGTTCGGGAACCGGCAGCTGTTGCCTACCTTTCGAGCCTGGATGAGCTACTGGGAGATGTCAGCTATGTACTGGAGACCGGTGGCCAGCCTGAGCTGCTCCCGGTGGTGACGGGCTTCCTGGCAAATCTCAACGATCTGAAGGGGATCGACCGAACCCGGCCAGTCGGGGTCTACCTGTATGTTCCCGTGGATTTCAGCGGATCGAACAAACAACCGGACATCGTGGGTTTCGTTTCGGTGACTTCCATTGAAGACCTGAAACAGACGGCTCATCTCAGCAATCAGATCTCACTTGTCGATGGAAAGGCTGCCAATCGCTATGAACTGACGACTCCTGAAAAAACGCTCCAGATTCGAATTGAAGATGGCGTTGCGTTCATCGCGGAAAAGGCTGAACTCCTGGAGGCAGCTCCGATCGCCCCTTCTGTTCTGACTGCACCGCTGGCTGGAAAGTATGACTTGGTGGTTCAGCTGCGCCGGGAGGGTGTCCCCAAGCTGCTCTGGGATGTCGCCGTCATCGGAGCCGCCTCGCAACTCGATCAACATCTGCGAGACCTCAAGGCGAAAAGCGATCCCAAGAGTGCCGCCCGGCATCAGGCCCTGTCCGTGGCCCGCAAGATCGCCGTGACTACACTGGATGAAGTCCGGTCGATCTGGTTTGGCCTCAACATTTCCCGAGAGTCACGCACGCTCTCCTGGGATGTCAAATTCGAAACCGTATCTTCGGGAAAGGTGGCACAGGCTCTGGCTAAAATGGTCCCGCCCGCCGCCGCCTTGACGGAATCCGCCACTCGCGATTTGCCCGCATCACTGCATCTGGCGGTGGATCTTCCGGAACAAATCCGGACAGCCATTGTCAGTAACCTCCGCGTCGGACGAAGCGAAGACACCCATCTGGCCAATGTTCCCGAACCACAACGGACATCTCTGAACACGTTACTCGACGGTCTGACGAAAACCCTGGAGTCGGGCCGACTGGAACTCTTGCTGCAGTTCACCGGCGAATCCCAGACCGGCATGTCCGTGGTCGGTGGACTGCATGTGGCCGATGGGGCCGCCATGGGAACCGCCATTAACACGCTCCTGCCCACCGCTGAGGAGTCTGACAAAGTGGAGAGCGTTACGCTCAACGCGGGAAAGGCTCGCGGCGTGTCCTTTGCCCGTATCAATGGCCAGGGCGAAGGCTCTCGGGAAGCTCAGTTCTACGGGGGCCAGCCCAGCCTCTACATCGGTGCAGAACCCAGCACGATTTGGTTCCTGATTGGAAACGAGTCCGCCGTACAAAGCTTTGCGGATCTTCCCTCGGAGCCACAAGCCACGCGTACTTCGGCTCCAGCTCTCGGCCAGTTTCACCTGCACATGGCCGACTGGCTGGGCATTCTGGGAGCTTCGGCGGACAACAAGACGCAACAGTTCACCGAAGCCGCCCGTCTGGCCATCAAAGACCCGGAACGCGATGGCATCCACGTCCTGTTGCTTCCCGAGGACAATGGGCTGCGGCTCTCCGTCACGCTCGACGAGGCGTTTCTCACGCTGATCGGTTCCCGGATCGGCAAGGACTGATGGCCCGTCCCCACCAACGGGTCTCCGTCATTCCTTCTTTTCTCCGATCGGCAGATCGGTGGGCAGCTTGAACTCCGTCGTCTGCTCCATCGATTTCCAGAGCGGAATCGTCGTGTTCGAAATCTCGCCCCCGGTCGCAAGAAACATTCGCCCCTCGCGCAATCCCGCATCGACGTTCATCACGGGGTTGCCATCGCCAGTAAAACGAGCCTTCTTCAGCGGAGACCATTCGCCTTTCGGGCTCTGGACCCAGCCCGGTCCAAACTCGGCCAGCCGGGTTTGAGTGGCAGAGACCCGGTTGCGTCGAAAGTCTTCGACAAAACTGTAGTGCCCGCGCAGGAGGTCGCCGCCCGTGGGGGTCGAAAACGTCACGAGGTGCTTCCACGCCTTCTCCTCGGGGACATAGAAGTACCCCGCGTACTCACTGCGTTGATCTTCGGCTCGCGCGGTGACCAGAAAACGATACGTCTCGCCGACTTTCCAGTCATAATCAAAGAACGACTGACCGCCGGTCCCCTCATTCCCAAACCGTCCCACTCGCACCGCATCGTCCTTGTGCAACAACTTGACACGCACATCGTCCTGAACCTGACGGGGATCGTTCTGTTCGCCGGGATCCCAGACCGAGAACAGCACAACCTTCTTCTTGTTTCCCAGTTCCTGAATCCCAAAGTACCCCTTGCCCCACCCGCAGACCATGAAATAGGTCCCCTCGGCGGATTCACGAACCGTAATCTCATTGTAGAAGCTGATCCCCTCTTCCGCGGGATAGCCGAGATGGATTGATCGGCAGGCAATCCCTTTCAGCTTCTCATCCGCCGAGGCGGGGGATCTCAGGAGAATCAGGGCCAGAACACCGGCAACGATCAGACGCATGGCATTTCTCGAGTGGAACGATCAGGGACGGGCAGCATACTCCGAACGCGGTCCGCCCGACCACTGGATTGTTGCCGCTGTGCGATCCCGTCGGGGAATCGTTTGCATCGCGGCCCCGATCAATACCGCAATCGCCGGCATGACCGGAGCCCGCATCCGGGTGTCAGTCCAGTAAACCAGATGGACGACGCTAAAGCCAGCGATCAAACTCAGCGGCAACACCAGCTGACTCCATGCCCGAACTTGTACCAGTCGCCCCACGGCCAGGACCGCCAGAATCCACAATCCGCCGTAGTAAAGTCGAACTCCGCTGACCAGTATCGGAGAATTCGCACTCGAATGGCTGGGCGACAGCGCCCAGAACGATCGGGCCCGGTATCCCATCGCCCGCAAAAATGCCGTCGGATTCCCGGCAATCCACTGGCGGGCCCGCTGTGCCTGCCAGCGGTCTTGCGCAATCTCGCCATTGATCCCGGCTACACGCATTTCCTGTGCGGTGGCGGCCTGCCAGCGGGCCAGTGACTCTCCTTGCCAGGTGACATCGTGGCCGTCAACCACTTCCTGAAAGAAGACCGGATTATTCGCCAACCACAACGTATACCCGCCATGCGTCGTGGTGGCGATTGGCTTCCCCCAAACCATCTGATTCCGAATCATCCAGGGAGCCAGCACGAGAAACATTCCCACCGCAACCGGAATCGAGCACACCCCCGCACGCGCCACCCGGCGCATCGGGGTCTGGGTCGATGACGAAAACCCGGCCACGAGGAATTCACACGCCAGCCACAGGCCCCACGGAGCCAGATAGGTCGGACGAGCCAGCACACACAGGCCCCACCATACGCCCGCCACAAAAGGCCCCCGCCACGGAAACACCCATGCCGAAGAGGCACCTTCGGACCTTGGTGCCTCCACAAACCGCACTCGCCATAACAACACTGCCGATAACGCGGCGCACAAGGTTTCCGTCATCGGCATCCCGGCGTAAGCCACCAGCAGGGGATCGACCGCCACCACCAGTGCCGCAATATACCCCCCCCACGAGAGTTCCCCGACCGCTCCCAGGATTGCCCGCGCCACGGCCCATCCCATCCCCACTGCCAGTAGCAGATGCAGCCCGCCGATGGCCCATGGCGTATGCGGTATCCCCGCCAGTAACAGCGGATAGAGGGGGGGCCGGAACGCCGTCGCGACCGAGGGGGCAATTCCCGGTGTAGAGTATCCGTTCCCCGCCTGAATCTGTTCCGCAAGCCCGAGGTATAAGTCCCGATCCATCGTCAATTGCTGAGGAGCGGTCCCCATCACAGCCAGCCGCAAGGCGATCGCCAGCCCTGAAATTACGATCAGCAACCACCCATCCCGGAGTGTCATGCTCAAACCCCCGGACCTTGGATGGAATTGCGGGCGGAACTGCGAGGCGACTCCTGGGGGAATCGCCCTCGTAGAGTATCACCCCAGAACTCCCGATGAGTTCGCAGGCTACTCGCCCCGTGCCTGAAGGCCAAGTGATTCTGGGAATCGTTTTCGCGAACCCATGATGACTTGGACGATTGGCTACGCTACAGTCCCGTCCCAGAAGTTCACAGACCGGCGACATGTCACTTCCCCCCGAAAGCTACAAATCTGAGTCTGCGGCGATCTACAACCGATCGTTTGTATGGGCGTATCTCGCCAATATGTCACTCGTTGCGGCGAACACTCTGGCTTTTCGCTTTGCCGAGTTCATTCATTTTTTGGATGGCAGTGAAGCGGTCGCCGGGCGGATTGTGGCATACGGGCTGATCGGGGCGCTGATCTCCCGCATCTGGCTCGGGCAGGCGATTGACCGTTTTGGGGTGCGGCGAATCTGGCTGATCGGCACCATGCTGTTCCTCGTCGGTTCCGGGACGATGCTGGCGACTCAAGCCCTCGGAACGGGCCTGTTTGCAGCACGGGTTGCCTACGAAATCGGCACCGCCTGCATGTTTGTCTGTTCGAATCTGCATATCCAGCTGCGTGTCCCCGAGCATCGCCGGACCGAGGCCATTGGCTCACTCGGGTCCAGCGGATTCGTCGGCATGATCGTCGGTGCGCAGCTTGGCAACTGGGTGTTCAGCGGCCCCGCCACCGCCATTCTGTTCACCCAGCTGTTCAGCACGATGATTGTTTTCGGGTTGTTGTACCTGATCTTCGTGCTGATGCTGACCCACTCAGACAACCATGTACGCCCCGAGATCACTCCACCAGTTCACGTGCTGATGCGGCGATACTGGCCGGGCCCGGTGGTACTCGTCGCCCTGATGATGGGACTCGGATTTGCAGTCACAATGGTCTACGTAACCCGACTGGCCACCACCCGCGGCGGGGCTGAGTCACATGGATTCGGCGTGTTTTTTACATGTTACGCCCTGTCGGCATTTTCCTTCCGCCTGTCCACCCGCACGCTCAGCCGCAAGCTGGGACGGCGAGTCATGATCCTGTGCGGGCTGATGGGACACGCCATTGGGCATCTGACATTGATCTTTGCTCACCAGTCATGGCAGTTTGCCATTCCTGCGATCTGCATCGGGTTTGGGCATGCCTTACTGTTTCCCTGTGTCGTTTCCTTGGGGTCCGAGCCGTTTCCCCCGCAATATCGCGGAACCGGGACCACGATGATTCTGGCATTCATCGACCTGGGCCGTGGGATCATGTCGCCGCTTCTGGGGTGGATCATCGTGCGCTACGCGGCCGCTGGATTCGAGGCCATGCTGATTACCACGACCGCGATTCTGACATTATCCGTTCCGACCTACGCCTGGTTGAGCCGTGGACATCAGGACGTCGATCTGCGTTATGGAGATGCCATCAGCACGGCGGCGGAAGAGTGAATGAACCGGTGCCTTTTCCGAAACCGCTCCAGTCCGCAGGAGCGACCACTCGCCCGCCAGCGATCCCGGCAGCTATAGTTCGCCAATCGCGATCCGCCTCACGAGAGACTTCACATGTCGACTGACCTGCTTGCGCACATCCACGATGCCCAGGCCATCCAGTTGCTTTCGGAACTGGTTGGAATTCCCGGTAAGAGTGGAGAGGAACTGGCCACTGCCCAGAGAATCGTCAAGGAACTGAAGGCCGCTGGCGTCCCGGACTCCGCGATCACCTGGGACGATGCTCACAAAAAGAGCCCCTATGGTGGCCAGTGCGGCAATCTGATCGTCAAGCTGCCGGGAACGATCCGGGGGCCCCGACGGTTGTTGATGGCTCACATCGACACCGTTCCGCTGTGCGTTGGCTGTGACCCCTTGGTCGAAGGCGAATACCTCGTCTCCCGCAACAAGGCAACGGCCTTGGGCGGAGATGATCGCGGTGGCGCAACCGTCGTTCTGCACACAGCCTTGATGCTGCTCAAGCACAAGCTGCCGCACCCGCCCCTCACGCTCTTCTGGCCGGTTCAGGAAGAGGTCGGACTGGTCGGAGCCCGCAACGTGTCCGTCAGCAAGCTCGGCAACCCCAAGCGGTGCTTCAATTGGGATGGGGGCGATGCCTCGCTCGTGACAATCGGTGCAACGGGTGCGGATGACCTGCGGATTCACATTCAGGGACTGGCCGCACATGCCGGGGTCCATCCAGAAAAGGGGATCAGCGCCATCGCCATTGCCTCACGGGCCATCCACGATCTGGTCGAGGACGGCTGGCACGGCCTCGTTCAGAAGGGGCGACAAAGTGGCACCAGCAATCTCGGCATCATCCAGGGCGGCGATGCCACGAACGTGGTCCTCGACAAGCTTTATTTGCGAGGCGAAGCGCGCAGTCACAATCCCGAGTTCCGCGCCAAGATCGTTCGCAAGTTCGAACGGGCCTTTGCCAAGGCCGCCAAGGCGACCAGGAATGTGGACGGCGTCCGGGGCTCGGTCGAATTCGAAGCCCAGATGAAATACGAAGCATTCCGACTCCCCGACGATTCGCCGGTCATCAGCACGGCCCACGCCGCACTCCAGCAGGTTGGCCTCACCCCCGCCAACAAGATCAGCAACGGCGGGCTAGACGCCAATTGGATGACCGCCCATGGGTTCCCGACCGTCACTCTCGGATGCGGCCAGCAGGCGATTCACACCACCGAAGAGCGGCTGCACCTGCCCAGCTTTCTCAAGGCATGCCGCATAGGGCTGTTGCTCGCAACGGCAAACGCCGATTAGCGGGCGAATCATTCAAGAGAAACAGAGCAGGGTGGTCTGCCCATCGTATCTTCCCGAGCCGGGCGCTCCTCCGAGAGAACGATTGTCATGTCGTCCGAACGATCAATGGTCGAATCGATCTGGAGAGCCGGTGTTGCGGCGGTCGACTCACGACAGTTGGTCCAGAAGGCGCTTCAACTGGCACCCGAATCGCTACTCGTCGGTGGCCTGACAATCCCCCGCAGTGAGTTGCGTCGAGTCGAAATTGTCGGGGCGGGCAAGGCCGGGGCCGGGATGGCTTGGGGGGCCGAGGAAGCCCTCGCGTCACTTCCCGACGTTCAGGGATGGGTGAATGTCCCCGCTGATTGCGTCAAGGCATTACCTCGACTGCATCTGCACGCCGCCCGCCCGGCTGGAAGGAACGAACCAACGCCCGATGGGGTCGCGGGATCTGAGGAGATTCTGCGGCGAGTGTCGTCCCTAGGTCCGGGCGACCTCTGCCTGGTATTGATCTCGGGGGGCGGCAGTGCCCTGTTGCCAGCACCGGTCGAGGGGGTCCCCTTGTCCGACAAGCTCGCCGTGATTCGCATGATGTCACTCGCGGGAGCCACAATTCACGAAATGAACCAGGTCCGCCGGGCTCTGTCGCGGATCAAGGGCGGAGGACTGGCCCGGACCTGCCGGGCCGAGTGGCTCGTCACGCTCGTGATCTCGGATGTCATTGGCGATCCACTGGATACCATCGCCAGTGGACCCACCATCCAGACCCCTCGGAACCCGGCAGAGGCGCTGACCACTCTGGAGCGATTTATGCCCCCAGCGAACATCCCCGCTTCGATCCGCCACTCACTGACCCTGCCTTTTCGGGCTTTCGCCTCCAAGCCCGGAGATGATTCATCGTTCCCATCGACCGTTCAAATCATCGGCAACAACTTCACGGCAGTCGACGCGGCAGCCACAGCTGCCCGATCTCTCGACCTGGATGTGGTTGTCCTGGGAGCCGATCAAGCCGGTGTGGCTGCGGAGGTTGGACGCGAACTGGCCCGTGAGTGCCTGCGACGACAGAATGGACTCAGCCGCCCCCTGTGCATGATCAGCGGCGGTGAGCCAGTGGTCCACGTGACACCCGCCCCCGGCCCACAGAAAGGGGGCCGAAATCAGGAGCTGGCCCTGGCCGCGCTCGACGAACTGGCGCAATCCCCTCACAAGGGGATCGGAATTACCATTCTCTCGGGGGGCACCGACGGAGAAGACGGTCCCACCGACGCCGCCGGGGCTTTCGCCGAACTGGCTGTCCTCCAGCACGCCGCCCACGAAGGACTGACCATCGCCCCATTTCTCGCGACTCACAACAGCTACGAATTCTTTCGTCGCACCCAAGGGCTACTCAAAACGGGCCCGACCCATACGAACGTGATGGACCTGCGGGTCGCACTCATCCAGCCGCTTTGATAACAGCGAATACCGCCAGCGATTTGCCCGCCGCACACGACAGCCATTCCAATCTTGCCGATGCCTTGGCGGAATTCGCGCGACCTGCGAAGCTACACCGCTTGCCGACCCCGCAGCGAGGTGGAGCCGGTCGAAGTCTTTTCGCGGTCAGGTGTCATGTTCCAACGTGTTGATGAAGCTCAGTTTGTGTCCGGCGAGCACGAAGTCCTCCGCTTCTGGCAGCAGCAGCGGATCTTTGATCGCTTGAAGGCCCAGAACGCCGGCAAGCCGAAGTGGTCGTTTCTCGACGGGCCGATCACGGCCAACAACCCGATGGGGGTGCATCACGCCTGGGGCCGGACGTACAAGGACACGTTCCAGCGGTACTTCGCGATGACTGGGCGCGAACTCCGTTACCAGAACGGGTTCGATTGCCAGGGGCTGTGGGTCGAGGTCGAGGTCGAGAAGCAGCTGAACCTCGGCACAAAGACGGCGATCGCGGAGTACGGGATCGACAAGTTCGTGTGGGAGTGCAAGAAGCGCGTGCTGAAGTTCGCCGCTCGCCAGACCGAACAGTCAATCCGGCTCGGCTACTGGATGGAGTGGGACGACCCCGCTCAGCTGCGCGGCTTGGCCGAATCGGTCGGGACCGACAAGCAGGTCACACTGACCACTCCCAAGGGTGTCGTGGCCACCGGCACAGCTGAGCAACTGGTCGAGAAGCTCGGCAACCCGGTCTGGGGCGGCAGCTACTTCACGTTCAGTACCGAGAACAACGAGACGATCTGGTCGTTCCTGAAGAAGTGCCACGAGCGCGGCAAGATCTACATGGGGCACGACGTGATGCCCTGGAGCGGCCGCGCGGGGAGTGCGTACTCGCAGATGGAGATTGCGGATGGCAGGAAGCTGACCACGCACCGGAGTTGCTTCGTGCGGTTCCCACTGATCCAGGCGAGCGTCCGGCGTGAGCCGGATGGTTCTTCCGCTGCGAAGGAGGAATTCACCACGGAGGCACGGAGGCACGGAGAAGAGCCTCAGCGTAGATATCTTCTGGTGTGGACGACGACACCTTGGACTCTGACATCGAATGTCGCGTGCATGATCAATCCTGAAGAGTATTACACGGTGTTTCATGCAACACTGAAGGGCGACGACAAAGAAGCCAAGTACTACTTCCTCAAAGAGAACTTCGACACCAAGCGACTCGAAAAGGAATTCAAAGAGGGATTCGGTCGTCCGGAATGGCAATGGCCAACGGGTGTTCCAAAACTCAAATCACTCAGGCAATTATTCAAGGAGCGAGGTGCCGATGGTGACTCGCCGGAGGACTCCATCGTCAGTGGCCGTGATTTGCTCGGCTGGCAATATGAGATGCCGTTTCAAAATCTACAGGGTCAACAAGATGTCTCTGCATTGCCACGGACAAAGTTGATTCGGAACTTCGGTGCTGAATCGATTACCGAGATCCTTGGAAACCCAAGTGACTGTGGGAACGCGAATGCCTACGTCTGTGGTGTATGCCAGCGGTGGATCGCAAATTTCAACTCCCCGTCAGTTGCTCCTCCCCAGAGGGATTTATTGAACGTGGACGAATGGCTCTTGAATCTGCGTTTCATGTTCAAGTCTTTTGGGATGCCAAATTCAGCCGATGCAACTTACCGACTCGCAAACTTTGTAGACCTGGAGACCAAAACAACTGATGTCCAGAGTCTAGTTGAGGTGTTTCTCGATGAACTGAAAACCCCGAATCCTATTCATCGTGTGATTCCGTGTGGACGAGACTTCAAGGGAAGCCCACTCGTGGTTGCGGGCGAAGGTACAGGCATCGTTCACACCGCACCGGGGTGTGGTGATGTCGACCATATGATTGGTATGGAACTTGATCTGCCCGCCATCGCTCCTCTCGGACAGGATGCTCGATTCGAAAGCGGCTTTGGCGAATTCACAGGCATGGAAGCCACCTCACCATCCGTGGCCGACAAGGTCTTCGATGAATTGAAGGCGAAAGGGATGCTCTTTGCCATCGAGACCTACCCCCACATCTACCCGCACTGCTGGCGGACGGGCGATGAGCTGATCTTCCGTCTTGTCGATGAGTGGTTCATCAACATGGACTGGCGGGACGAGATCAAGGAGGTCACGCGGGCGATTACGTGGCTACCGGACTCAATCCAGGGGCAGGAGCGCGAGGTCGAGTGGCTGACGCTCATGCGCGACTGGATGATCTCCAAGAAGCGGTTCTGGGGTCTGGCCCTGCCGATCTGGGTCAATCCAAACGACTCAACCGACTTCGACGTGATCGGGTCACTGGCTGAGCTGAAGGAGCGCGCCGTCGAGGGCTGGGACGAGTTCGAAGGGCACACGCCGCACCGTCCGTGGATCGACAAGGTCAAGATCAAGAGCCTGAAGACGGGAGCGATCCTCGAGCGCATCGAAGATGTCGGCAACCCGTGGCTCGATGCTGGAATCGTGCCGTTCTCCACGCTGAACTACAACGGGCGGTATCCCGAGACCGCGCTCAAGTGGAAAGACTGGTTCCCGGCGGAACTGGTGACCGAGTGCTTCCCAGGGCAGTTCCGGAACTGGTTCTATTCGTTGCTGAGTCTGGCGACGATGATGGGGTATGAAGAAGGAGAAGAGACGAGAGAGGAGAGAGAAGAGCCAGCAGGCTCCAACGACTCATCTTCTCTGGCTCTCAACTCTCGTCTCTCGTCTCTCGGCTCTCAAAAGCGCCCCTTCAAAACTCTCCTCGGCCACCGCCTCGTCATGAACGAGGAAGGGAAGCCGATGCACAAATCCGATGGGACCGCCATCTGGTTCGAAGAGGCCGCTGAGCAACTCGGCGTCGACACTTTGCGATGGTTGTATCTGGCACAGAACCCAGCTGCGGATCTGCGGTTTGGCACTCGACATGCCAGTGAGCCGGTCACGCTGCAAACGGTCGACGGCCCGATCTCCCAGACGCTGGAGGGGGCCCCGACCTGCAAGGTCACGAGCACCCCCGCCGATGAAGTCCGTCGGCAAGTCCTGATCCCGCTGTGGAACAGCTACTCGTTCTTCGTGAACTACGCGATCCTCGACGGGTTCGACCCAACGTTGGGAGCTGTGCCGGTTAGTGAGCGGCCCGAGATCGACCGCTGGATCATTTCGAACCTCAACGTTCTGATCGGCACCTGCCGCACCGAGTTCGAGAACTTCAACAGCCCCGGCGTGACGCAAGCCGCAGCGGAGTTCATCGACAACCTGTCGAACTGGTACATCCGCCGGAATCGCAAACGGTTCTGGAAGGCCAGAGAAGAACGAGCCTCCGACGTAAGTCGGGGGAGTGGTTGGGACGCCGACAAACTCGCGGCTTACCAGACGCTGCATGAGGTGCTGGTCACGCTCACCAAACTCCTGGCCCCGTGCATCCCGTTCGTCACCGAGCGAATGTTCCAGAATCTGACAGCGAGCGGGGGACGTAAGTCTCCCGTGGATTACATGGCAGACTCACGTCTGCCGCTCGCTTCGGTCCACCTGGAGTCGTACCCCGAACCCATCCCCGCCCTCATCGACGCCTCTCTTAACCACCGCATGGCCCTGGCCCAGCGCGTGGTGAAGATGGGACACCGGCTGCGAGAAGAGGTCAACCAGCGCGTGCGGCAACCGTTGGCCGAACTCAAGTTCGCCTGTGCCACGCCGCAGGACTCTGCGGACATCGCGGCCCTCGCGGACGTGATCGCCGACGAACTGAACGTCAAGGCGATCACCTCCGCTGATAACCTCGATGCCCTGGTCCAGTACAGCTACAAGCCGAACCTGAAGACCCTCGGACCGAAGCTCGGCAAGCTGCTCAATGCGGTGAAGAATGCATTGCCGATGATCGAAGCCGTCACGCTGACCCCGTTGCGGCGCGGTGAACCGGTGACGCTAACCATCGAAGGCCAACCCGTCACACTGGCCCCCGAGGATATCGTCATCAGCACCGAACGGGCCGGAGATTGGGCGTGTGCCGATGACGCAGGGGTGCAGATCGCCCTGTCGACCCACCTGACCCCGGAACTGCTTCGCGAAGGGATGGCCCGCGACATGATCCGCCAAATCCAACAGCTGCGCAAGGAGCATGACCTGGAAGAGAATGACCGGATCACGATCCGCTGGTCAGCAGCACAGGGGGCCTACAACATTGCGACCATGATCGAAGAGTGGCGTGAAACGGTCCTGTCCGAAACCCGAGCCGATCGGATCGAAGCCAACCCTTCAGCGAGTGGAAAGAGCGTACTGATCGGCGATACCGAGGTGTCCTTGTCGATTTCCTAAGTCGCGGGGCCAGAGTGCGCGTCAGAAATGGGGCGTCCCCAGAAAAGCAGGTGGTCGGGCAGGCACACTTGCCTGCCTCGATCCAAGAGTCAGCGTGACTTCCGGAAGCCAGCAGTCACCCATCACGCGGACTGGGAGACATTTGTCGCGTGCGATAAGATCTACATGCGTCATTTCCCCGGGATAAACTTCCTCGCATGTCATCTGCCACTCCTCCGTCGTCGACTTCTGATCAGGCTGCCCCGCGGAGCGCCGCCGACGCCGACGTGGCCTTGGTTTCTGCTCTGTCGATGGAACTGGCTCCGTTCGTGAATCGGTGTCTGCCGGTACAATCGTACGTCGGTGACAAGTACCGATTTCAGGGCCTGCTGCTCCACGATATCCGGATTGCCACCGTGGAATCGGGAACGGGGGCCAATCACGCCACGCGCGCCACCAACGCCCTGATCGATGGGCATCGGCCGCAATGGGTGATTTCGGTTGGATTTTCGGGGGCGCTGCAACCACACTTGAAGCTCGGTGATCTGGTTGTCGCTGATTCGATCGTGGATGGCGATGGTAAAGGAATCAAGCTCGACACCCGGATGAAGTCTTCGCCTTCCGATGGCCTGTTCGTCGGCAAATTCGTGAATCTGCCACAGATCGTCCGAACGGTCGCCGAGAAGAAAGCTCTGGGTGAGAAAACCACAGGGCTGGCCGTTGACATGGAATCGCTGGCTGTCGGGCGTGTCTGTGCCCAGCGACAGATTCCATTTATGTCCGTCCGTGTCATCAGCGACACCATGGACAAGGATCTACCACCTGAAGTTTCGGCAATCTTTGGCAGTACCGGCTTCTTGCGAGCGGGCGCGGTGCTGGGGGCTCTATGGCGTCGTCCCAGCAGCTGGAGCGACCTTTGGGAGCTGCGGGAGCAGTCAACGATGGCCGCCGCCCGTCTGGGGCTGTATTTGAAGAATGTCGTCGAACGACTCGGCGAGGATCTGCGGTGAGCCCGACTTCCAGTCTCGCTCGAGAAACGGGAGAGGAGGCCAGCCGCTGGAGAAGCGTCTGGCAGTCGTGGTGGTTCTCGATTGCGTGGTATCTGCTGCTGATCGTGATCACGACCTGGCCTCTGGCCCGATTCGCCACGACCCATCTGACTCAGGGGCCAACGCTGGCCACGGCGGTCCCACTGTTCAATATGTGGACTCTGGAATGGAATGCAGACCGCGTTCTACACGGATTTCAGGGCTATTGGGATGCCCCCATTTTTCATCCCGCCCGGGGTTCGTTCGCATTTTCTGAACCTCAACCCACGCTGATTGTGGTGGCTCCACTGGTCTGGCTGATGGGGTCGGGAGCCTTGGCGTACAACGTCTATTACGGTTTGGCACTGCTGTTGAATGCGGTTGTCACCGAGGCTCTGCTGCGCGATCGCGGTGTGGGGCGGGCCCTGGCCCGAGCGGGCGGCATGGCCATGCTCTGGATCCCGGCTGTGTACTGGCAGGGAGATGTCCTTCAGCTGGTACCGCTGTGGGGCATCCTCTGGGTCTGGTGGGCCGCCGATCGCGTCTCACGCGAGGCCACCTGGCGCCGCGGGATCGAGTTGGGGCTGGCAGCGGCGGTGACCAGCCTGATGTGTATGCACTACGGTCTGTTCCTGGCGATTCTGGGAGTACCCGCGGGCGGGGTGCTAATTCGTCGCGGGAAGCAGTTGCGAACCTGGCTCGTCTGGTCACTGGCCGTGGCCATCGCGGGGGCCTTGGCCGGCCCCATCGCCTGGAAAGTACATCACACGCTGAAGCAGTTCCAATTTGAACGCGATTTCGGTCAGTTGTCGCAGCTGTCTCTGGTCCTGGATGATTACCGAGCCGCTTGCGGCTACGGAATTTTCCCATGGGGACAGCAAGCGTCCCGCCCCGTCTGGGCGGCCTCCCCCGGTGCGTTCAAGCTCGGGCTGGCCATCGTCGGAATTATCCTGGGATTGTGGCGACGGCGGACACGACGATGGACCCTGTTTTTGACTCTGACCGGACTGATCGCGGTCGCCCTCTCATTGGGAATCAATCTTCGATGGGGAGCCTGGTCGCTGTGGAGCCGCTTAAACTGGATTCCCGGCCTGGCTCAAGTGCGCAGCTGCTATCGCTTCAGCTTCTACGTCCAGATGATCTGTGTCCTGTTGACGGTCCAGGCATTACACACAATCTACCTGCTCGGTCGACACGGGTCACGAACAAGCCAGCGGTTGACGTCTTTCGTTGTTACCGCATTGGCATTGATCGCGGCGGGAGAGGTTCTGCCCTGGAAGACCGAACTGGCAGCAGTCCCGGATCGCACCGTCCATCGCTCCTGGGTCGAGTACGTTCGAACCCATGTCCTGCCGGATCAGGCAATTGTCCACCTGCCATTTGCACTGTCGCCGAATCTCAAGAGCTTTGAAAAGACCACGGAGTGGATGGTTCTGGGGCTGGACCATCAAGCCCCCATGCTGAACGGCTATTCGGGATTCTTTCCAGAGGCGGAAGCCGAATTCCGAGGAATGTTCATCGAACACGGAATTACCGACAAGACACTGCAGTATGTCTACGATCGTGGTGTCCGGTGGCTGGTGGTGGAACGCAATATGTTCCCCACGGACTGGATGGTGACTCGCGAGTTTGAAAACATGGAGATCAAACTGGTTCACAGTGACCCGGCGGGCGTCGATCTCTATACACTGAATCCCTGGGAAGAATGAAACATGCCGACCGCTGGTGACCCTGCGGCGGCATGTTTGGAAAGCCTCGACTCCAGTCTTATCCCAGCTTCTGGAACCGCTGCACCGCTTCCATCGTATTCTCGCGGCTGTTGAACGCGCTCAGCCGGAAGTAACCTTCGCCACAGCTGCCGAAGCCGCTGCCGGGGGTGCCGACCAGGTGGGCTTCGCTCAGCAGCTTGTCGAAGAAGTCCCAGCTCTTAAGGCCCTTGGGGGTCTTCAGCCAGATGTACGGGGCGTTCACGCCGCCGAAGACCTGCACTCCGGCCTGAGCGATTCCCTCGCGGAGCAGCCGGGCGTTTTCCAGGTAGAAGGCGATCACCGACTTCACCTGCTGTGCCCCCTCAGCGGAGTAGATCGCCTCGGCGGCTCGCTGAATTGGATAGGAGACGCCATTGAACTTCGTGCAGTGCCGACGGTTCCACAGGCTGTGAACGTCTTTCTGCGAGCCATCGGACGTGCGCCCCATCAGTGATTGCGGCACAACGGTGAAAGCACACCGCAACCCGGTGAACCCGGCGGTCTTGCTGAAGCTGCGGAATTCGATGGCGCACTCGCGGGCGCCAGGGATCTCGTAGATCGAGTGCGGGATGGCGGGGTCGGTGATGTACGTCTCGTACGCGGCGTCGAACAGGATGATCGCTTCGTTCGCCCGAGCGTACTCGACCCACTTCGTGAGCGTCTCGCGGCTCATCACGGTCCCGGTCGGGTTGTTCGGCGAGCACAAGTAAATCAGGTCGACCTTCCCCGGCGGCAAGGCCGGAGTGAACCCGTTGTCAGCAGTACACGGCAAGTACACCAACCCCGGATACCGCCCGCTGGCATCGGCGGAACCGGTCCGGCCGACCATCACGTTCGTATCGACATAGACCGGGTAGACCGGGTCCTGGACCGCGATCGTGTTGTCGGCTCCGAAGACGTCGAGGATGTTCCCGACGTCACACTTCGAGCCATCGGAGACGAAGATCTCGTTGGCCGAGACGTTTGCTCCACGGGACTGGAAATCGTGCTTCGCGATTGCCTCTCGCAGGAAGTCGTACCCCTGCTCCGGGCCGTAGCCGCGGAACGAACTGCGGACAGCCATCTCGTCGGTGGCCTTGTGCAGGGCCGCGATGCAGGCTCCCGGCAGCGGCTCGGTCACATCGCCGATCCCCATGCGAATGACCTTGGCACTGGGATTCGCCTCGCAGAATGCCTTGACCCGCCGACCGATCTCGGGGAACAGGTAACCAGCTGCCAGCTTGAGGTAGTTGTCGTTGATCCGGGCCATGAGTCGGGGCATTGTCCTGGGGAAGAGGGGCACCGCATTCAGGTCAACAGACTCAAAATGCGGGGCAAGCATGGTAGCGTAGATGAGGCGAGGAAGGGAACGATCCGGTGTTCTAGTGTCATCCGATGAATGGTCGCCGGGCTCAAGGAATCCCGCTCTCAAATCGGTTCTCTCACATTCTCAAGAAATTCTTCTTGAACCGTTGAACAGTGGCTAAGCATCGTAGACCATACCCGTTCAAGGCTGCCGGACGGATTCCCGCAGCAGCTGGTCCTTTCGACAGGTGATTGACTGATGTCACGATTCATTTTCACGAGCGAGTCGGTGAGCCAGGGGCATCCGGACAAGGTGTCCGACCAGGTTTCCGACGGAGTCGTTGACGCGATCTTCGCACAAGACCCGATGGCCCGCGTGGCCTGTGAAACGCTGTGTACGACCGATTTTGTCTGTCTGGCCGGGGAAATCACCTCGACGGCCAAGGTCGACTTCGAAAAGGTCGCCCGCGATGTGATCCGTGGCATCGGCTACACCAGCAACGATATCGGCTTCAACGCCGATACCTGCCACGTGCTGGTCAAGCTGCACTCGCAAAGTCCCGACATCGCCATGGGCGTCGACCGGGATGGGGCCGGGGACCAGGGGTTGATGTTCGGTTACGCTTGTGACCAGACGCCGGAGCTGATGCCGCTGCCGATTGCCCTCTCGCACCGCATCCTGAACAAGCTCACCGAGTTGCGGCACTCGAATGCCGTCGACTGGCTGCTCCCGGACAGCAAGAGCCAGGTCTCGGTCGAATACGTCAACGGCAAGGCCGTCGGCATCTCGGCGATCGTCGTTTCGACCCAGCACGCCGAGCACGTCGAGCAGCCGCAAATCGAAGAGTACATCAAGAAGCATGTGATCCCCGCAACCGTGCCCGCGGAACTGATCTCCGACAAGATCAAGTACCACATCAACCCGACCGGTCGGTTCGTGGTCGGCGGCCCGCACGGGGATTGCGGTCTGACGGGTCGCAAGATCATCGTCGACACCTACGGCGGCTGGGGTCGGCACGGCGGGGGAGCCTTCAGCGGGAAAGACCCGACCAAGGTCGACCGCTCCGCAGCTTACATGGCCCGCTATGTGGCGAAGAACATCGTCGCCGCAGGTCTGGCCAAAGAGTGCGAAGTGCAACTCGCCTACGCCATCGGCGTCGCTGATCCGGTCTCGATCCGCGTCGACACCCGTGGCAGCTCAACCGTCAGCGAAGAGTCCCTGGAACAGGCCGTGCGAGCCGTGTTCCCACTGACTCCTCGGGGAATCATCAAGCACCTCGACCTGCGTCGTCCGGTCTTCCTGCCCACGGCTTCGGGTGGTCACTTTGGCCGCACCGGCGACGGATTCACTTGGGAAAAGACCGACAAGGTCAACGACCTGAAGGCTGCCGCAAAGTAACCTGACCGGTTCGCCGACAGGACATGCGACGCCCCTTCTCATGGAAGGGGCGTTTTGCGTTCTCCCAGCCTGCGTTCCCGGCATCACCGAACCTCCAACGTACGGTCATTCTCATGGATTTCCTGCAACTCGAAGGTCGGTCGATCCTTGTCATGGGGGTCGCTAATAAAAAGAGCGTCGCCTGGCACATTGCCCAAGTATTGCGGGCCGCCGGTGCGGATGTGCTGTATGCCGTGCGATCGAGCACCCGTCAGGATGCGATCCGCAAGCTGGTCGGGGACGCCCCGGTTTACGTCTGCGATGTCGAAAAGCAATCGGACATCGACCGACTTCGTGAGGAAGTCGGTCGGGACCGATCCCAGATCGCCGGATTGGTGCATTCGATCGCCTTCGCGGATTACAGCGCGGGATGGCAGCCATTTCATGCGACACCCCGATCCGCATTTCTACAGGCCGTCGACATCTCCTGCTTCTCGTTGATGGCTCTGTCCAATGCATTTCGTGACCTGCTCGATCCCCAGCAGGGCAGTGTGGTCGCCATTTCGATCTCGACAACGCGAATGGCCGCCGAGAACTACGGCTACATGGCCCCCGTAAAGGCGGCGCTCGACTCGGCGATCTGCTTTCTCGCCAAGTCGTTTTCCGATTTCTCACGCATCCGGTTCAATGCGGTCTGTCCGGGACTGCTCAAAACATCAGCCTCTGCCGGGATCCCGGGATATGTCGATTCTTACCTCTTCGCCGAGCAGGCGACCCTTCGCAAAGAAGCGGTCCAAACGGAAGAAGTGGCCAATGCAGCGGCCTTTCTATTGAGCCCGCGTGCCTCGGGCATCAACGCTCAGGGACTGGTGATCGACGCGGGCATGGGGGTGAATTACTTCGACCGCCGACTCGTTGAAGGCAGCATGCGCAGCTGATATTCCTAATCCGGATCGTCACGGAGAATCGAGGCATCCCGTGTGCGCTGATCCGTACCGTCTCTCGGATGTGTCACGAGACAAAAGGCAGCTCGTCGTTGACTGCCCCCTGTGGTTCCTCGCCAGGAATGCTGTCAGGGACTCGGTTCACGAATACGCAGTACACCGCGAAACCCTAAATCGACGGGCGGCTTCAGTATTGGTGCGCCTCCCCGACACCACAACTCCCAGCGGTCCCCACCGCCCTTGACCACCCGCTCTCCCTGGGTAGATCGCCGGGGGCCGGACCAGTTCGTCAGCGGCGAACCATCCTTGCCAACCGCCTCGTGATAGGCATTCTCCCCATACCAGTCGAGGCACCATTCCCGGGCGTTTCCACACAGATCCCGGATGCCATAGCGGCTGGTATCAAAAACGTGTGAGCCGACTGGATCGATCTGGCCGAACTTTCGCGGTGTTACCCAGATCACTCGGTCATTGCCCCAAGGGTATTTCCACCCCTCGGGTCCACGAGCGGCTTTCTCCCATTCCGCTTCCGTCGGGAGATCTTTCCCGCACCACTGGACATAACCCTGAGCATCTTTCCACGATACCCCCGTCACTGGTCGGGCGGGATCCCCTGTCAGATTGAGCGCAGCCGCAGGACCACCGTCCTTCCCTTTGAAGGCCATACGAAACCTTAACATTTCGCCCACGGTGACTTCCGTCACATCCATGTAAAACGTGGTCACTCGAGCGGGATGGGCCGGGCGAACGTTGGGCGGTCCTTCGTTGGCTCCCTGGGTGAACAACCCGCCGGAGACACACGCCATCTCCTTCTGATCGTGACGACAACGGACACGCTGCGGCCATCCTTCGGAGGTGTATCCCGCTTCGGGAATCGGGTCAAAACCATCGGGCACTGCCTGAACTTTCGCAGGCTGCTCGACGGCAGGCTGCTCGATCTCCAGAACAGCACCCCGCGAATCCTCCGGACTGACAAGCCACATCGTCCCCGGTGCGGTCTCGGAAAGGATGGAATAGTTGAACGGATCATCCGTCAGCGAAAACGCCATCTCGGAAGGGGGCTGGTCGGCGGGGAGTGGCTGGGCGACTGGCGGGAGTGGAGTTCTGATCGATGGTCGTGCCACCGGGGCCACGACAACGGGGACTGGCAAAACGGAAGGCACCGGGGACGGTGATGAAACGGGCGTATTCGCCTCACCACACCCCGCCAGACACATCGCCCACAGCCACCACGGGCATCGATGGAGAGGGTTCATCCGTTGGCCTCCCGTGAAACCACAAACTCGGTGCTCCTGGGCCAGCATAGCGTCCCAGCAGCGACGGCGACTAACAGCAGATCCGCCAGATTGATTCCCATGGAGGCCCGATGCAGCGTCTGAAACCCTGGCCCACGCGGTTGGCCCGGCGGACTGATCATCCCGGCCAGTGGTGAGTAGATCACCATATAGTCGAAGGACATCAGCAGTAATGCCACTCCTAAGCAGACCATCGAACACGCACGCTGACCGCGGCCCAGAGCAGCCCGCGCCAATGTCGTCCCCACGATCGCCACGGTCATCAGGCTGTAACCGCAAATGTAGTACAACGGAAAGCGAAGCAGGACCAACTGGTCTGTCGTCGTCATTGAGAACAGCCCGGATGTGACCTGACGGACCCCGGTTGCGACAAACAACACGGCTGCCCCCACCCAGGCGGAGGCAGCCAGTCGTGAAACCATCAGTGCGAATTGAGACATGATTTTCCAGAATGCCGCGACTCAGCCGAACCGTTCTTCGGTCCAGGGATCGCCATGATTATGGTAGCCCGCGCGTTCCCAATATCCGGGCTGGTCATGCGCCACGAAGTCGATCCGTTTGATCCATTTGGCACTTTTCCAGGCATAGAGCAGAGGAACCATTAACCGCGCCGGGCCGCCGTGATCCGCATCGATCGGCTCTCCATCATGCTGGTCAGCGATAAGAGCATCCGGAGCCAGGAAATCCGACAATGGCAGGTTGGTTGTCCAGCCATAATCGTATCCCGTGGCAATGACATATTGAGCCTGGGGCTGCAGCCCCGCCCGCCGGGCCAGTTCGTGAACGGAGACGCCTTCCCAGACATTCCCGAGTCGTGACCAGCGAGTCACGCAGTGGAAATCCGCAAACACCCGCACTCGGGGCAGAGCACGATACTGCTCCCAAGTGTATGTCAGTGGTGTCGCGACCAGTCCGCCCACCTGCAGCGTCCATGTCGACAAATCAACATCCGGAACATCCGCAAAGTGCAGCACGGGCCACTTGCGAGTCTGCGACTGTCCCGGAGGAATACGTTGGGTTCGACAAGTGTCCGAGCTGATGATCGCCCCCGGAGGCGCATCCGCTGGTGACCGGACTGGACCAATCTGATATTTGGGATCGTCGAGGGGGTTCACTGATTTCTCCACGGAGAACGTCACACCCTGATTGTGATCGCATTGCCTCTATGCCGATTTTACCATGATCCGTTCCAGGCTGTCATCGCACCCGTTACCGCGGTTGAATCAAGTGCCGAATGCGCCCATTATTGTCGTCCAGAATCTGCCGCACATCCTCCGTCTTGGCATCTTCGGACAAGTGATGGGTCAGCGATTGCAATATCTCGGGACTGACTTCAACCCGTCCGGCGGCATTGGACAGTACAAACCGAGCCAGTCCTGTTTCGAGATTCAACGTGGGCTGATCCCGTGCCAGCTCCTTGTCATGAGGAGACAGAAACAGATCGAGACCTTCCATTGAATTGGCCGGACGAAAGGCCCCCCGGACAGTTCGATCAACCTTAACGATGGGCTGATCGGGTAACGGATTGATCGCATTGATGTTTCGCGCGATGACGCGACGATTCATCAAGTCGTCATCATGTCCCAGTTCCTTCATCAGTTCAGGAGACAGTGATCCCGTGTCGTACCCCCGCTGGGACGACCGGATGTAAAGTGTATCGAGGGTGACTTGATCGATTCGCGATCGCCCCCGCCAAAGATTCAGATCGCGGGCCGACACCAGCACGAGATCTTCGGAATCCAGTGTGTAGTCGGACTCAAAACGCCCATAGGCATCTCCCGCCCGCACGTCCGTCAACCGCAGTACTCCCATCGGAAGCAATTTCCCCTCGGCGGGCCGCAACACGGCCAGTTCCTGTCCAATCATCAGTCCGTGTGCATAGCCCAGATTCACGGTCCCGGACCGACCGGCGGCGGAGTTGAACTTCCCGTAAACGTAATGCCGGAAGGTCAACAACTTGCCACGAAAATGGAGATGATCATGCCCCGTGACCACTGTCGACAGGCAGAGAGTCATCCCCAGCAGCATCAGAAGAGTTCGAAACATGACCAAAGTTCCGGCAAGAGAGAACAGACGCGAGTTGGTTTGAAAACCGCAACCCGCAGGAACACCTTCCTACCGGGCGGCGGAGACTCCTCGCAACACAAAATTGTCGAACCGGCCCGTGTCATCAAAAGAACCGATCCCGACGGCCCCCCATTCCAACGATGTGTCACGTGCGGTCATAACCGGTTTCTCCATCTGATCAAAATAAACGGCAATATCGCCCGACTCAACTGTCCGACGAATCCGCACATGGTGCCACTGATCATCCCAAGGCGTCCCCGGAGTCGAGGTCAGAGAGATCTTGATTCGCGGGGCCTCCTTCACAATAAAAATCTGATTCGCATGGTCATCCGCCTGCTGCCCCAGATGCACGTAGTAAAAATGCGTGGGATCCTGATACCCAAACACCAGGCAAAGACTCCGATGAGGATAGTCGCGAGTCGTCGTCTGGAGATCGACATCCAGCTGAAAATCGCGAACAGGCACCCCTTTCAGAACGGCCCGATTGAAGGGCGAACGCACGGGAGTGGCCACCTGGCTCTGACGGAACTGGTGAAGGACGTGCGATCCGCGAGCCTCTTCCCAATTCCACGCGGTGGGATCGGTCGCCGTCCATCGAGAGAGATTACCAGACTCAAAGTCCTCGGTGGCCAGCACCGGCAATTCTTCCGCACCACTGACAGATTCCCAATTGAAAACCAACAACAGCAGCCACAAGCATTTCATGTGTGCATTCCAATTGCGGGCGGTGTCACCAGAGAGCCCGTCTCGAATGAGTCGAGCCCCTCATTCCGATTCTGTGGCCGTGAATTCGACAACGCAAGTCACGGGACCACTTCCGGTTGGGAACGTGGAAATCACCATCACCCGGCCCGTCCAGAATGGTCGATATCTGCCATACGATCCCCCGGAAAGGAGTCTGATCAGCCATGTTCTTCCGATTCTGCGCCGCCTTGACGCTGATCGTGCTGATCGCCGCCGCAGGCGTGGCTATTCAGAAGCGGACTCTCGACTTGAGAAGAGTACGAACACTCCAGCAATATCGATTGCAACAGTTGGAGGAACGGTACGTAAAACTCACATTCCGCAGCCAGGAATTGGGGGCTCCCGAGCGATTAATGGAGGGGTTACGGCTCGCTGAGGTTGAACGTACCGTCCAGCGTGGGAAATCGCGAGTCCCACCGCCCCCGCGTCGATAACATGACGATTCGCCCGGAATTCCCACACTCCTTCACCCTGTACCAGCGTCTCGTGTACGCCCCGGGGTGAACGACATACCGCTGAGGTCACGAACTGGCGATGTCTGCTGACACAGCCCCCCCGATGAGATGGCGTTCACTGACGGTCGCCTGGGGGCTGACCGTGGTCTGGGGATTGCTCATCCTGCGACTGCTCCAGATTCAGGGGTGGCAGCGCGAACAATTCACGCGGCGGGCCACGCGCCAGCAGCAGTCGTTCGAAATTGTTCCCGCGCGTCCCGGTGATCTTGTGGACCGTCGGGGTCGGCTGCTTGCAACCACCGTTTCGGTTCAGAGTCTTTTTCTTGACCCGCAGGCGGTCAGCGACCCGCTGGCCACGGCCCTGGCTTTGGAAGCTGCCATCGGCATCCCGGCGGATACGCTCCAGGAACGGATTCTGAATGCGCAGGACAAACGCTTTCTGTGGATCAAACGTCGGCTGACAGATGACGAAGTCAACCGGATACTCATTGCCAGACTGCCGCGTACCGAATGGGGGTTTCGTTCTGAGTTTCAGCGGGAATATCCTCAGGGAGCCCTTGCCGGGCATATTCTGGGGTGGCGTGACATTGACGGTATGCCCCACGGTGGAGTGGAAGAAAGCCTGCATTCCCGACTGATCGGAACCCCGGGACGCCGTCCTATTGTCCGAGATTCGCGAGGTTTCGTAATCGCGATCGATGGCGAGCAATCCGAACCAGCCACCCCCGGTGAAAACATTCAGCTGTCGATCGATACCGTGACACAACTGCATGTGGAACGACAACTCGACAAACTGATGGAACAGCACCGGCCGCATGGGGCCTGTGCCGTAGTCCTGGATCCGTGGTCGGGCGAAGTTCTGGCCATGGCCAGTCGTCCGGCATTTAATCCGACACAGCCAGACCAGGCCCCGCCCAACTCATGGCGGAATCTGGCGATCCAGGCTGCCTATGAACCGGGATCGACGTTCAAACCGCTGATCGTGGCGGGTGCCCTCGATGAAGGTGTGATCCGTAACGACGAATCGTTCCACTGTGGCCACGGCGTCTATCGCATGGGGCCACGTGTGCTGCATGACCATCACCGCTATGGTTCGCTGACCGTCAAAGAGATCCTGGTCAAATCGAGTAATGTGGGGATGGCCCGGATCGGCGAGCGAATGACCAACACCCGGCTGGAGCATGTCGCGCGGCAGCTGGGTTTCGGTCGCCGGACGGGTATCGAACTGCCGGGCGAATTGCCTGGGACACTCCATCCCATCGAAGAATGGACGATCTACTCGACGGGATCGATCCCCATGGGGCAGGAGCTGACCGCAACGCCGCTTCAGCTACTGGCGGCACATGGGGCACTGGCCAACGGAGGCCATTGGGTCACACCGCACCTGACACTTTCCCGCCCCGGAACGGGGAGCAGTTCCAACGTGCTTTCGACGGAAGTCTTTGGCCACGAATCCGCACGCTGGGTAGTGCAGGAAGCCATGACGGATGTCGTCTTACGAGGTACAGGAACCAAAGCCCGCATTGATGAGTATCCACTGTTTGGAAAAACCGGGACTTCTCAGAAAATCGAACCCAATGGCAAATACTCGCACACTCGCCACGTCAGTTCGTTTGTTTGCGGTGCCCCGGTGATTGCCCCCCGCGTGGTGGTCATCGTCACGGTCGATGAGCCGACCAGCGCGGGCAGCGACTACGGCGGAATCGTTGCCGCGCCGGTGGCCGCCGAGATCGTTCGCGAGGTCTTGCCATACATGCAAGTTCCTACCCGAATCTCAGACCGCCGCCCCTGATTCCTCCGACTCAATCATGATCACGGGGCGGGCGTTACCGGAACCTGCTCAAACCAGAATGCAATCTTCTCCGTCGCAATGACCGTGGGAACCTGAGCTTGTAAACTGGCCCCTGCGGGAATCTCCGCCGGAAAATGACATTCCAGCACGACCCCTTCCGGGGCTTCCTGAATCTGGTTGATATCAACCGGGGCAAGAATATTGCCCGGTGTCGGTTCCAGTTTCAGATCAGGCGTCATCAACGCGGCCCGGTACGACTCAAAGAGACCATCCCGCCCTCCCAATGCCACAGCCAGCCGGATGTTCGAATGAGCCACATCGGACGTCACCCCCAGCACCGAGACACTCGATTGCCCCCGGCGACGGGTGATTGGAAAAGGGCCTTGCAGATCACGAAAGTCAATCCGTGAAGTGCGCGTCGCCAAGGTCAGCGCCAGCTCACCGTCAATCGTCACCGCGTCTGGCACCGGTGTTCCAGCAGGGATCACAAAATCCCAGCTGACTTCGATGGTCCCCGTCCCACCCGGAAGTTCACGACGGGCTCCGGGCGTGTAAGGGGCGCAGACCTCCTGCTTGGCAACCACCTTCCACTGATCCACTCCCGACACCAGAAACAACGGTCGCAACCGGGGCTCGCCACACACCCCGACGCGAATACGAATCAAATGGCCCCCCCGAGGAAGCGGTCGACTCTGGCACTCCAGACATTGCAGTCGGAAAACACCACGATGCTGTTCGGCCAGCACCTTCGCGGAAGGCTGCTGAGAAGCACGCGGAAGCAGCTTCGCTTCGCGACCGATCGTGGCTGTAACCTGCTGATCGGCTTCCAGCCAGCGAATTACTTCCCAGAAACTGATCGGGTCGACGCCCGGCGGTCTGGTCCCCGCGTCCAGCCAACGCGGGGGAACCTGATCCAGGCGGAACTGGTTCCCGGTCTGCGAGGCCAATGCGTCGATCCATTTTCGCCGAGTGCTTTGTTCGGCAACGTACACGGTCTGAGATTCGAGCGCGATGGCGGCATCCGCAGCTTCCAGCGTCCTGGCAATACGTCGCAAGCTATCACGGGTCTGCGGATCACGTGCGGAGTCCGCGTGAGGCAGATGCTCCAGCGCAGCGGGCCCGAGGGCAATCAGCCCGGCCTCCGCCTGAGTTCGAGTCGCCCGCGCATCCGAGGAAAGATCGGCCGCGAACGCAGCGACCTGCTGCGGCAAAACCATCGCCAAAGGGCGAGCGGAACCATCTGGATTGGCAGCATACAAGACACTCCACAGGCCGAGCAGGCTTCCAGTAATCATAAGGTTCCAGGCCACTGGGCACTCCCTGCGGTAAGGTATGCGGATGCAATCGTCCGGCGACTGTTGGCGATTCAATGGCCTCAGACGGGTGCCGAGCAATTTCGGATGATGTTCACCATCCGAAGAACGATCCAGGATCGCCTTCCCCATCATGACTCACGAATCGCAACCCGCCGTCACGCCAGCTTACACTCCCGATTGTCTGGCTCCAAATCATCTTCCCGACCACATCGTATGCAGGGTGTGCGTTCGGAACGTCAGTACGGCTAATAATCTTGCCTGGCGCATGCCGTCCAAAGCATCGTATTCCTTAAGGCAAGCGGCTGGAATAAAAGTCCCCGCTAAAATGGCCTGTTGAAGAACGCCGAGGATCGGCTTCTACGCCGAACAACGGGCAGAATGCCGGGTCATTGGCTCGAACATCGCTGGTTCGCGTACCATGGCAGACAGACACAGCCCCCTGACGGAGTGATCGATGGCCGATGGTAATTTCAGCAATGACGCCTTCCAGCCGGCACAGATCGCCCGACGAGTGGAAAGCATGGGGGTCACCAAAGCGAAAGCCAGCGTCCTGACGATTCTGCTGCTGGCTGTTCTGGCAGGGGCCTTTATCTCGCTCGGAGCCAATTTCTTTATTGTTGTAACGACCGAGAATTCCGAGCTGGGCTTTGGCGTCACGCGACTGCTGGGGGGGATGAGCTTCTCGCTCGGACTAGTTCTGGTGGTGATCGGCGGCGCTGAGTTGTTCACGGGGAACAATCTGCTCGCCATGTCGTGGGTCAGTCGACTGATCACGACGCGTTCTCTCCTGCGCCACTGGGGGCTGGCTTATCTCGGAAATGTTCTGGGCTGTCTGACAACCGTCGCGATTGTGGCATGCTGTGATCTGGATTCGCTGAGCGGTGGAGCCGTCGGAAGAACCGCCATTCAGATCGCTCAGTCCAAAGCAGAACTGGGCTGGGGAACGGTGTTCTTTCGAGGGGTCCTCTGCAACGCACTCGTCTGCCTGGCGGTGTGGCTCGCCATGGGCGGACGAACGGTCTCGGACAAGATTATGGCCATCATGTTTCCCGTCACCGCCTTTGTTGCCATGGGGCTGGAGCACTCCATTGCCAACTGGTACTTCCTGCCACTGGGAATGCTTTGGGATCCCGATCACACCATTTCCGCCTCCGGGGTCATTCGCAATCTGATTGCATCCACCCTGGGTAATCTGGCAGGCGGGACGTTGCTCGTGGCGGGCGTCTATTGGATGGTGTATCTCCGCGAGACCAATCCTCCCGTTGCGGACTCCGTGTGTCCGTCCCCCAAGTAGGGCAGGCAAACCGGCCTCCCCTGCGCGCCCGGGAAGAACATCGATCTGGGCCACAGCAGGATTGCCTGACGTACCAATTTTCAAAAGGCGTGCACACGGACACCAACGGTGATCCACATCACCCGACGATTGGCATCGATCTCACCAGTCCCGCTCCGAGTTCCCTCGCTTGGCCTCACCAGATCGAGGCTCCGATTTTCACTCACTTTGTGAATCCCCTTCCGGAATTGGAAAATCCGGTAACTCTCGGTAGCCGCTTCCCCCCTTGTTTCGCTAACCTGTACCGCTTGCGGTCTGTTCTGGTTCCATTCCACACCTGACGTGCGGGGGTGGCTGGTTCGAGGACTTTGGAGCAGCGGGAATCCCTCGCCTTCCAAGGTCACGGGGCGGATGATTCCGACTCGGTGACGGCCAGTGACCCGAGCGATCGCCAGGGAGGCGTCAGTGTCGCTTGCGAAGTTGTTTGAGTCGAAGTTCCGCGGAGACATCCGCTTTCGTGGCGCAGCTTACGTTCAGGCCGAACGAGTCGCTGTCACACGGGTTCTAACTGACGAGCTCTATGCCATCGTCCGCGATGGAGTGGAATTCCACACCCAGCTCAGTCGACAGGACGGCGAGCTGCGCATGTTTTGCAGCTGTGTCGGTGACGGAAACACCCGCGACCCAGCCTGCAAACATCTCTGGGCCACGCTTCTGGCGGTGGACCATGGTCACCTGCTGAGTTCCCCCGCCCGGCCGGGACACGTCCCCCCCTTCGTTCAAGAAGTCGTACCGTCTCTGCTGGACACCCCCTTCGGCGAAGACGACGACATGGGCGGGGATGTTTACATCCCCTCGGTCACCCGCACGATTGCGGCCCCAACGCAGATGGCAGCCTCTCCGGTATTGCGGACAGTTGCACTGCGGGACTGGGAGGCCAAGCTTCGGGAACTGAAGACTCGGATGGTTCCGGCAGTCCCGACTTCCAGTGAGTCTGCGGAATCACGAGAGCGGGAACTCTTCTACGAAGTCGATGTCGAAGAAAGCCTGAAGTCGGAGATGCTGGTCATCCAGACATCCCAGCGTCAGATCCGGGCCAGCGGCCAGTGGGGAAAGCTCAAGCCACTGAAGGTCCGTCCCGGTAAGCTCGAGGAGATCGAGCACCAGGACGATCGGCAGATTCTCGCTTACCTGATTGGCGGGACTCCCGACCGTTCCGGCTGGTTTGCTCAACAGGCGGAATTTCAGTCAGCCTTGTTCCGCTACCGCCTGCCCTACGAATTATGCACGCTGCTATTGCCGCTGATGTGCAAGACGGAACGACTCCGATTCATTGGGGACGAAGGCAAATCGCCCGCGCTGACCTGGGACGATGGTCCGGAGTGGACGTTGTGCATGGCCCTTCGTGAAGAAGGCGAACAGGATAAATGGAAACTGAACGGCGAATTGCGTCGCGGTGAAGAGGTGATGCCGCTGACCGATGTTCGCGTCATCGTTCCTGGCGGACTGGTCATCGCCGGAACGACGATCAGTCGTGTGGACGATTTCGGCGCATTCGACTGGGTGCGGTTGCTACGCTCGGAGCAAAGCCTGGCGGTCCCCGGGGGGGAACAACGCGAGCTGGTCGACCAACTGCTCGACATGCCCAACCTTCCCAAGCTTGATCTTCCCGAAGAGTTGCGACTCAACGAGATCCGGGCCGTCCCGCGGGCCTACCTGACGTTAAAATCTCCCCGAACCAAGGGCTGGCGGCATGAACGCCTGACGGGAGTCGTCGAGTTCGAATACGAAGGAGCCGTGGTTCCCGGAGCCAGCTCCCAGTGGGCCATCGTCCAGCGCGAGCAGGGCCGTTGTATTCTGCGTGACCGGGAGGCCGAAAACGGTTTCTGGTCCCAGCTCAAAGAAGGGGGCTTCCGCCGCCTGCTGGATCATCGACAGACGCTCCACGATGTGGAAATCCCCGTCATCGATCTCGCGGATGCCGTCCGCAAGCTGATCCCCGCCGGATGGCAGGTCCGCGCCGATGGGAAGCAGGTTCGGCAAGGTGCCGCCTTGCAATTCCGCATTCGAACGGGCATCGACTGGTTCGAGCTCGGCGGGGATGCGGACTTCGACGGAATCAAAGCCTCCTTCCCTGAACTGCTGGCCGCCCTCAAACGCGGCGACAACACGATCCGCCTGGACGATGGGTCTCTCGGAATTCTGCCCGAAGAATGGTTACAGCAGTACGGAATGCTGGCCGGGCTGGGATCGGTTGAAGAAGACCACCTGCGATTCGGTGCCACTCAGGTTGGCCTGCTGGACGCACTGCTGGAAGACGAAGCCTCCGTCGATGTCGACGAAAAATTTCTCGCGATCCGAGACAAGCTGCGGAACTTCGGCGGTGTTGAGGCGGCTGACGAACCGCAAGGATTTAAGGGCACGTTGCGCCCCTACCAGAAGGAAGGTCTTGGCTGGCTCCAGTTCCTTCAAGACTTCCACTTCGGAGGCTGCCTGGCCGACGACATGGGGCTCGGTAAGACCGTCCAGTTACTCGCGCTCCTTCTGGAACGATCACGTAAAGCCGCCGAACGTCGTCCCTCTCTGATCGTGGTGCCCAAATCACTGCTGTTCAATTGGGTCCAGGAAATCCAGCGATTCACCCCCGAACTCAGCTGCGTGGAATACACCGGCTTGCAGCGGGCGGATTTGCGTGAGCATCTGGCCAAAACGGACATCGTCCTCACCACCTATGGAACGCTGCGCCGTGACATATTACAGCTGAGAGACATCGCGTTTGACTACGCCGTGCTCGATGAAGCCCAGACGATCAAGAACGCCAATTCGCAGGTGGCAAAAGCATGCCGCCTGCTCAAGGCCGAACATCGGCTGGCCTTGTCCGGAACGCCAATCGAGAACCACCTGGGCGACCTGTGGTCCATTTTCGAGTTCCTCAATCCGGGTATGCTGGGCCGCAGTGCCGCATTCCGCGTGCATGCCCTCGATGGCAAGGACAACCAGTCCCGCCAGATGCTGGCCAAGGGGATTCGCCCGTTTGTGCTCCGCCGCACCAAACGGGAGGTCGCCGCCGATCTGCCGGATAAGTTCGAGGAAACGATTTTTTGCCAGATGGGCAAACGGCAAAAGGCGCTCTACAGCGAACTGCGAGAGCATTACCGCGACTCGCTGCTGGGGATGGTCAAACAGCAAGGGATGAACAAGTCCCGGATGCATGTGCTGGAAGCCCTCCTGCGCTTGCGTCAGGCCGCCTGCCATCCGGCACTTCTCGACCGCGAGACCCGCGAAGAAGCGTTCGCCAAGCTCGACATCCTGGTCCCCCAGATCGAAGAACTGATCGAGGAAGGCCACAAGTCGCTGGTCTTCTCGCAGTTCACCAGCATGCTGTCGATCTTGAAGGAACATCTCGACAAGAAGGGGGTGCCGTATGTCTACCTGGACGGCAAAACCCGCAATCGCAAGCAAGTCGTCGAGCAGTTCCAGAACGACCCCGACACGAAGGTGTTCCTCATCAGCCTGAAGGCCGGGGGCTTGGGTCTCAACCTGACTGCGGCCGAGTATGTCTTCCTGCTCGACCCATGGTGGAACCCCGCTGTCGAGGCCCAGGCCATCGACCGGGCTCACCGCGTCGGCCAAACTCGCCAGGTGTTCGCGTACCGCCTGATCTGTAAAGACACAGTGGAAGAGAAGATCCTGGAACTGCAAAAGCAGAAACGGGAACTCGCCGATGCCATCCTCGCCGCCGAAGAGGGCTCCGTCCTCGACAGCCTGACGGCGGAAGACCTGGAACACCTGCTGTCATAACGGTGGCCTCACGAAAGCCGGGGCCACCGGTCGGGGTCCGGCATCAGACAGTCAAAATCGAACCGTCAACGCAATCGCCGCCAAAAACAAAAGCCGCCTTCTCCCCGGGAGAAGGCGGCTTTTTGTTTGAGCAGGTGTTTGTTTTTCCGAGGATGTCCCATCCGTCAAAACACTGACAGTCAAAACGCCGTCAAAACGGCATGTTGACGAGAGACACTACTCGGTTTTCAATGGTTCGACCACAGCTGCGGCCTTGCCCTTGATCGCCTTGCCATCCATCGTGGTGTCCCAGGCCATCATCCGGGCGACATCCAGAATCACCGTCAGGTGAGCCCCGTCTTCCCGCAATTCAATGCCCAGCCGTTCCATGGCTTCCGCCTGTACTGATTTCTTCTCAACCACGCCATCATCGTGGAGCGCCCGCCACCACTCCAAGTGCGGCCATTCCTTCTGAATGGTGTTCATGCAGGCCAGAATCGTTCGGCACTGAGCCCCCGGACTGAATCCGGCCCGACGAGCGATTGATGTCAGCGTTGCAAACCGGTCGGCTCGCTTGAGTTCCCAGAGAATTTCCGCCACCAGAGTGGCCCGTTGAGTCGACATTTCTACCCTCCAGATCCGCTCATTCGCTCGGGGGCAGGGAATTTTAGACCAGACCTGCTGTGACCGCGCTGCGTGACCAACCCCCACACTACCGGGGCCGCGCGACCACATCAAGGGCCGCAGACCAGAAGATCCGAAATTGCAAGGGATTTGCCATACTCACGAATCCAAGTATCCCGGTTTGCTCCCCTGTCACATCAATTTTCAGTCACGTCACTCGAATCCGCGCCCTCTACGCCCGTTCCTGATCCCTCTTCGATTTCCAGGCTGGCAGCATGCACGGACGACTCCCGGTCATCCTCAGCTGTCTTTTTCCGATAGTGAATCCGCCACTCCGTAACATCCGAGGTGGTCTCCGTGGTCGTGGTGTTGCCCATCGACAAGCTGGTTCGCTTACTGATTTGCTGAGTGCGATTCTGCTCGTCCTGCTCCACGATCGTCCGCTGGCCGGTGATTACCTCTTCCTCGCGTTCGATCACGTAACCTTCGGGGCAATGCTGGGCCAATAGTTCATTGGCCTTGCTCCGATAACGAAACGGCCATGCATCGGTATTCGCCGGGATGGAAATCACTCCACCCGATTCATCTTTGGAGATTACCCGTGCCGACTGGCACCCCATCCCCCAGATGGCCACCGTCAAGAGTAACAGAACTGACCGTGAAGCGGTTCGCGGCATGATCGAGCCCAGATCAAGAATGGGGAAACAGAGATAGACCGGCACAATCGCCGACAACCTCGGTCCAGAATCTCACGATGCCCCGTATCGAAGCAAGAGAAACCCGACTCATCGCGGCCACGGCGGCACATTCCGCCACAATCCCCCGACTTACTGTCCGGCAGTTTTCACGCCAAACCGGGTGACACCGGCTTCAGCACAAGCAATCAGCAATGGTTCCACCGCCCGATAGGGCACCCGACGATCAGCTCGGACCTGGACTGCAAACTCAGGGCCTTGTGCGGACAGATCATTCTGAACTCGTACTTTCAGCTCTTCGAGTGTCACGGGTTGATCCCCGATGTACAGTGTTTCATCCTCGGTGATTGTTACAACCAACCGACGAGGATCTTCTTCATCCTCTCGGGAAGAACCGGCCACGGGTAACTCCACGGGAGCCAGTGTCTCATTCGTGGAGAAGTGAGAAGCCACCAGAAAGAAAATCACCAGGTTAAACACCACGTCGATCAACGGCGTGATATCCATGCGCAGCGAACGCCTCGTTTTCGAAGGCAGCCTCACGCGCGGCGTCCTCCGTCAGCGGTCGGTGGCGATGGGGAAGGATTTCCCGGTAACGTCGTGGCCCGCTTAGCCATCGCCCGTCGCTTCAGAGGACCAATTATCTGTTCCGCGCTGAGTGCCGCTTCAGCGATGTAGCTGTCGATCCGATTGCGAAACATGCTGTAGGCCACTTGGGCAGGAATCGCGACACACAACCCGAACAGCGTGGTGACCAGTGCTTCCGAGATCGAGGGGGCAAAGTCCGCCGTTCGCGGGGTGACCTTCTCGGCAAATTCGCCGAACGCCTGGATCATCCCCCATACGGTCCCCATGAGCCCAAGCATGGGACCAATGACGCCGATCAGCGCGAGGGTCTCGATTTTCCGTGACAATCGGGCGGCCTGTTCGGCGATGGCATCTTCCATGGCTTTGATCATGGACGCCGTTCCCAGTTCGGACTCCTGCAAGCCAATCCCCACGACATACGAGAGCAGACTCGATTTCTCACGACACAGCGTTTCCGCCTGAGTGATCTGCCCTGCGGCAATCAGTTGCCGACACTCTTCGGTGAACCGGGGAGGCACCAGTACCCCTCGTCGAATCGTGAGCAGGTGCTCCACGATCATCGCGACCATGGCGATACTCAAGGCAATCGTCAGATAGCCGATAAACCCGCCAGCCCGTAACAATTCCCGAACATCCAACTGCCCCTTATCAATAATCCGAGCACCGGCAGCATCGGCAATCGTGGCCATGCCGCTCCAAAGCAGCACCACGACAACCACTCGGAGAAAACCTCGCAATGTCAGGGTTCGAGTGATTCGATCAACAAACATTCCGCCCTCCTTGGCAGATGGCTGACGACGGCATAACCCGCCCACCGAATATCAGGCCGGAGGTCCGCACGCCCAGCGTCAGGGATTCTTGTCCGAATTGCCCTCGGAGGACAAGACCGAACGAGCCTGACGCCCCTCTGCGGCGGACGCTGACCAGCGGTAATTGCGATCCAGGCGATCCAGCAATGCGATGGCATCCACGGTCTGCCCCACCGATTCCAAGGCCCGTGAAGCATCCAGCAGTGCACGGGCTGCCAGATCTTCAGGCTCGCGATAGACCATCGGCAACCACAAAAATTCAGCGGCTGCCAGTGTCGGTTCACGACGCTGCATGAGTGCCTTGCCCACCAGATAGTGTGGCCCCGCCCGTAACTCCTGCGGCAGCTTTCGAACATCCCGCCGCCACCGCGCCAGCTCGACTTCATCCAGCGGGGTCCCCATCTGCAACCGCCACAACTGACACCGGGCCAGGGCCGACACCACGCGATTAGTATCGCGAGAAAGATCCTTCAACTTCGTCTCCGCCGTATGGCCATAAACCGTATCCAGCAACAACCAACTGGCAGCCATCAATCGTTCGGAAGACGCAGGACTGTCAAACCAACTGCGAGCCAGAGCCCGTTGCCCCTCAGCCATTGCCTGAGGAGCCCACGTGAGTGGAGCCACCTTCCAGTGACGGGTGGTCGGGTCATCCTTGGTGATCCGCTGGAAATACGTACCCGCTGCATCGAGATTCCCCTGCCGAATCGCACACCGGACCAGTTCGGCCAGGACCTCCCGCTGGACCCATTCGCGGGGCTCTTCACGCAGGCCCGCCTGCAAGGTGGCCTCGGCCATCGCAATTTCCCCAGCCTGAAACAGCTCCAGTCCCTGGTCATGTTTCGGCATTCGCAGCGTTTCCACGCTGACGACTGAAGAGGCCGGATAGCGGTCATTCGGCACTCCATTCCGTCGAATGATTAAACTCTCGCCGGTGTAATTCTCAACGGTTCCCACAATGACCACGGGGTCGACAGCGCCTTCCGGGATCAAGGTGACCCGATCATCCGCGAATAACGAGGAACCTCCACCGCTCAGCAGCCACCCCACCAGAAACAGACAACGCCCCCCAGGACCGATCCACCGATCGGCCCCATGACGAGATACGCCCTCACCATAACGGCAGTTCATGTCGCGGAATCCTCGGGATGCGGTGCGGAGGTGTCTGCTGGCGAGGGCTCTCCTCGAAAGAGCAGTGGCACCAGCATCAAAAATCCCGCTGTAATCGCCATGTCAGCCACGTTGAAGATGCCCGTCCGGACCCCGCCGACTCCCAGATTCAGAAAATCAATCACCGCATTGATCCGCACGCGATCAATCAGATTCCCAATCCCTCCGGTCAGCACTAGCAGCCAGGCAAAAAACTCCCAGCGAGGTATTGGCCGCATCAGCAGATATCCCGCAATCAGCGCTAGTCCAATCCCATTACCGACCACCAGGATCTGAAACCGTAGGCTTTCTTGCAAATTGCCAAACAGGCTCAGAAAGGCCCCTTTGTTCTCCGCATAATCAATGCGAAAAGTATCCCCGAGAAACTGCTGGGGAGGCTGTTCTTTCCAGTGGGCCACCGCATAGACCTTGGTCCACTGGTCAATCCCCACAACCACCAACAGCAACACGGCAAACCACTTCAGGCGACCACCCTGCGACATCACCCCTCCCTTGAGCGACCGATCAGGGGCCGCGGGAGGTATTCTGCCGAATTGCCGCAAATTCGGAAAGAACGGTTCTGAAAACCTGCTAGAAACACTCCGGAGGAGGCTGCGGGCCACACAGACCTCCCCCGGCAACAAAATGGATTGCCCGGTCTTTACGGACGAGTCGGATAGTATCCGGAGCAGGCAATACACCAGTTGATCGCGAGAGACGGTTGCATGTTCTCGTGAGGCATGTTGCCGCCCGACATTCCAATTGATCCGGGGCTGGTTGCCACTGTGGGGGAATTTTGCGCCCAGATCTCAGCGGCCGCCAGGGCCGCCCCTTGGGGAGAACTTTCGTTAGCCCCTTGGCTTGATGCGATTAGAAAGTGCGAATGCACAGGCATCTGAGGCTGCAGAAGAGTCACATTTTCCACGCCATCCAACTCACCAAGTTGACGCGGGGACAGTCCGGGACCGGCACCCATTCCGATGGGTGTCCGCCCCCGCAAGTCTGGCAAGCCAAAAGTCGAT
>QWPB01000127.1 GCA_003671275.1 Planctomycetota bacterium | reverse complement strand
TTCTCCGCTCCAGCCATACAACGGCCCCTTGGGCTCCGCCCAACCCCTACCACCCCAACTCTCATAGCCCTTGGTACAGAAAATGGGGTCAGGCCAACCTCTTTCGGATCCGCCCCCGTAAGCCCAAAGCGGCAACCGGAGCCACCTCGCGGCATTTCAGTACGTAATCGGCTCACTGCCATCTCGGGAACTCATTGCCCTCCATACATTTCGATCAATCGAGTCGGACACAAACCTGACGGCCCCGTCGGCCATCAGGGAATTCACTCCGCCAGGGTGCAGACTCGATGCTGTGATTGCGCGAAAGTATGCAAAATCAAGATTCCCGTTGTAGCAACTATTGCGATTGGGCGGCAATTCATGACTGTAGTGTGAGTTGCTCAATGCTGCGAATCTGTTACTACTGATGATGTAGTTTTGAGCAGGAGTAATGGCTTCGTACTCACACCGTTTGCAGAATTCATCCAACGCATCCTCTCCCTGCACAATCCATGTCTCTCTCATTAGGCGATTCCAGACCTGATGATTCACGCTGCATGGGCCGATTTGATGCAGGAATCCGACGCTCGGACTTACCAAGTGCTCCGACAGTGCGGCAGTCGATGACAAACCATCTGTGATGTCGGACGGCTTGGCCGAGCGAAACTTCTCCCAATCATTGCTCAGCGTGTTTCCATAAAACACACGAAAAAACCCATTGTGCTTGTTCTTGGGAGGCCAGTATCCATCATTCATTCGATAGCTGACCTCCCAGCCCAGTTCAGTCACCGCAACTGGATCGGAAGGACAAACGTAAATCTTCACAGGAGTCTTATGCATGTGGTTGTCCAGAACTTTTCCTTCCTTCCAATCCTTGATTTTGGCATGCAATGACTGCTGTTCCATGAATGGCAATATCTCATACGTCCAGATGGAAAACGCACCCGGAAACACATGGAGTGAGTTTTGATAGTTGTAAAACGCGATCCCAATTTGTCGCTGATGCGATGCGCATTCTATTCTTCTGGATGATTCGCGAGAACTTTGGACAGCGGGCAGCAACAATAATAAAAGTAGTACGAAGATCGTGATCGAAACCAACACTTCAGTGATGGTTATCCCTTTGCGATATCTGGAACAGTTCCGTTTTGAATTCATGTTGGCATGAACTCCTTTCAGTATGGGTGGAAGTGCCCCCGATAGATCGAGGGAGAACTCGGCGATGGCATCAGATAACATTGCCACCGCGATAGGCATAGCAACTATCAGCCTGATTTTGATTAATAAGTGGCTGAACACTGATGTAAAGCGCACCGGTTGATAGGCTTTGTGTGTTTTCCCATTTCTTTGTGACTGGGTCGACTGGGACATCGTTGGAAATCGTGCCGCCTGGACTGGTCCATTTTACACGTACCGTGCTCCGCGTCTGTTCGGTTCCTCGTGCTGTGTAATTTCCAGCTGGTATGTTGAACGGGGTTAGCCCAGGCGCTGTAATCGAGCACGGACATCCGTTTGCGATATCACTGGTGGAGATCACAGACAGACAGACATTGTTCTCATATCGGTTCTCCTAAATAGGGGGGTGGCACATTCGATCGAATGGTGCGAGATTGAAGATATCGACCAAAAAGTTCGCCGTCAATCTGTTTTTTGATTGGCGTGAAAGTGTTGGAGACCGTTCATGGGCCGAACCCAATGCCTCGGCATCTAAATCGAGTGGACCAATTGTTGCAGTGCCTGACGGGGAGGCCTCGCGTGAACGGTTACATGAGGGAGAAACTGGTACATTCTCGGCCCGTCATTGCCAGAACGGTGACCGCTGCCAACAATCAGCCATCCGGCGGCTCCCGAGTCATGCGATCTGGGGGCCGCTGGTGTTTCCCGGCATCACGCACAACTCTCCATGGCTGCCTTCGACTGGATTCATGACGAACTGGCCTCTCTGGAACAGGCGGGACTCCGGCGGTCCGTGCGCTGTTGCGAACCGTTGCCCGGCGGTCGCTGCCGCATCGAAGGGCAAACGCTCGTCAATCTGGCCTCGAATGATTATCTCGGTCTGGCCAGCGACCCGCGAGTGATCGCCGCCGGTGTCGCCGCTCTCCAACAGTCGGGCTCCGGAGCGCGGGCCAGTGCCCTGGTGAGCGGTCGCGGTCCGCTCCACGTGGCCCTGGAACGCGCCCTCTCACAATTCGAAAGAACAGAAGCCGCCGTCCTGTTTCCCACCGGGTACGCGGCCAATCTGGGAGTGATTGCGGCGCTCGTCGAAGCCGGTGACACCGTGCTGTGCGACCGACTGAACCATGCCAGTCTGATCGATGGCTGTCGCCTGAGCGGTGCGAAGCTGCGCGTCTACTCACATACAGACCTGACAGGGCTAGAGTCGGAGCTGGAGAAAAGTCGCCCGTCTCGGCGGAGGCTGATCGTGACCGATAGCGTGTTCAGCATGGACGGCGATCTGGCTCCGCTGTCGCAGCTGGTCAACTTGGCGGACGACTACAAGGCGATGCTGGTCGTGGACGAGGCCCATGCCACCGGGATCTTTGGCCCCACGGGAAGGGGACTGCACGAAGAGTTGACTGGAAATCGAGCCCACTGCCTGGTGATTGGCACCTTAAGCAAGGCGATCGGATCACAAGGCGGTTTCGTGGCTGGCTCTCAGGCAGTCTGTGACTGGATTCGGAATCGAGCCCGGACGCAGTTGTTTTCAACCGGGTTGACTCCGGCCGCTTGCGGAACTGCACTGGCGGCGTTGGAGATTATCGATCGTGAACCGGAACGCCGGAGTCGCGTACACGACCAGGCCCAACAGTTGCGGTCGGCACTTCGAAGTGCTGGACATCAACCGCTCGGTGACGAACGCTGTCCGATCGTGCCGCTGATTATCGGAGATCCGGTCGAGGCTGTCCGCTGGTCAATTCGCCTGATGGACCAGGGCTATCTGGTCCCGGCGATTCGTCCCCCGACGGTCCCGAACGGCGGTTCACGTCTGCGAATCTCACTGACCGCCGATCATCCTCCAGACGCACTGCAGGGGCTGGTCACAGCGCTGCGGAGTTCTTGAACTCTCCACATCGCGCGGTCAGCGGCTTTCACCCAACATCCGGCTTACGTCGGATGCTCGCCTGAATTATGATGATTTGCAGACCGGAGGCAACTCCCGGCTGGGACGCAATCCTGGCGACGGCGACCGTACGAACACATGCAAACATGGGACTTCTGAAGATTACCGGCGGCAAGGTCTACGACCCGACCAACGGCATCAATGGCGAGATCCGCGACTTGTGGATTCAGGACGGCCAGGTCATCGCCGCCCCACTCGATCCTGCAGCCAAGGGGGACTTGACCCTCGACGCCACCGGCATGATCATCATGCCGGGCGGCGTCGACATGCACTGCCACATTGCCGGGCCGAAGGTCAATGCCGCCCGCAAAATGCGGCCCGAGGAGAAACGTACTTCTCCCATGGTCCACCGGACATTGCTCCAGCGGTCCGGCACCACGGGCAGCGTGCCGAGCACGTTTGCGACTGGCTACCTCTACGCGGGGTTGGGCTACACGACGGCCTTCGACGCCGCTGTGCCGCCCATCGCGGCCCGGCATGTGCATGAGGAATTCGAAGACACTCCCATCATCGACAAGGGTTTTTATGTCTTGATGGGGAATAATCACTACATCATGAAGCAGATCGCGGCCAACGAACCGCAACGGGTGAAAGCCTACATCGCCTGGCTGCTGAATGCGTCGAAGGGGTATGCGTGCAAGCTGGTGAATCCGGGCGGGGTCGAGGTCTGGAAGCAAGGCGGCCACAACGTCTCGGGATTGGATGACAACGTCGACCGGTTCAACGTCACGGCCCGGCAAATCATCCGCGAGGTGGCCCGCTGTGCCAACGAGTTGCAACTCCCGCATCCGGTCCACATCCACTGCAACAACCTCGGCATGCCGGGAAACTGGACGACGACGCTCGACACGATGCAATCGCTCGAAGGGCATCGCGGCCACCTGACCCACATCCAATTCCACAGCTATGGCGGCAATCCGGATGAGCAGTCCACGTTCTGCTCGAAGGTGCCGGAGCTGGTCGACTATTTTAATACGCATGAGAACCTGACTCTCGATGTGGGGCAGGTGATGTTCGGGCCGACGACCTCGATGACGGGCGATGGGCCGCTGGGGTATTACCTGCACAAGGTGTTCGGTCGCAAATGGTTCAGTGCCGACACCGAGATGGAAGCAGGCTGCGGGATCGTCCCGGTGGAGTACCGCGACAAGTCGTTCGTACATGCCCTGCAGTGGGCGATCGGGCTGGAGTGGTATCTGCTCGCCCAAGACCCGTGGCGGATCGCGATGAGCACCGACCATCCCAACGGCGGGTCGTTCCTGGCCTACCCGGAGATCATCGCGCTGCTAATGGACCGGACGCGCCGCGAGGAGGTGTTGGCCCGCGTGCCGGAGAAGGTCCTGGCGTCATGCACCCTGAAGGACATCACTCGCGAGTACACCCTGAACGAGATCACGATCATCACGCGAGCTGCCCCCGCGCGGATTCTGGGCCTGAAGCACAAGGGCCATCTCGGACCGGGCGCGGATGGCGATGTGACGATCTATCAGCCGCAGAGCGACCTTCAGAAAATGTTCGAACTTCCCCGCTATGTGATCGCGCGGGGCGAGGTGATCGTCGACGACGGCGAGATCAAAAAAGTCGTGGATGGCCGCCTGCATCACGTCGCTCCGACCTACGATGAAGCCTGCGTCCCCGACATCCAGAAGTGGTTCGAGGCCAGCTACTCGATGCAGTTCCGCAACTACCACGTCGAGTCCGATCACATGCACAACCCAGTGCTGATCGGAACGAACGAGGCGGGATAGCCGACGAGTTCGACGTGCGTTTTTTACTTCTCCGACGTTGTTTCAACGGCTTCCGCCTCCACCGACTTCTTCCGGCTCTCGATCACCGCCTTGTAATCCTCTGGCGTGACTGCCGGATCGACGTACTCTTGTAGATCGCGGAGGGCGATGACGCGGTAGCCTTCGATTTTCAGGTATTTCATATAGGACCGGAAGCTTTGCTCACCGGTACTGACCCAGTCGTGGGCGGTGTCGGGGGCGCCGTGGAATTGCAGGATCGCGATCCTCCCGTCGCGAGCCTGTTCAACAGCCCGAATCAAATCGGGTAGCGTCCATTTTGGTCGCGCATCGCCCGCCGATGGCAGTAGCAGCGGGTGGTCTTTGCCGGGTTCGTACGCGAAGCCCCGCCCTTCGTCATAGGGGTACTCCGGAGCCCCTCCCCGTCGGGCAAACAGTATCCCACGCTGGTGCAGCAGCGCGAACGCCTCTTCGGTGTTCGCATTTCCCGGCCACGCGAACGTCACCGGGGCAGGAATCCCCTGCGCGGCACATCCCTCCGCAATCCCATCAAGTTCATCATCCAGGCAGCTGAGCGTGCGGTGATTGATTCCGAGATGATTCCGCGTGTGGTTGCCGATTTCGAACCCATCGTCGTGGAGTTCGCGAATCTGCGCCCACGTCAAGTAATCGTCCTTGTTGATTGGGAAGTCAAAACCCTCGGTAATGAAGAAAGTCGCTCCGAATCCGTACTCCTTCAGAATCGGACGCACGATGCCGTGATGCGAACGCGACGAATCATCAAAGGTCAGTACGACCAGCTTGTCCGGAATCGGCTGACGAATGGCCCGCGAGACGATCCCCTCGTCCTCGCCTAGGGCCAAGCGAGCCCCCAGAATGAAGATCACCGCAATGCCAAGCCCCAGCAACTCCGTCATTCGCATGTCGGTCTTTCGTGGATCGAGGGATGTTGATCGCTTTCCAATAGAAAACACGAAGACTCTCGTTTATGGCCCCTCAGATCGCTCCACAAGACAACCTCAAGACCGTTCTCTCAGGGACTGGAGGATCCCTCGCACCAGAGCGGGCCCTTCGTAGATAAAGCCTGAGTAGACCTGAACTAGCGAGGCTCCCGCATCCAATTTGGCCAGTGCGTCCGCTGGAGTCATGACCCCGCCAACAGCCACAATCGGCAGCTGACGCTGGCGGTTCTCGATCAAATAGCGGACCACCTCCGTGGATCGACTGGTGAGAGGGGCCCCACTGAGTCCGCCCGCGCCGAGGCGGTTCACTTCTGACTCCGGCGTCGCCAGACCACTGCGATCAATCGTGGTGTTGGTAGCGACCAAACCCGCCAGCTGGGCCTCTTGGGCGATCGCCAGAATGTCATCCAGCTGGGACGAACTCAGGTCGGGCGCAATCTTCAGCAGGATCGGCTTCGGGAGGGGTTGACTGTGATTGTAGTCTTGCAGCGTGAGCAACAGTCGCGTGAGCGGTTCGCGGTCCTGCAACTCGCGGAGGTTCGGCGTATTGGGCGAACTGACGTTGACGACAAAGTAGTCGACATACGGAAAGAGAGGCCGCAGACAGGCCAGGTAGTCCTGCTCGGCGTCGGCATTGGGGGTGGTCTTGTTCTTGCCGATATTGGCCGCAAGGACGATCCGGCGATGGGTCGGCACATTCTTCAGGCGCGCGACGGCGGCCTCGACTCCGCCACTATTGAACCCCATACGATTAATGATCGCCCGGTCTCGAATCAGGCGAAACAATCGCGGGCGGTCATTGCCGGGCTGAGGTCGCGGGGTGATGGTACCGATCTCGACGAAACCAAAGCCGAACGACTCCCAGCCTTCGTTAATGACCGCGTCCTTGTCCAGACCCGCAGCGAGCCCGACGGGGTTTTGAAACCTGAGCCCGAACACCGTGCGTTCCAATCCGACACTGGACCCGGCACACAGCAGCCGCGCGAGGGCCATTCCGCCGGGGAGGGTGCGCAGGACTTGCAACATCCCCATCGTAAGATGGTGAGCGGTCTCGGCATCGAGGCGGAAGAGCAGCGGACGGAGCAGCGTGCGGTAAAGCATCGATTCGATTTCAGTTGTCAGGAGCGCCCCTGATCCGTGAGGATCAGTTCCCTGAGGCTGGAGGAGCCGCATCCGGAGCCGGCGTGGACGGTACTTCGTTGGTGGCCGGCGACGGAACCGCCGGGGCCAGGGCAGCGATCTCACGCAATCGGCGGGTCAACAGCAGGCAGCGCCAACGCTGCGGGCCCTCGACCTGTCCCAGGAAAGTTGCGGCTTCCTCGTACTGCTGAATGACAGACAGGCAGGCGGCCACGCGTACCAGAATCGCATCCCGCATATTGCCGAGGGGATAGTCCTTCAGATACCGATTCAACGTCCCGACACAGGCCTGGTAGTCCTGATTCTCGTACTGGGTCGCGGCCGTCCAGTAGATCGCCAGCTCCGTGGCCCGCAAGTTATTCGCGGTTCCATGAGCCGCTGCTGCCTGGTGAATGGGAATAAAGGCTCCGATCGCGTCGGTCCATTGCCCAAGCAGTTGGAGAACGCGGGCTCTTTGGAGCGTGTCCTTGGCGGCACGCTCGGCTCCCCCGATCGATCGATAGGGCCCCGACAGGATCGCGATCCGTTTGGCTACATGGGGGGCGGACCGATCACCCATCTGGTCCAGTGCCACGGTCTGCTCT
>QWPB01000091.1 GCA_003671275.1 Planctomycetota bacterium | reverse complement strand
CATTCACATTTAGTGAACCGGTGTCCGGATTCACTAATGCCGACCTGACCGTCGCCAACGGAACACTTTCTCCTGTGACCTCCGCCGATGGAGGACTTATCTGGACCACGACATTCACACCCAACGATCAGGTCTATGCCATTAATGAGTCTTTGACCGTGAGCAGCAACCAGATCATGGATGCCCGCGGCAACCTCTGGGTTGGACCGCTCACCTCGTCGAACTATTCGATTGACACTATCAACAGTGCTCCCACCATCCAACTGACCAATACGATCAATGCGCTGGACGAAAACACTAGTACAGCCATCCGGATCAAGGTTGCCGACGTCGGCATTTCCGACGATGGGAGGGGCACCAACACGCTCAGCCTGTCGGGAGCGGACTTCGCCTCGTTCGAGCTAGATGGCACCGAACTGTTTCTGAAAGCGGGCGTCCTCCTGAATTATGAGCTTCAGTCCAGCTACGCCATCACGATTCAGGCCGATGACGCAACGATCCTGGGAGTCCCGGACGCCACCGTCGCCTTCCGGTTGGATCTCAACAACCTCAACGAAGCCCCGATCCATACTGGCCCGACAACGTTCAGCTTCGAGGAATTCTCCGCGCGATGGACGGTCGTGGGACGACTGACCGCCAGCGATCCAGACGGCAGTCCCCTGACTTATTCCATCGTCAGCGGGAATCCGGATGACACCCTTGTCATCGGCGATGGCAGCAACCCTGCGCTGGCTGGGACACTCTGGGTAAATCGCCAGGATCTGACGGGACTGCGCCATCGGGGCAGCTTCTCGCTTCGCGTTCGGGTGACGGACAATGGTCAGATCCCCCTTTCAACGGAATTCGATGTCAAAATCTACATCACCCCGGTCACTTCCAAATCGCTGACGATCTTGCCCGCAGTGGATGGCCAAGTCACACAACAGGGGGCGGACCAGCTGCTCAACACCGACTCCACTCAGTTGCGGATTGAAGGAGGACCCGACTGGACCCGATCCGTCCTGGAGTTTGACCTCTCCACCATTCCTGAGGGCAAAGTCCTCAAGGATGCGTGGCTATTCTTTGAAACCACGTCGATTGAAGGAACGGCATCTCCGGATTTCCTTCCCATTGAAATTTATGGCTATGCGGGCGATGGCGTGGTCGATGTCAGTGATGCATCACGAGGGAGTCTCATTGGCTCGCGACCACTTCACCACCTCAGTTCCACGAATCAGCTGAAGGTTCACTCGGCCAGTCTGGACCCCGCTTATGTGAGGACACTGGTTGGCACCGGAACATTGGGACTGGTTCTGCGGAATGAGGGATCGACCTACGCCACCACCCTGAATGCCATCGAATCATCCGCATCGGCCAGTGCCAAACCGTACCTGATCCTGCAACTGGCGGATCCACAGCCCGATCTCATCATCCATGATCCGGGGGCATTCGGAACGGGCCACGAAATTCTGATTCTGGATTCTCAGGGAAGTCGCTTCACCGCAACGATCGCCGCCAATCTGTTTGAAGCCACCCCATGGGAACGGTTCTTCACAGGTGACTTCAACGCGGATGGTCACACCGATATCGCTGGACTTCAAGCCGATGGCTCCTGGTGGGTGTCACTGACCAGCGCTGAGGGCATCCTCCAGACTGCGACACTCTGGAACACCGGCGATCCCGGGGGGAACTGGTCGAATATCCTGGTCGCTGATTTTGATGGCAACGGGTGTGCGGACATCGCCGCTCGCAGCAACGACGGAAACTGGACAGTGCTGGTTTCGACGGGAAATGGATTCACGAATTCCGTCTGGGGCCAATGGTCCACCAGCGGTTCCTGGAGCAATGTGCTGTCCGCTGACTTCAATCGCGATGGACGAGGTGATCTGGCTGGGCGAAACGAACTGGGCGAATGGTATGTCAGCCTCTCCATGGGAGATGGCACAATGACCACGTCCAAGTGGGGTCAATGGAGTACAACCACGACTTGGTCTGATGTCCAAGTCGGCGACTTCAACGGGGATGGACGCGCGGACATCATCGGTCGAAGCACCATCGGGCAATGGTGGGTCTCCGTGGTCGCCACCTCGAACTTCTCGACTTTTCTGGCGGATACGTGGACCGGACCGCAATCCCAATGGTCCGAGGTCACGGTCGGTGACTTCAATTCTGACGGAAAGGCAGACCTGGCGGCTCGGAGTAATCTGACCAATGAAGTCTGGACCAGTCTGGGGAACCAAGGACGTTTCACAACATCCGTCTGGGCCACGCTCCCCAATCTGGATACGTCGCTGTGGCGAATCTTGAACTCCGGCAGCCTGTTTTAAGCCCCCGCGTCCACTGGCTGCGACAGCAGGTACTGCTTCAGCAGTTTCACCAGCCGATGGGGATGGGTCAGATACGGATAATGCCCTGCCGAATGCATCCAATCGGTGGTCACCTGGGGCACCAGACTGGCAAACCGTTCCGCTTCCAATTCCAGGGTGCGGCCTTCGCCTTCGGTGCGGATCACCACCACGGGCGTCGCCAACGCGGGCAGAAAACGTGACCAGTCTGCCTTGAAGGAGGCGATCTCACGGCACGAAACGTCCCGGACCGGAGTCGTGGCCAGATCATTCAGCAAGAACTCAAATCGCGACCCATCGAACGGCGGAAAGTAGCGCTGATGGTTCTCAATCTGAACGGCCTTCCATCCAGGCAGCGTCCCCATCGGTCGCGAGAAGAACCGACCCAGGCTGTGGAGAAAACGCTCTCTCCAGTACATGGGATGGGTCACCGACGGGTTTTGCAGGAAGAGGTGACTCCAGAACCCAGGCTGACGCTGCTGCATATCCAGCGCCACATCACAGCCGTACCCGGCGGCATAGATCGCGGGCTGTTCATGCCCCAGACCGGAAACCAGCTCCCGAATGGATCCCCCCGTGGTCTCCAGCAACGTCAGTGATTGCAGGGGATTATTGGGATGCTCCAACCGCACCGTCGTAAAAGTCTCGCGGAGCAGATAGGCCGTCAAATCGAACAGAAAGCTCGAACCCGTGGCCCCCCCCAGAAGGTAGAGCGGCGGACCACTGCCATACACGCGAGCGACCAGCTGCGAATCATCCCCCTGCCCGGGACAGGGGATCGACGCAGTTTGCGTCTCGGCAGCCACAGCCTGAACCACTTCCGCCCAGTTCAGCGGTGCGGGACACGGCTCCGCCCCTGGCGGTAGTGATTGAGGGTCGGTGGGATTGGCACCAGTCGCAGACACGGGAACTCCTGATCGAGACAATTTCGGCGGTCACAGTCTGACTCGCGTTTCCACCTGCCGCAACCGAGGACCGATCATCAATAAAACGGCGATTCACACACCGCAGTGAACCTCTGGTATTTTCAAACGGTCCGCCGAAACCGCGATTCCCGCGATTCCGAAGAACTGACAGAATGTCGGATCGGGACAAGTGCACTGTCCTTGTTCTGGATTCGGGTGGTCTCAATCCACCACGGGGCACTCACTCTCTGGCGGAAACTGGACGCGAGCGCGTACCGGCGGATGCTTCGAATTCGAAATCTCAGCTGTGACGAAGCCCCGCTTGAGCCTTCTTCGCCTGCGGGCCGTCCGAGGAGTGGATCATGACTGACACATCCCACACGCCACCCGGCCCATTGTCCGATACCACGCCCGCTCCGGTCGCCGCCCCCTCAGGGAAGCCCAAAAAGTCAGGGTGCGGCTGCATGCTGCCACTGGTCATTCTGGGACTGCTGATCGGGTTTGCTCCACGGATTATCTCGCACACCATCCTGCGAAATCAGGTTCCGGCACTGCTTATCAAAGAGCTGCCGCCCGGTGTAAAAATCGGGTCCGCCGAGGTCGGCTGGTCTACGCCGATCGCTCTGAACGATGTGGTCATCCCTGACGATCAGGGAAAGCCCGCCCTCAAGGCTCAACACGTCACGCTCTCCATCTCGCTTTGGGAGTTAGTTCGAGGCGTCGGCAATTATGGCACAATCGTCATCGAAGATCCCACGCTCGACCTATGCGTCGAAGGTGGTGTGACCAACTACGAACGCTTCCTCGCTCGGCTCTCGCTCGGCACTCCCCGCGGTGCCCCCCTGCCGCAATTTGATGTGCAACTCCAGAACGGGACCATCGTGCTGCGGAGCGAACGGCTGACCGCTGACCCGATTCCTGACGCGGAGCGACCAGCCCCGGTTGCCGTGATTCAGATTCCGAAAGCCAACCTCACCTCCTCCACCGCCGCCGAGCACAACCTGATCGGACAGCTGGTGGCCCTCCTTAATCAGCCAGAGATCGAGCAGCCGATTCGGGCCGACCTCACGTGGGATCTGCCACGGGCGGGTGGAAGTGGCATCGGAAATGGGCGGCTCAATATCGATGTCCCTTCATTACCATTGGAAGTGCTGGCCCCCTGGATCGAACCCTACACCTCGGGCCGGATGGTCAGTGGGGAACTGGGAGTACAGGCCACCATGGATGTCGTCCCCAGCCCCGAAGGTCGACTGCTGCTGGGGGCCAATATCACCCTGCCACGATTGGACTTTCGCTTGTCCGGCTTATCGGGTGCTAACGGCTCGATCACGCCCCCGTACCGCTGGCAGGGCGAGAATCTGCAGCTGATCGCCGAAGGAGCCGGTGACTTGGGAGGAAAGCTGGTCACCTTCGAACAGTGCCGTTTACGGACACCGATCGCCAATGCCGATTTCCACGGCACGGTGGCCGACCTGCCGGGGCGAGTCATCTGTGACCTCACCGGGACCAGTGATGTCGAAGTGCAGGAACTGCTGTCCTTTATCCCATCGAAACAGTCTCAGAACATCCAGTTTGAGGGGCTCCAGCTGGGCGAGATTCGAATCCAGGGCCCCCTGCGAAATCTGGATCGGACGCGAGCCCCAGACCCCTTGCTGGTCAGCACTGATCTCCAGTGGGTCGCCGCGAATTTTTATGGATTCCGCTCAACGAACGCCCTCGTCACTTTGAACTACGCCGATGATGCACTGGAGATCAATCCGCACCACCTGCCGATTGGTCGTGGGCAGTGGATTGCGGCTCCCCGAATTGAGTTCGGCCACTCCACCGCCGAGCTAATCTTTGCGGGGGGCCCGGTTCTCAAGGAAATTGAGTTCACCCCCGAGATGAGCCAGTCCTGGATGCGGTACGTGTCGCCGCTGCTAGGCTCATCGACCCGTCTGGAAGGCCAGTTCTCGCTCTCGGCGGAACCGGCCCGAATCCAGCTGACAGCACCCTACCGGGGGCAATTTCAGGGGCTGCTGGAGATTGAATCCGCCCAGGCGGGCCCGGGCCCCATGGTTCTGCAGGTCCTGCAATCCGTCAGCGCCTTGCAGGCGATGCTCGGACGAAAACCGGGGACACTGAATCAACAGATCACCGTAGCCCGGCAAAGTGTCCCCTTCGAATATGCACAGGGACGTGTTTCTCATCACAACCTGAGGATTGGGATGGGGGACGTGACCCTCATCAGCTCGGGCTCGGTGGGGATGGACGAAACGATCGAATTCCAGATCGATATGCCGCTGCCTGACCGGTGGACCGAGAACCGCCCGCTGCTGGCAGGACTGAAAGGCGAGTCGATTCCGTTCCGAATGTCGGGTACGCTCGACCAGCCCCAGCTGGACGGACGGGCTCTGGCGGAAATGGGTCAACGCATGGGAACCAAGGGTGCCGCAGGTCTGATCGATGGCCTGCTTCAGAGACGCCAGGAGAAGGTCGAAGACGGCTCCATCCGCCCCGCGCCCCGCCGCATGCGGTAAACTCCATGCCGCCGGAAATGACTGCGGAAAGATTTTCCCGGACTTTACATCTCCGGCTGGCAGCCTCTCGAAAACGAGCGACGTGATTGACCATCGCCCGGCCCCGCTCCAGAATCCGAGAGTCTTACCACTTCTGGAGCGGATCGATGAATCTCAAGAACGATACCCCGGCTGGCATACCCGCCCTGGTCCGCGTGGTCTGGGTCCTATGGGCTCTGGTCATCAGCGGTGACGCCGTCCGCGCAGAAGCTTCCCGCCCGAACGTGCTGATCTTTCTGGCCGACGACCTGGGGTACTCGGACCTCGGTTGCTACGGCAGTGAAATCGAGACACCCCATCTGGATGCGCTGGCGCAAGGGGGCCTGCGGATGTCGCAGTTCTCCAACACGGCCCGCTGTTGGCCTTCGCGCGGGACACTGTTGACGGGGTACTATGCCCAGCAGATCCGGCGTGACAGCTTACGCGGCATCAAAAAGGGAGGCAGTCAGGGAACCCGCCCCGCGTGGGCTCCCCTGCTGCCCGTTGCGCTTCGGCCGTACGGGTATCGCAGTTACCACTCTGGAAAATGGCATATTGATGGACAGCCCCTCCAGATGGGGTTCCATGGTTCCTACCTGCTGCAGGATTGTGGTCGCAATTTTCACCCGAAGGTCAGCTTCCTGAACGATCAGAAATTGCCGCCGGTGCCGCCCGGGACGGGGTATTACTCGACGACCGCAATTGCTGACTACGCGATTGACCAGCTGAAGCAACATGCGAACGATCACGCCGACCAACCGTTTTTCTCCTATGTTGCGTTCGTGGTTCCGCACTTTCCGTTGCAGGCTCCGGCCCAGGATATCGCCAAGTACAAGGGGCGTTATGACGCGGGCTGGGATGTCATCCAGGCGAAACGCTGGGAGAAGATGCAGGCTCTGGGTCTGATCCGCGGTGAACGTTCCTCCCGAGAACCCGACATCGGTCCACCGTACGACTTTCCCAAAGACATCGCACTTTATGGACCTGGCGAAGTGAATCGCCCGATTCCGTGGAACGACCTCAATGCGGATCAGCGGGCGTTTCAAGCGACCAAGATGGAGATCCATGCCGCCATGATTGACCGGATGGACCAGGAGATTGGACGCGTTCTGGCGCAGGTCCACGCGATGGGGCAATCGGATAATACGCTGGTGATGTTTCTCTCCGACAATGGAGCCTCTGCCGAAATGATGGTCCGCGATGATGGCCATGACCCTGACGCGCCCCCTGGGTCAGCGGCCACCCATCTGTGTCTTGGTCCGGGTTGGTCGGCTGTCGCGAACACTCCGTTCCGCCGTCACAAGACCTGGGTCCACGAAGGCGGCACGGCGACCCCGCTGGTCGTCCAGTGGCCACGGGGAATCGCCGCTCGGGGGGAGATTCGCCATCAGCCGGGCCACTTGGTCGATGTGTGGCCGACAATTCTTTCCCTCGCTGGAGACCGGGCAGACACACATGACCCGGTGAGCCCCGCACGACCTGGGCTGTCCATGGTGGATCTGTTCCAAAAAGAAATATCTGCCCCTCGCGAATTATGGTGGGCCCATGAGGGGAACCGTGCGATCCGCCTCGGCGATTGGAAACTGGTCGCCGCCAAGGAGCAGCCGTGGGAGTTGTTCAACCTGCGGAATGATCGGGCGGAAACATCAAATCTGGCAACTCACGATCCGCAGCGAGTGGCCGACATGGCGGCCCGCTGGCAGGCACAAGCCGATCAGTATTCCAAGGATGCAGCCTCGGAGTGAGTCCGCCCCACACGCCGTCCGAGGGAGCGTTGAGTTCCCGTTCGTTTGACAAGGAGTTGACACATGACCCCGGTGAATTCGTGTTCGGCAGTGGGCTTACGCAGCTGGGTGCTGCGGATGATCTACGGGTGCGGGTTATGGTTCTGCGGCAGCGCTGCGCTCGCGGAAGAAGTCCCGATCAAGACACTGATTCTGCCCGGTGAAGCTTTCCTGGTCGAAGGACGACCGGCTTTTGTCTTCCTTCCCCCGGAAAATCTCCGGACGACTCCGCAGCCGTGGGTCATCTATGGCCCCACGTTGCCCGCCTATCCTGATTCGCATGAGAAGTGGATGCATGAGCAGTTTCTGGCAGCTGGAATTGCGGTTGCCGGAATCGATGTCGGAGAGGGTTACGGCAGCCCCCGCAGCCAGTCATTGTTTACGGCACTCTACAACGAGATGACGGGGAAGCGGGGGTACGCCGCCCGGCCCTGTCTACTGGGGCGCAGCCGAGGCGGGCTTTGGGTCACCAGCTGGGCCGCTGCGAACCCGGAGAAGGTTGCCGGAATCGCTGGAATTTACCCGGTGTTCGACTTCCGCACTTATCCGGGATTGGCCCAGGCAGCCCCAGCCTATGGACTGACTCCCGCCGAGCTCGAAGCCCAGCTGGCAAAGCATAACCCCATTGAAAGGGTCTCCGTGCTTGCCCAAGCTCGGATCCCCGCGATGTTCATCCATGGAGATCAGGATGCCGTGGTTCCACTGCGGGAAAACTCGGCGGAGTTCGTCGCGCGGTACAAAGCGGCGGGGGCGGAAAACGCCGTCCGCCTGATCGTGGCAGAAGGGCAGGGCCACAACTACTGGGAGGGGTTCTTCCGCTGTCAGGAACTCGTCGACTTCACAATTGCCCGCGCGCGAGCGGGAGCGAAGTAAGGACATTCGCTACCCGCAGGCGAACGGCATCGCCGACATTCGCCGAGTTACGGCGCGGCCTGAGTCGACTTGTTGGGCAGCGGATGCCGGGGCGGGCGAGCCGGGCGCTGAGCCTGGTCCGGGCGCAGAATGCGGATGCTGCCCTGGATCGAGCGGTACACGCGTACGGTGACCACGACCACTTGGGCCGAGAAGACAGGCATCGGCGGATGGGTGGTCGGTTCCTGAATCCGGTTTACGAACGGAACCGCCCCGAATCGCAACAGCATGCTGACCAGGAACAGCACATGGAATCCGGTGATCTGGGCCCCGGCGATGGTCAATGACCAGCCGTCCATGGCCGACAAAGCCATCCCGGAAACAATCGCGGTCACGCCCCCCACGATTCCGGCAATCGCGGTTCCCGAAGCGATATACATCGTCCGGTTTTCGGTGGGCGAGTTCTTCAGCAAGAACCCGTTGTTGGCAATCAGGATTCCCGCATTCAGCACCGCGTCGAGCATGAACATCGGTACCAAGGTCCAGAAGGCCAGCGCCGGGTCACGCGGAGCCAACATCAGGCAGAACATGTTGATCGGCTTCAGCAGGACGCAGATCTTCATCACAGCCTTGTTGCCGTGCAGTTCGGCCTGCTTCCCCAAGAACTGCGAAAACGCCGCTCCGCCCACCCAGGCTGCCGTCCAGAGGGCCAGCACCTGCCACAATCCCATGCCGACATACTGCAGCAGGTAGAGACTGATGAACGGCGCCCCGACCATCGAGGCCAGGTGCCAGTAGCTCATGAACCCGATGTACGACCGGAAACTTGGCAGCTTCAGCGGGGCGACAAACGACTCCCAGAATCCGATCGCCTTCGAGGGCGTGACGGGGGGCTCGTCGACCTTGCGGAACATGACAATGTCCGCCACTCCCAGCACCGACGCCACCGTCATGATGATCGCAAAGGCCGCAATCATCTGGGACGAACCGTTATAGAAGAACACGGTGCAGCCCAGCATACAGGCCGCCGCCGTATACTGCTGCCAGCGATGACGAGTGCCCCAATACTGGTTCAGCCCTTCGTGCGGCAGGTAGTCCCCCATCCAGGACATCCAGAGCGGCGTCGAGAAGTGCGCCAGTGCCTGCTCCACGACCGTCACGGCCAAGAACGACCAGAGCCAGACCGTGGGAGACACACTCGGCAGGAACCACGCCCCCAGTGCGATTGGCAAGTAGCACACGCGCTGAGCGTAACAGGCCAGCGCCCACAGCGGTCGGCGATACCGAATCCGGTTCGCGAAGAACGCCGCCACGAATTGCATAAAGAGCATGCCGGTCGGCAGCGCTCCCAAGATCCCGATGTGCAGGCCGGTGGCCCCCAACGAGCGGGCAAACTGAATGACGACCGCTGATGTCGTCAACTGGGTATAGGCCATCCCCATACACCCGGCCACAATGATGGCGACCTGCGCCTGACGCAACGACCACACGAAATCTGCTCCAGCGGTCCTCCGGACGCAGTGGTCCGGGATTCCGGCTAGTGCCCCGCATCGATGCTGTGCTGCGAGTTTCGCCTCGGAAGCAGCTCAGCGGATGGAGTCACATTCTATCGGCGGGTTCCGAGGAGGGATCGCTCCGCCCACTTCTCCCGACTTACTGGGAATCATCTGTTATCGACCAGCCGAGGGAGGCTGCTCGATTCGATCCGCGCACTTTCCCGAATGCGTGGAGTCCCCGAAGTCTACGTCACAGGGAAGTAAACTCCGGCATCGGTGTCGAAATTTCCGATCGCTGGGACTCAGCGATCAAGCCTCTCGAACGAGCGGGACTGTGACCGGTTCGCTCACACGCGGCAAGACCGCGATGCATGCAAACTGGCCGATTCGTCCGATCGACGCTGGAACTTCCAGCGGGCCATTCGGTTCCGACGCGGGACGGACACGGGAATTCCACTCGGGTTCGGCAGGAAATGCAGCTACTCCGATTTCCGGTGCTCCACCACCTCCACCGTAAGCGTCGTCCTCCCCAGCAGGTGGATCAGAGGCAGCATCTGCTCCACCGGCAGGCTGGATTCGTCTTCCAGGGCGGCATCCGAAGTTTTGATGTGGATGGCATCCCCGTGCCCATTCGCCAGCGTCGCATCCAGCGGCACCCACCGCCCGTCGAGGTACGCCTCGGTCCACATGTGGCCGCCGTATGCCTTGAGCGAGGCCGCGTAAACCAGCCCCGCAGCCACTCGAGCGGGAATCTTGCGAGCCCGGAGCAAAGCCGCCAGCAGCACCCCATGTTCGGTGCAGTCCCCCGAGCGACTGCGGGCGACCTCCGAAGCGGTTGCCAGATTCGTTTTATAGTCCTTGAGGTTTAGATGCTCATGAACAAATTTCTCCCCGGCCCAGGCGATCCTCCGGACATCGGTCTCCTCATTCGCAAACCTCTGAGACAGCTGCTGAATCAGCTCATCGTTCAGGTCCATGTACCGCGATGAGGCCAGGTAGCGAGCCTCAGGAGCCGGTTCCCGGGGAGCCTCCGGGAGCGCTTCGGCCCGCACGGTCAGTTCAAAACTACCGTCATCCCGCTTCACGAGGCCTTGGTACGTACTGGCCGGATAGACCTGGAACGGATCGTATTCCCTGGCCTCCAGCCGAAACGTCACGCGAGTCGTCTCCCGGGGGTTTGGGATCACGCCCACCTTGACCAGCGTGTCGATTCCCAAATCGATATTCGCCTCGGCAATCTCCCGGAGGGCTTCATCCCGGGTACAGTCGAACGCCTCCATCTTCAGCAGCGGCATCTCCATCTTCTTCATACTGCCGGACGAATCCGAGTAGATCAGTGACGTGATCCCCGGCAGGACCGATTGCTTCAGTTCGATTCGATCGAGTTTGGCCTTCTCCCCCGAGAGCAGCGTAGTCTCACCCGCCTCCACCCGCGTCAGATGGATATCCACGACCTTCCCCAGCGTCGCTTCAAACGTCTGGAACGTCCGGGACTCGCCCACCTTCAGCGGTGACTCGCGGAGCGAACGATCCTGCCACGAGGGCGACTTCAAATCCGCCGGCAGGGGAATCTCGCGCGTATGCGTCTTCCCGGCATTGGTGGTTTCCAGAATGATCTTTTGCCCGCTGACACGCCCTTTGGCTTCCGTCCGACTGAACGGTGGGTTGTCCTGCAGCGAGTAGACCGACAACAGCTGTCCCTCTTCGGTCTCTTCCGTCTTTTGAATCACATCGGTGGTGAGGGCAACCCCGAAGCGACGGATCGACATTCGGGTGAAGACATCCGAGACAATGACCTTCTTTCCGTCACGCTCTTCCGTTTTGGTGGTGGCGTGGACGTACCCGACGCGCTGCCCCTGCATCTGAATCACCTGCCAGGTGTTCTCGACCTTCGGCTCGTCGGCCCGGACGGTGGACAGGCCCCACCCGCTCGCGAAAACAGCTCCCCAGACAACCATCCCCAACAATACCCGAGGCCCCACACTCCAGTGGCCAACAGTCAGCGGAATCGTCCTCATGGTGCTCTCGACGGGTGAGGTATGATGCAGATGACGCCAGCATATCACAGCCGTTCAGTATCCGCACAATCTCAACCCGAGTGGGACTGGATACCGATCCACGTATCGCGTTCATTTTGCCCGCCTGTCCAACCTGACAACGGACGGGAACGACCGAGGAAACCCCCTACAACGAGGCGGTTGCCAAGCGGTCGAGCAGCACGTGGGGCCCCAATCCATCACCTGGCCCCCACGAATGAGTCGCTACCGATTTCAGAATCGCATCGGCCACCTGAATCGCCTTCAGCCCGGCCACACCATCGACTTCGGGCATGGTCCCATTGCGGACGGACTCGATGAAGCTGCGAAGCTCCATGGTCAGGGCATCCGCGGATTCCAAGGTCGGAGTCTCCATCGGGATAAACCGGGTGAACATCTCCGCTTTCAGCTGATTGATGTCCGCTCCCGGTTGCCGTCCCAGGTCATAAGGCAGCGGTCCGTGCCGCAGGTCGGCTCTCGGACCATACGTCGTCACGGTTCGGGTATGCAGATCGGCTGTCACACAGCCACGCGCGGACCAGACCTGCATCGTGCGCGTGGCAGTGGGACAGACACGGTTCGCGGACAGGTCGGCCAGACAACCATTCTCAAACCGCACTCGTGCCTGGACCGCATCTTCATGACCACCGACCAGTGAGACGCCAAATGCCTCGACCGAGATGACCTCTGATTGCACCAGATACTGCGTCAGCTCGATGTCATGGATCATCAGGTCGTGAACAACGCCGATATCCATCGAGCGAAAGGCATAGTTGCTGTACCGCTCGGCTCGAATGTACCGGGGAGCCTGTACACGTTCCGCCAGCGCACGAAACGCCGGGTTGAAGCGTTCGATATGTCCGACCTGCACGGCGACACGACTGGCCGCAGCCGCATCGACAATCGCCTGACCAGCCGCCAGCGAACTGGCAATCGGCTTCTCGACCAGTACGGGAATCCCGCGCTCGAGAAAGGCCACGGCGACAGGCTGATGCAGAAATGTCGGCACGACAATGGATGCGGCATCTACGCGTCCCAACAGGGACTGATAGTCCGCAACCCATTCACAACCGGTGGCCTCAGCCACTGAACGCCCCTGGGCCTCATTCGGCTCGGCAACGGCGACGAGTTCCACATCGGGAAACGAACCCAGGATCCGAGCATGGTGTCGTCCCAGTGCTCCCACCCCGACGACACCCAGCTTCAAACGGTTCATGGATCCAGTTCTCACAGAAACGCCGCTCACCGATCAGGCCGCCTTGGACCGCACTTCAGGCAAGGCAATCGCGGGTACATGGGCACGAACCACTTCGCGCCCCCGACCATTTTTCCCCTGACGCTGGTAATCGAGAAACGAGAAGAGCGTGCCCAGTTCCATCGGAATCACGCCGTCACACTCATCGGCCAGCAAGACACGCACTTCATCCAGCGGCTTGTGTTCACGAATCAACAGCTTATAGGCCCGCTTGATGAGGGCGATCGTGCTCGCATTGACTCCGGCTCGCTGCATACCCACCAGGTTCAACGTGCGGACACCCGCTTCGTCATTCCCGTCGTAGATCATGTAGGGAGGCACGTCCACGACCACCTTGGAGCACCCCCCCACGAAAGCCAGCGTCCCCACGGAACTGAAATGGTGGACCGCCGAATTGCCGGAGATAATCGCCTTGTCGTGCACATGGACATGGCCTCCGAGCAGTACGCCATTGACCAGCATCGTGTCGGAGTAAACGTGACAGTTATGGGCCACGTGCGCATTCGACATCAGCAGATTGCGGTGATCGATCCGCGTGATACCGTCTTCCTTCATCGCCCCGCGATTGACGGTCACCCCTTCCCGAAAGTGGTTGTCGTCCCCAATGATGACTTGTGTGGGAGCCCCTTCAACATACCCTTTATCCTGCGGCTCGCCTCCGATGACGCAGTTCTGACAGAACCGATTTCGCTCGCCAATCGTGGCCCAGCCAATCACCGTGACGTGGCTTTCCAGACGGGTATCCACACCGATCGTGACATTCGGACCGATCAGACAGAACGGTCCGACAAACACGTTCTCCCCCAGCTGGGCACGAGGATCAACGTAAGCGAGGGGCGAAATGTAGGTGGCCATCCGGACATCCTTGTCGGTGGACCGGTGCGGAATGATTTCCGCAACCAGCATGTGAGCATGCGAGGAATATTCTAAAACATCGGTTTCCGTCAACATCTCCCGGTCGCGGAGTCTCGGATTCACCGGAAACGAACTGGCGGCTGTGGCGGCCAGAGTTCAATTCGCATCCAGTCGCGGCGGTGTGAGCCGTTCCGCGAGACCGCCCCCCCATGAAAAAAAGCTGCCGACCGGCGAACCGATCTGCAGCTTCGATTATCGACTCTCGTCCTGTATGGCTCGTCAGGATGCGTTGCGAAAAGGGCGATGGACAGGTCGTGTCTGGCACGTACCTTGGCGTCCGCGGCCCACGCGGTTTGTTGGTCCTCCGGCGCTAGGAAGCGAGAAGTCGGTCATCGTGAGTCAAACTCGACTTCATTGTAGCGCCGCCGTGAAGCGAGGCACAAAGAAACCGAGAGACACCTGCAATTTCGCGGAAATTACTTTCCGCTGCACTGCATCTGTCGAACCATATCGGCAACGGGAACCCTCTACCAGCGGAAAAGCTGCCGATTTTAGGAGACGTGAAAAGAATACAGGGGCATCGATTCCTTCGGGAGCGGCCCGCCACCGATCACGTCTCTTGAGGCTCCCACAATACACGCGGGCCGAACACACCGGGCAATACATCCACTCCATCAGGGCACTAAGGAACCGCGCATCCCCAGCTCTGCGTACTCAAAGCGGGTCAGCCCCACGCTGGCCTTGGTCAGGCGATCCACAATGCGGGGCAGCGCCTTACCGATCCCCTCCGTCACCGTCAGTCGGGCCGCACGGTCAAAACTGAACAGTACAATTACCAGGTATTTGGGCTGGGGTAACCCGCGGTACGTGGTTTCCAATGCGTTCGCAAACTCCTCGATCTCCGCATCCTGAGCGTCACTCAAGTTCACCCGCAGCGCCGTCGCATGATCGCCCGAGGTCAGATGAGCCACATTGTTCCCGTCGATATGCAGCTCCCACAAATCGCAGCGTTTGCGAATCTCTCCATAGGTAATCAGATGCTCAACCACCGGGGCCGGACTGCCCGCTGCCAGCTGTCCCAATCGGTCCAGCGTGGCGGGAGAAATCGCCCCGGCGGGTTGCAGATCTCGCAAGAGTGATTTGGTTTCGGCGGGGGTCATGTGGAAGACTTCCGCCACCATTCCGGCGATCGTCGCCTGCTGTTCGCGTGTGCGTTCCGCGTCCTGCTGAGTCTGGATCAGGGCCGCCTGGGTCGCGGCCAGCCGGGCATCCGCCTCTTCCAGCGCGACCGCGGTGGCCGTCGCCTCGGAGGCCATCCCCAGCGTACGCTGCTTCATATCCATGAACTGCAGGAACATGACCAGCAGCAACATGTCGAGGATCGGGGTGATCTGCAGCAGCAATCGGCGACGAATGATCATGCGTCGGGCCCCTCCGACTTGTGAACCGCCAGTGCCAGAATCCGCTTGGCCCGGGCGACCGTCTCGCGAACCAGTCGTCGGTCTTCGCTCAGCCGGTTAAACGAGGGCTCCAGAAAGCTGTTGATGAGCATCAGAATGATCGCCGAAATGAGCCCGGCAAACGAACTCCAGATTGCCTGACCGAATCGGCTGACCACGAGCGCAACCGCATTGCCGGGATCATCGGAACCCATGGTCAGCGCCGCTCCAATCGCCAGCATCGTCCCCAGCACCCCCGCCAGCGGGTAAGCCTCGATCATCGTCCGGGCCATGTTGTAGAGCGTGTCAAAGAACATCGATTGCAGGTAACGCCGCTTTTCGTCCAGGTACTGCATCCGCGTCAGCAGCATCTGGCGGTCTTCTCTCCGCGTGGGGTCATCCAGAACATCGTTGACGTCGGCCAGAAACCCCTCGATCTGATCTCCCAGATGAGCGGCCGAATCGAACAGGCTTTGATGCTTCATCCCGCGTGTGAAGTCAAACAGCGTCGAAGCAATCACCCGAAAGTCCCGCCGGGAAAGCCCCCACAACCCCAGGAACAGCAGCAGGTGCAGACCAAAACAGATCACAATCACCGCAGTGGACCAGTTCGACAGTTGATCGAGAACGACCACCCAGTCGACTGACGTTTGGCTGAGAAGAGGCATGAAGCGGATCGCCTTGCGCGAGGAGGTTCCTGCCAGCCCGTGACTTGCCAGCACCTCCAAGTTATCGGGACGCTCCTCACGAGGGAAGATGAAGCTGGAACTACCGCTTCGAAAATGCGTCACTCAGGACCACATACTTCACCAGCGATCGCAGCGTGTATTTCTGTTGCTTCATCTCCCCGACGGCTGACTTGACGGTGGGCTGGTCGGCCAGCCCCATTTCCCGGCCACAGGCATACGTCAACAACTTCGAAGCCACCGCCCCCAGGAACAGCTCCTCCTGCTGGAGCATTGCGTCCTGCAACCCGGCGACTCCATGGATCTCCGTCCCGTCGGGCATCCGTGAAGAGGCATCGATCCGCGGATCATCCCGTCCCACGCGGCCCTTGTATCCGAACCCTTCCTGATCACGCCAATCGCCGGTCGCGTTGAAGTTCTCCAGCGCGAACCCCAGCGGGTCAATCTTACTGTGACAGCGGGCACACTGCGGCAACTCGCGGTGGATCTCCAATCGTTTCCGGACCGTCGCCTTATCAATTCCTGGCACCTTCGGGGCAATCTCCCCCGCGTTGGCAACCGGCAAACCCGGATCGGTATTGAGTAGCGTCTTCAGAATCCACGTGCCACGCTTCACCGGGGAAGTCCGCGTCCCGTTCGAGGTGATCGTCAAAATCAATGCCTGGGTGACGATCCCTCCGCGATGCACTCCCGTCGGGACGGGCACCTTGCGAAACTGGTCGCCTCGCACTCCAGCAATCCCATAGAAACGGGCCAGCCGTTCATTGATCGTCACAAAGTCCGAGCGGATCATCTGTCGGACATCGAGATCATTTCGCAAAAACTCGGCGAAGAATGCCTCGGACTCCCCGACCATTGAGGTCTCCAGATGCCGGTCATACTGCGGGTACAGGTCCGCTGCTGGAGGATTCGTCCCCACATCACGCAGCCCCAGCCACTGACCGGAAAAATTCTTGACGAACGCCTCGGACCGGGGATCGGCCAGCATCCGATCCACCTGCGCCAATCGGACGGCCGGGTCCAACAGCTTCCCGTTGTCCGCCAGTTCCAGCAACGGCCCGTCGGGCATCGAAGACCACAACAGATAGGACAGCCGCGCGGCCAATTCGTGAGCGGTGAGCGTCCGGGCCTCAGGCAGAGCCGGCCCCTGGCTGATCGCACCAGCCTGCGTCCGGGCCCGCTCGCGGACCTCATCCGACCGCTCCACCAGATACAAAAAGTGCGGGCTGGTCAGCACGCCAATCAACGGCAACTTGACCGCTTCGACCAGCGACTTGTCTTTTCGATGGGCTGCAAACAGTGCCAGCTTGGCTTCGACTTCGGACGGTTCCACAGGGCGACGAAACGCCCGCGACATGAACCGTATCAGGACCTCGCGTACGTACTTCGTTTCATCGGACACCGCCAGCGGGGACGAAAACAGGATTCGCGTGTGCGAAGTGGGGGGCCACGCATCGTAGACCGGCCCTTCGATCTCGAACCACGACACCATGAACTCGGGCCGGGAAAAATTATCGTGGCCCTGCATCCAGAAATTTTCCAGAACCTTGGGAATGGCATAGGCATATTCGAAGCCAACACCCGCCTTCTCGGTCGTGAATCGCGTCGTGAATTCGTGAACCCTGGGCTTTTCCGGCGTCCCATCCACATCGAATTCGGCAATGGTTCGCGGCAGCGAACCCAGTTGAACGCCAAGCTTCACCCGTGGTGGTCCATAGTGGTACATCCCGTCGTTCTGAAAATGCTCCAGGTCACGTTCGTATTGCTCCTGGGCGTACTTCTTGCCCGCCGGATTCTTGGCATCCTGCTCATCGCGGCGATGGGCCAGAAACTTCTCCGCCGAAGCCACCACCTGTTCCGGAGTCGGCGTCCGCCCCGCAGCCTGCACGCGAATCGTGTAAAGCCCCGCGACGGGGACACGAAAATCGCGGGCTCCGATCCCTTTGTCCCACCGTTCGTGATGGACCACCACCCACTCACCCTCTTGCAGGTTATTCCCGCCATTGACGATCGGGTTATTTTCCTTGTCGAGTCGCAGACGGGTCCGATCCGCATCGCCCACCTTGGGAATAAACCGCCACTGAATCCCGGCGGGCCGCTCCCCTTCGACCAAGGCCCGGTCGAGGATCTGCTGGGCGGCTGCCAAGTACATCTCCACATGCAACGGCGAAAGCGATAAAGCCCCCCCATTGTTATCGAACCCGCCCGCCGGTGGATCCTGCGGGAATCCCGAGGTATCGAAGTCCACACCGATCAGATCGCGAATCGTGTTGCGATACTCCTGACGATTCAGCCGCCGCATGACGACTGTTCGTTCGCGGCGAATCAGCTCGGCCCGGACAGTCTGCTCCGTGATCCAGTCGACGACGGAGGCAACCTCCGCGGCGGTCGGCTGGTCCGACTTCTCGGGAGGCATCTCATGCGAATTCAGGACATTCACCACCTCGCGCCATTTTCCGCGAGCAGCGGGATCTCCAAAATCGTTGGCCAGGCGGTCAGCATCGACTCCGAAATCCCCTTCCGGCTTCTCACCGGTGTGACACTCACCGCAGTACTTCCGGACGAACGGGGCGACCGTCTTCGCGTACCCGGCCTGATCCACGGGCACGAGGGTCTCGGCGGGCGCACACGAAATCAGGCCGAGCCAGAGGGCCACCGTGTGAACGATCGACTTCATCAGTGAACCCATGGTCCTGTCAACTCTCCTGTTACCCACCCGCGACGGAGCCAACCACCAGAAATGGCTCCTGCCCCGTTCGGACGGCATCCGGCAGCAACGCGTCGGGTGAGTCATGTGACAGATCCCGCTCGCAGGCAAAGTAGCGTAGCAGTGGACGTCGCCGACCCGTCGCATGGTCCCGAATCGTTCCCCGCAGGACGGGATAGGCTGCCTCAACCGCATCCAGCAATGACCGCTGTGTGGCGGGGCCATCCACAGAAATGGAAATCTCCCGCCCCACACGGGCCAGATTCCGCAGATGATAGGGAAGCTCAACGCGAATCAGCAGCATGGATCGATCCACCGGGGTTCCCGCTAGCCTATCGCATGCCAGCCGCTCCCGGCTACCCCTCATCCTGTGAGTCTTCGAACACGGGTGCCTCTGAATCGGGAGGCGTTCGCGGCCCATGGGCCACTGAGCAACCCGCTGACAGCAGCGGCCGGAGGGAACATCGGCCAACTGGTCCCACGCCGGGATCGCTCGATACACTGACGGCATTCCAAAATCACCTTCCTCGACACCCAGGAACACATCATGTCGCGCTCTGTGAACCGTCGTCATTTTCTCGGCACCGCAGCTGCCATCACGCTGGCTGCGCACGCGGGGGCCCTGTCGGCGGCTGAAACTCCCCGGCGGCCCAAACTGCGCAAGGCCGTCAAGTATGGGATGATCCGTCATGAGGGCGATGAACTAGCCAAGCTCGAACTGGTCAAAAAACTCGGGTTCCAAGGGGTCGAAATCGACAGCCCGAGCGGTATCAATCTTCCGGCCCTGAAGGCGGCTTGTGAATCGACCGGCATCGTGATGCATGGCACGATCGACTCGGTCCACTGGAAAGACACGCTGTCCGATCCGGACGAAACCGTCCGGGCTCGGGGTCTCGAAGGGCTGAAGACCGCGATCAAGGATGCTCACTTCTTCGGAGCCGAAACGGCCCTGCTGGTCCCCGGTGTCGCCCGCAATGGGGTCACCTATGAACAGTGCTTCGAACGGTCCGCAGCCGAAGTGAAGAAGGCACTGCCCCTGGCGGAAGAGCTGAAAGTCAAGATCTGCATCGAGACGGTCTGGAACGACTTCATCACCACGCCCGAGCAGTTGATTGAGTACGTCGACTCTTTCCACAGCCCGTGGGTCGCGGCCTATTTCGATTGCAGCAATATGCTGAAGTACGGAGTCCCATCCGCCACGTGGATTCGCAAGCTGGGCAAGCGGCTCGCGAAGTTCGACTTCAAGGGGTACCACATGGAAAAGAGCTGGTGCAAGATTGGAGAGGGTAGCGAAGACTGGCCCGAGGTGCTGACCGCCCTGGCGGAAATCGGCTACGACGGGTGGGCCACCAGTGAAGTCGGGGGTGGGGGCGAAGAGGTACTCCGCGACATCGCCGAACGGATGAACAAGGTGCTGGAACTGTCGTAAGACCACGAGTCCGGATTCGACCGCAGAGCGTTTCCCGTGAAACAAGGCAGCCCTGAACATGGAACTCGATGACGAGGTCTGCCTTTGCTTTCACGTCAGCAAACGCAAACTCGTGCAATTCATGCGCGTCCAAAAGCCCCGCCGGGCCACGCAGCTGTCGCTGTGCAGTGGAGCCGGCACGGGATGTGGCTGGTGTGTGAAGATTCTTCAGCGACTGTTTGACCAGGGTCAGACGGGAGATGATGATCGGCTCCCCGAACCGACCTCGGAAGAACACCGTTCGGGACGTGCCCGCTATTTAGAAACGCGGGATCGCAGTGCAGCCCCCGCGGCGAGTCCGCAAGACGATCCCCCGACTCCAGAGGACTCTTATGGCCACAGCCGCCCCCATTGAGTGGATCGGTGATGCGACAACGGGTGCGTTGCGTTTGCTCGACCAGACCCGCCTTCCGAATGATGTCGTCTATCTTGACTGCCGGACGGTCGAAACGGTCTTCGAAGCCATTCGCAGCCTGCGTGTACGGGGGGCTCCGGCGATTGGAGTGGCAGCAGCCTACGGCGTGGTTGTTTCGATGCAGGGCACCGCAGATCGCTTTGACACGGAGTTCATCACGGCATTGGGCGCGGTGTGTGATCGTCTGGCGAGCAGTCGCCCCACAGCGGTCAATCTGTTCTGGGCTCTCGACCGGATGAAGCAAGTCGGGTCGACGATCGCGGGGCTGCCTGGGGCGGAGCGACTGGTACGCCTTCACCGTGAGGCGCGCACCATCGAAGTCGAGGACCAGGCCATGTGTGCGGCCATGGGACGCGTGGGAGCGGCCTACCTGACGGATGGGATGAGCGTACTTACCCATTGCAACGCGGGCGCACTGGCCACCGCCGGCGATGGAACAGCCCTTTCCGTCATCTATGCCGCCCGCGAACAAGGGTTGCAAATCGAAGTCTACGCCAACGAGACACGCCCGCTGTTGCAGGGGGCCCGGCTGACCTGCTGGGAGCTGATGCAGCGGGGAGTGCCGACGACGCTGATCTGTGACAACATGGCCGGTTGGGTGATGAAGTCGGGTCGAGTCGACGCCGTCATCGTGGGAGCCGATCGCATCGCCGCCAATGGAGATGCCGCCAACAAGATCGGCACGTACTCCGTCGCCCAGCTGGCCAAAGCTCACGGCATTCCATTCTACGTAGCGGCTCCGAGCAGTACGTTCGATCTGAGCCTGGCGGATGGATCGCGAATCCCAATTGAAGAGCGGGCGGCCAGCGAGATCACGCACGGGTTCGGGAAAGCCACCGCTCCGGCGGGTGTGCGGGTCTTCAATCCAGCCTTTGATGTGACTCCCGCCTCTTTGATCCGGGCGATCTTCACAGAGAAGGGGGCCATCGAGCCGGTCAACACCGAGACGGTCCGACGGTGTCTGGGTAAACCGACCAGCCCGCAGTAACGATGGACCGTCGTTGACCTCGATCACGGGGCCTGGGGGGCGATCTTCTTGCCGGGTATTGCCTTCTTTTCCGGCACGGACTTTACCGGGGTGAACACGGGATCGCGCACACGAAGAGATTTCACGGCCACCGTCCGGGCTCCGTAACGCGTGTCGTAGGTTCCCAGATAAACCTCTCCGGGTGTGTAATCCTCCAGCGGAAACTCCTTGACAACGACCGTGGTCCCGACTTTCAGGTTCAACTGGTTCTGAACGACGGACAGGAACATCGGCTGCTCCCCCCGCCATTCGAAACTCTTGATTTCCTGATTCGTGTTCGGGATCGCCTTGGCAGCGCGATACTCGGTCAGGAACCAGGGGCTCGGGCTGTCTCGCAGCACAAAATTAGATAGCGAATATCCATGTCCCTGATTCCAGCCGAAGAGCAGGAACCAGCCCCCCAGCCCCTCGGACGTGATCACCCCTTCCATCTCGAACTGGTTCGCCGCCGTCAGTTTGAGGACTGCATTCTTTTCCGCGACCACCGTGACAGCCCCCTGCGTCATCCCCCAGGTGCCATTGGCGACAAACTCCCCGAGTCCGAACGGATGTCCGGGCATCGGCCCGGTCAGCGCGAACTCCGGAATCGATTGCAAGGAGCCTTTTTCAGGCAAGGGAAAGACACCCGGACGAGCCCGCCCCGGCTTATGCAGAACCGACCATTTGTCGGTCAGTGAGATCTGCAACGCGGGCGCCTCGCCCTCTCCAGCAGGAGTCCCAGGAGGCAGCTCCTCGGCCCGAAGCTGACCCGTTCCCATGACAATAAATAGCCCCAGTGCCAGCCAGAATCTCCGTCCATCAGCAAGGTTCATGAGGGCTCCTGGGTCATGTGGGCGGATGCGGGTTCCTGAGAACTCTCCTTCAACGGAGCAGGTGGTGGAACGACCGCGACCTCGGAAGCCGTCGGGGGACTGGCCTCCAGTGAGAACTTCTCCCGCGAGAGCGCGAACAGCTCGGTATTGAAGATGGTGACCAGCGCGTACAGACACGACGCGACAATCGGTCCGATAAAGACTCCCCACAACCCGAGGGCCTGGATTCCTCCAAGAACACTCACAAAGGCCAGCAATGGGTGAAGCTTGGTATCCGAATTCAACACGTAGGCCCGCACCACATTGTCGAGCATCCCGATAATAACCACGCCATACAGTGTCAGAATCGTCCCCTGGACCCAATGTCCACTGGCAAACAGCCCAATCGCAAATGGCCCCCAGACGATCCACGCCCCCGCCAGCGGGATCAACGAGAAGATGGTCGAGAGCAGAAGTAAGGCAAACAAATTGCCAAACCCACACAGCTGTAAGGCCAGCGTCGTCGCCACGCCTTGGGCGATCGCGGCGGCAAACGTTGCCAGAACGACACTCCGGACCGATTTGGAAAACGCGTCCAGCAGCGTCCGCTGATACTCCAGATGGACAGGAATCAGGGCCTCGGTCGCCACGATCAGTTCGGGCCCCTCAGCCAGAAAGTAGTAGAGAGCGACCATAAAGATGGTCAATCCCAGCATGACCGAGACGGTTGTCGAGAGCAGCTTGCCAATGATGTCGACCGTGGTTCCCACAGTGGTCCCCAGCACCCCCAGGGAATCCGATGATGTCAGCATTCCCAGCGAACGATCGCCTAATCCGTTAATCGAATCTCGCAGTCGGTCTCGAACCAGTTCAATGGCTTTCGCAGGATCTGTTCGACGGTGCTCGGGCAGGAATCCATTGGCAAATGTCACAGACCGGATGATCAGATCATCGGACTTGACGCGAACCGAGTCCCCGGCCTTCCGCAGAAAGTCCTCGTTACCCACCGTATGCGACAGTGTGTACAACTCCAGACTGGCCAGCAGAATCGCAATCGTGGCCGGAACCAGTATCGCTCCCATCAGCCCCGAGGTCATGATCCCCGCCGCCAGCGAAACCCGGCCATGGCAGCGCCGGACCAGTTTCTGAAATAGCGGTTGAATTAGAATCGCGGTGACCCCCGCCAGAAACAGCGGCATTACAAACGGAGCCAGCACCCGAAAAAATGTCAGCCCCAATACCACGATCAACGTGGATAACACCGACAAAGAAACAATACGTGCCATGCGCAGGGAACCCCCTCAGGATGATTGACGGTCTATTCTGTCCGGTCGGGTGACCAGTTCCAATCGTCCCCTTCGAGATTTCCGCATCCGTTTCCGAATTCCCGAATCCACTGAGATGTTGATTCCGCACGCCGCAATGGGTCCAATGGAGTCCTTCTGACCATTCGCGAGATGACCATGGACCCCGTGAACTCTGCCAACCACTCCGCTCGTCGCCAGTTCCTCCAGACTTGTGGATTGAATTTCGGCGCACTGGCCTTGGGACACATTCTGGCGCGGGAATCCCCGGCGGCGGTCAGCCCGATGGCTCCCCACCAGCCGCATTTCCCCGCGAAGGTCAAGAACGTCATCTACCTGTTCATGGCAGGCGGACCGAGCCAGCTGGAGCTGTTCAGCGACAAGCCCGAGCTGCGCAAGTACAGCGGACAGGCCCCCCCGGAAAGTTTCACCCGGGGACGCCGATTTGCGTTCCTGAAGCCGGACGCGAAGTTGTTGGGGACGAAGGAGACGTTTGGTCGATACGGGCAGTGCGGAATGGAACTGGGGCGGCTGGTTCCTCATCATCAAAAGATTGTCGATGAGGTCTGCTGGCTACGGGCGATGAAGACTGATGTCTTCAACCACGGCCCCGCCAAGATGTTCATGAATTCCGGGTTCCAGGCTCCCGGACGTCCCTCATTGGGATCATGGGTGACATACGGATTGGGCAGCGAGTCCGCCAGTCTGCCCGGGTTTGTCGTTCTGCAATCGGGGCCACGCGGCCCCCGGGCGGGGAACACGCTGTGGTCCAGCGGTTTTCTGCCAACCACCTATCAAGGTGTTCCGTTTCGCGGAAAAGGAGCTCCGATCCTGCATCTCGACACACCGCCGGGGATCACTCCGGATGGTCAACGGGATTTTATCGACACGCTCGGTCAACTGAATCAACAGCGGGTTCAAGCGGTCCATGACCCAGAGATCGAGACGCGGATTGCAGCCTATGAGACCGCCTTCCGAATGCAGTCGAGCGCCCCCGAACTGATCTCGATGGACGGCGAAACGCAGGAGACACTGGCGCTGTACGGCGCCGAACCCGGCAAGCCTTCGTACGCCATGAACTGCCTGCTGGCCCGGCGAATGATCGAACGCGGTGTCCGCTTCGTCCAGCTGTATCACACCGACTGGGACCATCACGGGGGAGACGGTGCAGACTTGGAAAAAGCGTTGGTTAAGACGACGACAGAGACCGATCAGGCGTCAGCCGCATTGATCCTCGACCTGAAGCGTCGCGGATTATTGGACGACACACTGGTGATCTGGGGCGGAGAGTTTGGGCGAACCCCCATGGGCGAAGAGCGCGGTACGGTCGGACGGGATCACCATGTCGATGCATTTACCATGTGGCTGGCGGGTGGGGGGATCAAAGCCGGGCACATCCACGGCAGCACTGACGACATGGGATTCGGAGCGACCGAAGGTCAAGTCCACGTTCACGACCTGCATGCCACGCTGCTGCACCTGATGGGGTTCGACCACGAACGTTTGACCTACCGCTTTCAGGGTCGCGACTTTCGCCTGACCGACATCCACGGAAAGCTCGTCCCCGAGATAATGGCGTAGCGGGGGGAGGGGGGGCGGGAATAGGAGCCGTTTTAGATTGGCTCACAGGCTCGGCAGACAGGAATGTCTGCCTCACGGAACTGTGGCACAGACATTCCTGTCGGTGTGAGAGGAAGGCAAATCGGAATCGGCACTACTTTGCGGCGATCTTCCACAGGAACTTATCACTCCGCACGTAGAGAGCGCCGTCGCTGATCGCCGGAGTACACAGGATGGTCTCTCCGAGACTGTGGCTATGGACCAGTTCTCCCCCATCCTCCTTGAGGGCCACGACCTGTCCCAGGCCCTCTTCGTTAAAACAGTACAGGTGATCGCCCGCGGCCACGGCACTGCCACTGAAGCTCCCCTTCAGCCGGGTCTGCCATTTCTTCGATCCGTCCTGAGGGTCCACGCGATTCAACACACCGCCGTTGGCCACGACATACAAGGCTCCCTTGTAGACTAGCGGGCTGCCCGTGCCCGGCGAGACATTTTCGGCACGCCACAGCATCTCGGGAACCTCGCTGCCCGTGGGGCTGGGCCGCAAGGCAGTGATCCCGTGAGACGGGACGTAGGCCACATTCTGCGACACCACCAGCGAAGGGATCGTCGCGGCGCCATCGCCGTAGTTCCAGGCGACTTGGCCACTCTTGGGCTCAACCGCTACGACACCAGCCGAAGACTGAACCAGCACATGATCCGCAGTACCCGCGGCTCCCCGCATGATTCCCGGTGATGTCCAATTGGCCTTACGAGGCCGCTCCATCTTCCAACGTGTCACGCCTGACTCGACGTCGATCCCCGTCGTGAACGAGTCCGCGTCGCATTCGACCATCACGCACAGCGTGTCGTTGACCACCACCGGAGAAGAGGACATCCCCAGACTGTTACTGGCATTCGGAGAGTCAATGGCCAGGCCCCGATACCACTGCAGGTTTCCGTCCAGGTCCAGACAAACGGCGTCATTCGTCGAGTAGACCGCAAAGACCCGTTTTCCGTCCGAACACGGCGTCGGTGCAGCGACGCAGGTCTTCGGATGACAGGCCGTGCGCCCGGTGGCCCAGAACTGGCGATGCCACAGTTCGGTCCCGTCCTGGGCATTGAAACAGATCAGATGCAACCGGTCCTGTCGCGGGCCACTACTGGCCGAGAGGAAGACCTTATCACCGACGACAATCGGGCTGGAGAGCCCCCGTCCCGGCAGGTCGACCTTCCAGGCCATGTTCTCGGTATCGCTGAACGTCGTGGGGGGAGCGGCCCCCGTTGCGACCGCATTGGCATCGTCGCCCCGGAATTGACGCCAGTCCGCAGCCAGAGGTGCGGTCAGACAAAGCAGCGCCGCCAGAGTTATCCGAAGTTGCATGATTGAGATCGCTGTTTGTGAGGGGAACAAGGGGAACCTTGATCGATAGACACCATGACTATTGACCGGCCACCGGCCGGGCTGGTTTCACCGCCCGCCCCGAGTAATCGCAGACGCGGAACTGAATACTCCAATCCTGGGCCCAGCTTTCCTCCTGCTCATTCTGCAGGACTTTCATCAGGATCGTGTTCTTACCCGGCTTCAGCTGCCCGCGCACGCTGTACTGGTCGAGAAACATCCCCCGATGGTATTCCTCGCGGGAGAACAGCAATTCGCCATTGACCCACAGCTTCCAGGCGTTCGACGTTCCGAACCGGAACTCGACCGACTGGGCCGCCGCGGCTTCGAACTCCGAGGCCAGATAGGCAGTGGCCCCTTTGTGTTTGGCGAACAACTTGTTGATGTCGAAGACGCCCATCTCGTCTTCGGAAGTCAGGGCGACCCATTTGGTCTGGAACGGCTTCCCGTCGGTGTCCGCCATTCCTTCGTATTCCTGGTCAAAGGCGATCACCTTCTCCGGAGGATTGACGACATCAAATCCCTTCTTGTCCTTGTTGTCGAACGGTCCAATGACCCGCCACGTGGTCACGAATCCATAGTGTTCCACCAGGTTCACTTTCTGATCAAACCCCTTCAGCACTTCGGCCAGCTCTTTGAGCTGATCTTCATCCACCGCCCCAGTCAAGGCAGCTCCATACTTCTCCAGGGCCAACTCTTTTTGCCCCGCGGCAGCCAGCTTCTCGGCTTGCTGCATCGTGTAGGCCACGGCATCCCGTCGCAGTTCGGCACTGGGGTCATTCAGCAGCGTAGGAATGACTCGCTCTTCCAACCCCGAATCCAGCGTCTTCAGCGTGTCGTAAGCCAGCCGCCGCGCCTGGGGCAGATGGGACTCATCCTCAAAAAACTTCATTAACGCATCTTGCGGAAGGATAGCTCCCGGTTTTGACGCCACGGCCTCAAAGGCCCCCCGCAGCCAGTTCAGGGCCAGTGGATTGGCGTCATCCATGGCGGACAGCAGCACGGGCAGGTCGACAGCCTCAGCCTTTTCCAGCACTCGCATCGCGACAATCGCCTCGGCATGGCCTTGACCGTCTTTTTTGATCGCCTTGACCCGTTGAAGGGGCTCGGACAGGTCGGCCGCCAGAGAGGGCGCTACACCCATCAGGGCGAACAACGGGGCAACGATCGTCCAGTATTTCATGATGCTCAATCCGAAAGGGATCGTCGGAGGTCAGAGGGGCGCGCGATTCAGTCCACCAACGTGGGGGTGATTTCCGTGGAAGGGGCTTCGCCGATGGTCCGCTTGATCAAGGTCACTTCGTTGCCCATGTCGTTGTACTCGACACGATCCATAAACGTCTTCATCAACAGCAACCCTCGACCACAGGGCCGTTCGATGTTCCCGGGATCCCGTGGATCTCGCTGGCTGTGGGGATCAAATCCCGGCCCTTCATCGCGGATGGTATACCGAAGCCCATCCACGGACAGGTTGACATCCACGTAGATGCGTCGGGAACTGTAGGGTTCTTTTGTCAGACGTTCCCGGGCCAGATCGTAAAACGTCGAATAGTCGTGCTCTCGCAGTTCCGAACTGACTTCCAGATTCCCATGATACGCCGCATTCAGCAGAGCCTCTTCCATGGCCACACCGATCTTCAGTCGCTCACTCTCACTGAAGATTCCCATATCCACAACCAGCCCATGGAGGTAGGACACCAGGGAACTGATCAGGGCCGGATCACTCTCCAGAATGAACCGCGTTTCCAGCTTCTCCATGCGGCTGATCAAGGTCCGGCGGACTCGTTTCTCTCCAACCAGAGTCAACACCCGGTCGACGGTATCCACCAGATCGCTGGTCAATAACCGCTTGGGGACATAGCTGGCCGCACCGCTTTCCAGGGCCTGTACCGCGATATCTTCGCTGCCCTGACCCGTCATCAGAATGACCGGGGTGATGGCATGTTCGGACCGCATATGCCGGACAAACTCAAGACCATTCATCTCCGGCATTTGCAGATCGGTGATGACCAGATCCACGGAATGCTGACGCAGCCACCCGGCCGCCTCCTTGCCCCCACTGGCATAATGCACCTGCCAGCCGTCCTGCTTCGACAGCAGCCCGCCCGCGAGTTTGCGATCGACGGCAGAGTCATCTATGACCAGCAAAGAGACCATCGATAGCTCCTTTCCCGCGAAGCGAGCGCCTCCAAACGCATCGCCTACCAACCCACTGGAGGGCCCTGTGAAAAGCCTTCCACTGATCCTCCGCCAAGGGGAACTCTCCTGACGGTCACCGGCAGCGTACCCCGAACATTGGCTGCTGCCAAGCGGGGACCGTCGGCAATATGAGTCGGAGTCATTTGTGAATGGACATTCCAGACGACCTTGCATGGGAAAAGACGCATTCCCTGGTAGAGATTATCTTACGTCCCAATGGATTCCTCCCGCCGCAAACGCCAGCTCCCGGTATCGAGTGCCACTTGGTCACTCTCAAAGAACGCCCCCTGATCCCGCAGCACAAGCCGTTCCCGTGGCACCGACAAAGTGCTTCTCGCACTCTACCGAATTCCCCCAGAGTAACTCGTCTTTCCCCGATCGGCAGTTTTTGCTATTCCACCGGCTGTCACGCCGGGAGGTTCGGAGAAATCGAGGATTTCTCCGAACACAGGAGGCCCGCGTGACGATTCGCAAGGAGTCGAATCGTGCCCCGAAAAGGACGACTGGTCCAGCCCCGACACATCTTTCCGTGGATCGCTGCGCCGTGGATTGAGCTGCTCCGCGTCTTGTGGCGGATTGAGCGGTTCTTTCTCACTCCGATTCGTTACTTGCAGGCATGGACCATCTCGGCGATGTTTGGGGTGCTGGGAGTGATTCTGTCGGTGGCGCTCTTCATCCCTCGGCTGACGGAAAGCGGGCTACATGCTTCGACTGCCCCCTCGGGGGCTGGAGTACCGGCCTACGAAATGCCGTACATCCCGCCCGAGGCTCCCGAGTACGTGCCCACCGGGAGCGCTGCGGTCAGTGCTCGCCTGCAGCGGACGTGGGTGCCCTACTTTGATCAGATGGAGATCGTCGAGACACGGTCCCAGGTGCAGCCCTCGGATCTGCGGGCACTGCTGGCCAATCGTGATCCGTGGCGTGATCGCAAGACATTCGGAGGCCACGCCCCCGAACGCGAACGGCCGATCGAGCCCTACACCTATCACGCCCGCGTTCGCCGAGAAACGATTGCTCCCGCGATCCCCGAATATCATCCCGAAGATTCCAATCTGCAAAGTCACGCCGCCCAGCGAACGGCCAGCCTGTTGATTGAAAAGGAAGTCCCCGTGGTCGCCGAGCCCGGCGAGCCCTTCACGTACTTTCTGGTCGTTCGCAACCAGACCTCCGAGACCATCGAATCCGCAATCGTGCGAGAGACGGTCACTGACATTGATCGCATCATCGATGTCGACCCGCCTGCGGAGATCGCTCCCAATTTTGGACATCTGATCTGGGACCTGCATCAGCTGCAGCCCAAAGAAGCCCGGCGTCTCCGCATCACTATTCAGCCGCAGGCGGTAGCTGAGCTGGCCCTGGTCTCCGAAGTGCAGATCATCTCGGCTCCCGTGGTGGGAGAAACGCTGGTAAATGCCAAGCAGACTCCGGGGCCGGTCCTGCCCGTGGATCGCGTGATTCCCGAGATGCAGCCCGTCGAGCCGACGATCACTCCTGAACCCGTCGTGCGAAAGCCCGTCACGGGAGCACCACGACTGGCCTTGCAGTTCGAACCGCAAAAAGATGTCGTGGCGGTGGGTGACGAGATCAATGCCTACTACACCATCACCAATGTCGGAACAGCGGACGCCCACGATGTTCTGCTGCTGGTGGCTGTCCCGCCACAACTGCGTCATCGATTCGGTAATCTGGTCCAGCACAAGATCAAGCTGCTGAAGCCGAATGAAGAGCGACGGGCCCTGTTCGCGGCGATTATCGAGGAAGGTGGTCGGATTCCGGTCGAGTGGGCCTTGTCCTCACAAGAGGTTGTCGAAAAGCAATCCGTCGAATGGCTGGTGGCTGAGTCCGCCCCCGTGCCCAGTATCCCGGACCGGGGACTGGCCGGGCCGGCCAGCGGTCGCAGCTCGATTCCTGCGGGGGCGACCACGCCCGATACCCGCTTGCGTCCGGAACCCGACCTGCGGCCCATTCCGGACCCCGAGATGAACACGCCGCCCTCCTCGATCGGCGGTGTGCGGGAACGTTCAGCGCCGACCGTCCCCCCGGAAGGCCTGCCTGGCCCCGCCCCGGAACCGCTGCGTCCGTTGAGGGAACCGGCCAGCGGACCCTCCGTTGCTCCAGAGGGCCTCTGGGGACCGGATGAACTGCGAGGCAACGGGCAACACCGGGATCTGCCGATTGTTCCCGAGCTGATGCCGGACGAGCTATCGCCGAGAGGCGACTCTTCCGGAACCGGCAGCTCGATTCCTGGCCGTAACTCCATCCCGCACGGGTCTTCGATCCCAGCAGGTGATCTGAGCGAGCCCCCTCTGGAAGGATTCAACCCCGGTGGACTGGAAACGGGTCTTCCCGAACCGGAACTGTCGCCCAGTCTTCCCAAGGAGTTTCCAACCGAAGACCCTGGGCCAGCCAGCGACACCAAAATTCAATAGCCACAGTGTGGATCGTCCCGTCGGAAACCCGACAGACCGGGCTTATGCCAGCGGGGCCACACCCGCCATCTCTGCCGCGAGTCGCAGCTTTTCCATCACGTCAGCGGGCAGGTCGATCCCTTCCGCGAGAGCCTTCTTTCGCAAGGTCCATTCCCGCTCGCCGGGCAGCAGGACATGGTCGACCCCGTGAGCGGTCGGGGCGGCGTGAATCTCATCGGTCAGCGTTCGAATACGATCAGTAAATTCCCGGGGATCGGCGACGGTCGCCACATCGATGACCATGATTCCCGCGTTGTGCCGCGAGGGCAAACTCGGCTCATCAAACATCCAGGTTCCGACCTGCCACGTCATCGCACCGCCGGGTAAGACCGCCGAAAGGATCTCGGCCCAGAGCCCCAGGCCATATCCCTTGTAGCCAGCCATTGGGGCCAAGGCGGCCTGCTTGGGATACAAGCTGCCATCGGTCGTTGGCTGACCGTCCTGATCGATCAACCAAGTGGGCGGAATGGCTTCGCCCCGCTGGTGGGCCGCATACACTTTGCCGCCGGCCACAGCTGCGGTCGCCATATCGAGCAGGATCGGATTGCCGCCCGCCACGGGGATTCCATAGGCGTAAGGGTTGCTTCCGAGTACCGGCCCGCGGGAGCCCGGCCCGGCCACGCTGGGGATATCGTTCCCGACCACATGACAGATGAACCCGGCCCGTGCGGCATGCGCAGCAAAGTAACCCGCAGCGCCAATATGCCCGGAGTTCCGCAGACCGACATACGCCACGCCGACATTGCGGGCCTTTTCCAGAGCGATTTCAGTGGCGAACATTCCGCCCACCTGCCCCAGTGTGGAATTGCCATCGATGACGGCCCAACCCGCCCCTTCACGTTCAATCTGTGGTTCGCCCGCTACGCGATAGCCGCCCCCTTTCAGGCGATTGATATAGCCACTGAGAAGTTTCGTTCCATGGGTAAACACACCCATCGTGTCAGTGGTAACCAGTGCATCAGCGGTCGTGGTAGCATCGGCCGTTGACATTCCGATCTGGGTCAGACAACGAATACAGAATTCATGCAGGGCCGATACGGAGGTAGACATGTGCGGGCTCTCGTTGAGACAACTTTGGAACGGGCAGCAACGACTGGCCTCCACTGTAATCGGACAATCGACATTTTGCGCGAGTTAACCCGGTCCAGGGGCCACAAATGTATGCGTCAGACAGGATTGTCTGGCGAACCGACTTTCCGGATGCTTAGGCCCGCGGCGGGAATTAAAGTACCCGGTAGAACGGCCTTTCCAGCCCGTTTGAGATCGACTGTTCCCGGCTGAGGCGACCTGGAAAGACTGTCTCACAGGGAGACGGTTTTCGACCGCCTCCCTGTCTCGACTACAAATGCCAACCGATCGTTATCGGAACAAACCGGATGCGGGTCGTATGCTGCTGCAACCGATGGAGCCAATGCCAGTCGGTGGCCGGGCTGGCCGGGGGCCGCAGCTGTTCCCAGGATTCCCGCTGCGCGATCTCCCGGCGAACGCAAATACACATGGTATCAACATTTCCGGCCTGGAATGTTCCCGTCCAGTGCCGGGGAATGGGAATCATGCATGGTCGCTGACGGCAACGGTAACGCGTCTGGACCACACCAATATCCACTTCCCGGGCGGCGGCCCAGAGCGTCGCGAGAGCATGCGGCTCGTAGAGATTGTCGTCATCCCAGAAACAGAGATACCGTCCTCGAGCGGCGGCAATCCCCGTGTCGCGAGCCAGTGATCCCCATTGTCCACCGGTGCTCGAACGCTCGATGTACCGGGCTCCCCAATATTTCGCCAGACTGCGGGCCTGAGGATCCACACCATCGGAAACAACCAGATGCTCGCAGAGCAGGTCACCCCGTGACTGAGACCGAAACTGCTGTAAACAGTTCGCCAGCTGGGCGGGCCGTTGACAGGTGGGGGTAATTACGGAGAGATCCATGGCCAACTCCAGCAAAAATCGAAAGTCCCTCCTCGGCAGGGCGGATGCCTGGACACCGGTGGTTGCGCGGGGGGGCTCGGGGTTCACCGGCGGGGCCCGCTGTCTCACCACTCAGAACCTCCATTCCAGGCATGTGGCGAAAGGGGGGGGCTGCTACAATTCCGCTGCCATGAAGAGCGGATTTCTCGGATTTGATTCGTCGTTGATGCTGGATGTGGTCGTCTGCGCCCTGGTGCTGGTGGTGCCGGTGATCTGCTGGAGCCTGTATCTTGTGAAAGTCCGGCGGCAGTACGAACTGCATGCTCAGGTACAGACCGCGCTGGCAGCTGTCTTGCTGTTTGTCGTCGCTGCCTTCGAAGTCGACATGCGGATGCATGGTGGCTGGCAGCAGATCGTGAATAAGCATCCCGAGTCCCCCCGCGTGGTAGGTGCCGCCTTGGCCCAGGTCGAGACCATGTTGTGGATACATTTGGTGTTTGCGGTGTCGACGCCGGTATTGTGGGGCATCACGCTGATTCTGGCATGGCGGCGGTTCCCGCATCCCCGAATGCCCAGTGCGCATAGCGCTTTGCACAAGAAGCTGGGCTGGGCCGCTACCCTCGATCTGGTTCTGACCTCGGTGACGGGGCTGGCATTTTATTGGATGGCCTTCGTGCGGTCGTGATGAATCCCGCCCCCATTCGAGGAGCCCGCAGCGGGATGGGATTTTGCCCGGTGCCCGTCCTCGCTATGATATCCCATCAAGGATTACGCATGTGATCCATGGTTTGGGCGAGACCCGATGGATGACTTTGCAAACACCCGCGACATGGCTCACTCGGCGGCCACCCGCCGGGAGATGCTACGCGCTGGCAGTCTACTCACGCTCGGGGCAGCGGTTGGAACTTCGGCTCAATCCGCAGCGGGGGGGGAACTGGGTTCGCTGGCGGGAACCTTCGGTTCGGCCAAGCGGTGCATCCTGATCTATCTGTGGGGGTCGCCAAGTCAGCTCGACACCTTCGATCCCAAACCGGATGCTCCCCGGGAAGTCCGTGGCGAACTCGGGTCGATTTCCACCGTCATCCCCGGAGTTCGCTTCGGCGAGGTGCTGCCATTGACGGCGGCCCGGGCGGATCAATTCGTCACGCTGCGGTCGCTGACCCATGACCAGCCGATTCACGGGACCGCTTTCGCGACCACGTCGGTACCACTCACGGACCTGCCTCTGGAAGGTCGGGTCCGCGACCCGCGTCACTGGCCCTACCTGGGGGCGGTGGTCGATTATCTGGCTAGTCAGAAGTCAGCGATACCGCCCACGATTCCCCGGAATTTTGGTCTGCCCTTCAAATTCGGGTCCAAACGCGGAGCGTCACGCCCCGGATTTCAGGGAGCCTTTCTGGGACAGGCCTACGACACGGTTTGGGCCGATTTCCAAGCCAAAGGGATTCGCGAGGTGCTGCGGGATTCCGGAGCCCCTGGCCCCAAGCCAATGGTGGCCGATCCGTATCTCGGGATTCGTCCGATCGATCGCTTTGAGATGGGACAACAAAACCCCGATGTCTCGCTACAGCGGCTGGAGCGACGCCTCTCGCTGCTCGACCAGTTCGATGGGCTGAACCCTTCGTCGCCGATGCCCTTGGGGGCGTATCGTTCGAATTACGATCTGGCTCGGTCCTGCCTGGTGACGCCCCACCTGAAAAACGCATTGGATGTCCAGCAGGAAACCGCAGCCACCCGCGACCGGTACGGGATGACACTCTTTGGCCAATCGTGTCTGGCCGCCCGGCGGGTCATCGAAGCCGGCGGAACATTCGTCACCGTGATCTGGGATGAATATGGCCATGTGAACACCGGCTGGGACACACACGTTCATCAAACGCCCCGGTTGCGAGACGAACTGGGCCCCGGCTTTGACCACGGGTATTCCAGCCTGCTCGATGATCTGCAAGAGCGTGGTCTGCTCGATGACACGGCTGTGGTCGTACTCAGCGAGCACGGGCGGACGCCCAAGCTCGACAACGTGGAGGGCGGTGGCCGCAATCACTGGCCGTATGCCTATTCCGCCCTGCTGGCCGGAGCGGGCTTTGCCCGGGGACGAGTCGTTGGCCGGACCGATGCCATTGCGGGCCATGTCACCGAGACCCCGTTCTCACCCAAAGATCTGGTCACGACCCTATACCATGTCCTGGGGATCGATCCGCGCGAAGAACTCTTCGATCGCCTGGGCCGCCCCTTCCCCGTCGGCGGCATCGGTTTGGTCCGCCCCGAACTGCTGGGGTAACTCGGACCGAGCCCTCACAAATGAACAGCCGTCCCCCGGGCTTCTGGTACCGACGACGCAGCAGGGCTTATCCGAACAGTGTGTTCACCGAGCGGAAGATTGTGATGGCCAGCATCACCACGGCAATCGATCCAATGATCTTCATCCCGGTGTAATAATCGACCCCGCCCCAGATCATGCTGAGGAGGGTGATCGATGTGGTGATCACGCTGATGATCGCTGCCAGTCGGGTCACTTGATCCACCCGATCGGGAGAGACCCAGCCCCGAGGGCGAGGTTCCGGGGCGGTTTGGTCGCTGATACTTTCCAGCATCACGCGGACGGGAGTTGGTTCTCTTTGTTCCATAATCTGACTACTCCGAAATTCGTTCAGGACATTCACTCGAAATTATGCGGCAACAGAAGTGATCCGACAATCTCAACTGGCCCAATTCGGCAGGGAGGGCCATGAAACCCAAACCGACTGGACGACGATCGGAGCCCAGAGCCTCATCGCCCCTGGATCACCGCATGCATCTCTCCTGCCAGGGCCGTGGCCACCAGAGCACTGACCACCAGAACCGCCAGTCCCCACCTCCGCGTCGACTTGATCTGCCACCACATGAGCAGCCCCGATCCCCCCCAGTATATCAACACCAGGGCGATCGCATCGGCTCCCAGAACCCATAGCCACTTCACACTGGCAAACGAGAATGGATAAACGTGTGTGGTGTGCAACCGCAACAGAAAATTTCGCCAAGGCAACGGCTCCGGAATCTCCAAGGGTTTCCCCGTGACGGTGCCTTTCAATCCATTGTAGGCCACCTGCCAGCGACGCCCCCCCGATTCAACAACGAACAACAGATCCGGCACTGAGGTCAGTGTGGGATTCTTCCCCGACAACTTCAGGGAACTCATCAACTCCGGAAGCGACGCCTGCAGCTTCACGGACAGCACGCCAGGCAGCTCCAGCTTCTCGAAGGAAGCGGGCTGCCCGGCGGGTATCGGAACAATCTCCCAGGGGGCCGAGATGGCCGATGACGCATTCGTCGGTTTCGGACGGGCCTGACGAATCGTGCCGCCCGTCCCATGAACATCCAGCAGCAGACTGATCTCGCCAGATTCGGACTCTACCTTTCCAAAAGCGAACTCTCCGGCATAACGCACCGGCTCGGACTCCACCCACTGGAGTTCCGCCGGGGAGGCACTGCGCAGTTGCAGTTGTTCGACGACACGCTGGGCCACATCCCGCAGATCGGTCGGTTCCGCCATGGGGGTGCCTGCCCAGGCGGTATGATCGAACGAACTCATCGGCAGCTCATTCAGAATCGGCGGATGGTTAAACAGAAACCCGGTGAAGCCATAGAGCACCGCCCACGGGAACAGAAACAGCCCCAGATACAGGTGCAGCCGCCGCACCCAGTGCAACGCCACTCGGGTCAGCGGGCGAGTCCGGACCACGCCTGCGGAAACCGAGGGGAACGATGGAGGCGGGACAGGCGAAGTCGACATCACGTGTATCCAATCGAGAGCGATCCAGGCGGTGATTCATGGCGGAGTAATGGCCATGCTCACCGAATCTGGCGAAAAAGTCAGGCGACTCCAGCTTTCAAATCGGCCAGCACCGCCCGCGCGCCCTGCCCCAGCATGATCGTATCGACCCCGGCAACCAGCAGTGTGTAACCTTTCGCGAGGTACGGCTTCACCGCGGCGGGCGACACACCAAAGATCCCCAGCTTCAGACCGGCCCGCTGTGTCGCCGCAGTCACACGATCGATCGCGGCGACCACCTGCGGGTGGTCGATCTGACCCATCAGTCCCATGCTGGCCGACAAGTCATACGGCCCGACCAGAACGCCATCGAGGCCGGGAACCGCCACAATCTGCTCGATCGCTTCCACCGCCCGGATGTTTTCCGCCTGGACGATGACCGTCGATCGCTGATTGGCATCCGCCACATAGGGAGCAAATTCCAACCCGTACCCCTGCGCCCGCGAGATCCCCACCCCGCGTGAACCGGCGGGTGGATAACGCGAGTATTCGACCACCCGGGCCGCCTGCTCGGCGGTATTCACCTGGGGAACAATGATCCCCGCTGAGCCCAGATCGAGCGCTCGCTGGATCACGACCGCGTCCGTCGTCGGCACCCGCACCAGACACGGAACCCGTCGACCGATCGTCTGCAGGATCAACTGCAGCTCGCCCGCCTCGATCGGCCCATGTTCGGCATCGACAAAGATCCAGTCGTACCCGGCATCACCCAGAATCTCAGCCACCGCCCCATTCGGAAGCGTCAGCATCGTTCCATACAGCCGGTCACCGGCAAGGAATCGTTGACGGAATTCGATCGACATGAAACACCGTTCGCCCGGGGAAAATGACCCCTCGCAGTG
>QWPB01000054.1 GCA_003671275.1 Planctomycetota bacterium | reverse complement strand
GGCCCAGGCCAAACCCCACAGGGTCCAGCAGCTTCGTCCGGCTGATCTCCTCATACTTCTCGGGCGAAAGTCTGGCAATCACCAGATCTCCATTCTCACCTAAGATGAAATACCGGTTGCCATTCCGGGTAACGAATGCGGCTCCTTCGTTTGGACCACGTTTCTCGTTGTCAACGCCGTTTACCGGCTTGGAGGTACTCCACAGCTGTTCTCCGGTAGAGATGCGCATCGCACGAAACAGTCCGTTGCCGTCAATTCCATAGGCGATTCCATTCTCAACGAAGGGCGTTCCGCTCACCGGAGCCAATCCGACGGTTCGAGACCCCTGCCAGACCTTCGTGACTGCCGGAGTGGAGGCATCCAGCTTCAGCCCCATCGATTGGCCGTTATGCCCCCCCACAAACAGATATTCCCCTCCCTGGCGCGGAGCCATGATGGCCATGGCATAAGCGGTGGCCAGTTCCTCGGTCCAATAGATTTTTCCCGAAGTCGGATTCAGGCTGACCAGCCCCTTCCCGTGAAACAACAGCAGTTGATCAACGCCTCCCGCCTGAATCAGCGTGGGCGGACTGTAACCGATCTCAGGGGTATGGACTGCTTTCCAGGCTTCCTGGCCTGTCTTCCGATCGAAGGCCACAAGGGCGCTGCCCTGCCCTCCCACGGCGCAGATTACGAAGTCTTTATAGATCAGGGGATGCCCGGCGTAACCCCACAACGGAACCGGCGCGTTGCAGGTCTTTGGTAGATTTTTGGACCAGATCACGTTCCCGCGTCCCGCATCGAAACAGTACAGATCGCCCATCGAACCGAGCGTGAACAGTTGGCCGTCTGCCACAGTCGGCGTACAGCGAGGCCCAGCTGGGTAACTGATCAAATAATTACAGTCGTACTCATGCCTCCAGATTTCCTCCCCGGTCAGAGAGTCAAGACACAGTACGCGTTCCCGCCCCTGAAGTTCGTTTCGCGCCGTCGGCACGGGCTTATCGTCCCCGACGCTCTTCACGTAGTCGGTGACGTAGACCTTGTGACCGACGACGGCTGGCCCAGAGAATCCACCACTGATCGGCTTTCGCCACCGAAATGTCAGGCCACTGTCAGGAAACTTGTCGATGATGTCTGACTCAGACCAGACATCATCCCGATGCGGCCCCATCCATTGCGGCCAATCCGCCGCGGAAGCAACGGTCGTCAGCCCGATCCAGATCAGCAGGAACGCACACCGTGTCATGGGCACCTCGGGGAGCATGTCATCGAAGGAAGACGACGGTCACGTCGTCCGGGTGATCCACCATCAAGCGTTACCCATCGTACCGCTGGTCATCGATTACGTCACCCAATGCAATCGCCCGACCACCACCGATCGAACCCGTGATTGAAGTTTTTGCACGGCGTTTCTATAGTCTACCAATGGCAGTCGGCGTAGAGGCATTTGGCTCCTCTCACCTCGGTTCAGCGAGGCGTCCGACAGCGCGCGGTTGGGTAATGCGCGATTGGGGAATGACGGGGACGGCAGTTTGTGATTGTATGGGCAGGGGAGACATCGGCCCCCGACTGATTGGCCTCTCATCCAACACACACTCGGACAACTCAATTTGTCCTTATACAACGGTTAGCAGCCCTCAACGACGGAGGCACGGAGGAACCAAGACGGACTCCTCGCAGAGGCCATCCCCCGTTGCTGAGTCCAGTGGACCACGAGCACGTGACACATCAGGCGAGGTCGAATTGTCCAACGGGCTGCTCTGCGGTGCGTTTGGTTCAAGCATCCCGGGGCAATCCCTCCTGTCCATGGCATCGGTTCCGAATGCTTCGATTTCTCCGTGCTTCCGTGCCTCCGTAGTGAATCTTTCCACACTGCACACGCGGGGGCCTGTTCCTGACAGCCACTCGCCAGCCACGGACTCGCCTGGACCAAGGGGTCCAGATCACCGCGTCCATCGGTACACAGCCTGTTCGCAAGTTCTCACGCATCGGAGTCTCTCATGAAAGATCGCGTTCTCGACACTGGACTCACCTTTGACGATGTGCTGCTGGTTCCGGCTTACAGTGAAATGGTTCCCGCCGATGTGGATACCGCCACGCGGCTGACCCGGAACATCAACATCAATGTACCGATCCTCTCCAGCCCGATGGACACCGTCACCGAGAGCGATATGGCGATTGCCATGTCCCAGGAGGGGGGAATCGGCGTGATCCACAAGAATATGTCGATCGAGCGCCAGGCTCTGGAGGTGGAGCGCGTCAAGCGGAGCGAGAACGGGGTGATCGTCGACCCGGTCTCCCTGCCCCCGCACGCCAAGGTGCAAGAGGTCATCGACCTCATGGAGCAGCGGAACATTGGAGGAGTTCCGATTACGGAGAATGGGAAACTCAAGGGGATTATTACGCGGCGCGATCTCCGATTCCTCGATTCCCGCGATTTACGGGTCGAAGAAGTGATGACCAAGGACAAATTGGTCACGGCCCGCGAGGATACCAGCCTGAAAGACGCGGAACGAATCCTCCGCGAAAACAAGGTCGAGAAACTGCTCCTTGTAGACGATCAATATCAATTGAAGGGATTGATCACGATCAAGGACATCGACAAGAACCTGCGATTCCCGAAAGCCAACAAGGACAGTCGGGGGAGATTGCGGGTGGGCGCAGCTGTCGGGGTGTATGACACCCAGCGGGCTGCCGCTCTGATTCATTCAGGCGTCGATTTTCTGGTTGTGGACAGTGCCCATGGACACTCGAAGAACGTCATCGAGACCGTTCGTGAACTGAAGCGACAGTGGCCGAAGATCGACGTGATCGCGGGCAACGTCGCCACTGCCGAGGGCGCTCGTGACCTGGCGCAAGCCGGGGCCGACGCGGTCAAGGTGGGGATTGGTCCCGGTTCGATCTGCACCACGCGGATCATCTCCGGGGTCGGGGTGCCGCAGCTCACAGCGATATCAGAGGCGGTCAGCGGTCTCGCTGGAACGGACGTTCCGGTGATCGCTGATGGCGGCATCCGCTACAGCGGCGACATTACGAAAGCCCTCGCAGCGGGGGCTTCATCGGTGATGCTTGGCGGCCTGCTGGCGGGGGTCGACGAGAGTCCGGGCGAGATGATTCTGTTCCAGGGGCGGACCTTCAAACGGTACCGCGGAATGGGGTCGCTCGGCGCCATGGTCAAGGGAAGCAGCGAACGATACCGCCAGTCGGTCGCAACAGATGAAGACAAAGCCCGCCCCAAACTGGTTCCCGAAGGGGTCGAAGGACGTGTCCCCTACAAAGGTCCGCTCTCAAATCTGCTGTACCAGCTGGTCGGTGGGTTGCGAGCGGGGATGGGATACCTGGGCGTGGGAACGATCATGGATCTTCGGACCCAACCGAAGTTCCTCAAGATCACCGCGGCATCGGTGAGGGAGAACCACCCGCATGACATCGCCATCACACAAGAATCACCCAACTACAGCACCGCACAAAGCGACTCGCTGTAAGGGACGGTCCCTGTGGCAACAGTTGCTCACAGGAACGCTCTGCCTGGCCATGATGGGCGGGACATTCCAGGCCTTTGCGAACGACAAAGAACCGCTGGAACGCCTCAAGCAGCGTTCACCACGGCAGCGCTGGCGAGAGCTACGGGGCGAATGGGTGCCCGCTCCGGAACTGCCGGGGCATAAGAGCCGCCGTGAAGCGGAGCCGCCACTGGTTCCGGAATTTCTGCCGATGCAATTGTCGGCCCCCAAGGATACGGTCGTTCCGGCAGCCCCGGCAGCGGTGGCCGAACCGGCCACTGTCCCGCCGCCCTCCCATGAGCCAGCTGTTCCCGCTCCCGAACCCCAGGACGTGAATCCCGAAGTGGCTCGCGATCTGTTTGTCCGTCCGGGGGCCAAGCCAGCTGCCGATCCCACGGCCCCCATCCACCACCCTGGAACTGTTGCCGAACCCCCGCTGGGCGGAACGAATCTGGTGGGAGAAGCCCGTTCCACCGCCCGGCCCATGCCGCGCGACCCGGATCTTCCAAATTGGCCGTTCCGCGAGAGCGTCACAGACGTTCAGCCCCTGGCCCCCCTCGAATCGGTGGTCGAGCGGATTCCCGTCCCCGCCGAACCCCAGGCCGTTCGCGTCGCTGAATTGCCTCGTGAAAATGGGCTAACGACTCCGTTGACTGGCGATTTCCAAACTCAACCGGTGCCGCTGTTCCCTTCGACGGAGTCGGCCCCGCAGCAGCCGGACGAAACCCTCCGCGTGGCTCAGCAGCCTGCGGAAGTGGCCCCGCCCAATCCGGAACCCGCCGTACCGTACAACCCCTCCGTGGAAGTCCCCTCCCCTGCAAGCGAGCCTGCCTCGAACGAACGCCGCATGATCCGTCCGCTCAAATCGATTCGCGAGATCAAACCGTTCTCGAGTTATGCAGCTGCGACCACGTCGTTGAGTACACCCAACACCTCGACCATCCATCCGCGAGAAGAAGTGCTCCAGGTCCAAGGCCAGCTGGAACGCAACAGCGCTTCCACGGCGGTCTACTGGGAAGCTTCCAACGCCACCCATAATCCGCTGTATTTTGAGGATCCGGGGCTCGAACGGAGTGGTCACACCTTTTCCGAATGTGTTCAGCCGTTCGTTTCGCTGGGACGATTCGGAGCCCAGGTCATCGCCCTGCCCTATTCCATTGCTCTGGACCCCGCCTGGAAACAGGAATCAAACTTGGGACACCACCGCCCCGGGGAATGCCAGACACCCCGTCACATGGCGATCCCCCTGAATGCTGAAGCTGCGGGCACAGCCGCCGCTGCCTACACGGGGATTATCTATCTTTTGCCCTAAAGTGCAGCCAATGCTCAGAGCTCGGGTTTATGGGAATCCCGCTCTTGGGCGGGCAGTCGATGTGGGAATCGAACGCGAGCGAATTCTGGTGGATCCGAGTCACCCGTTCGTGTCCGGATTCCCCCAGGATGAACGGCCTGGACTGTGCGATTGGTTCCTTTTCTGCAGGCAGTGGAGGTTTGGCAGACAAATCACGCCTCACTGCTCGTTGACACGGATTTCGCCACCCAGAACAATTCCGGCGATGAACTCGGTGACCACTGTTCGCCCACCGATCCGTTCTTTTCATGGAAGTCCCCCGCCGTGGATGAAGCGATTCGCAAGGCTCAGGTTCTGGTCGAAGCCCTCAACTGGATTCGGCAGTTCCGGGATCGGTATGTGGTCATCAAGCTAGGCGGGTCGGCACTGGACGACACGGAATCCGTGCGACGATGCCTGAGCGATGTCCTGTTCATGGAAGCAGTCGGGATGCGACCGATTTTGATCCATGGCGGTGGTAAGGCCATCAACAAGGCCATGGAGTCTGCGGGATTCGAGCCGAAGTGGGTCAACGGACGCCGCTATACGGATGACGCAACCCTCGACATCGTCTCCCGTGTGCTGGCGGAAGAGCTGTGCGAGGGGCTGGTCGATGAAATTCGGAACCTGGGCGGGCGGGCAGTTCCCATGAACTTCCGATCCCAGAATGTTCTGATCGGCGAGCGGCTCACGATGAAAGACGAGGCGGGCCAGGAAATCGACCTGGGTCGCGTTGGACAGGTCTCCAACATCAACCGCGAGCTGCTGACTGCGACCTGCCGCGCCGGTTCGATTCCTGTCATTCCTTCCGTCGCTCTCGACAAAGACGGCGGACGTCTGAACGTCAATGCCGACACCGCCGCCGCTGCGGTCGCCCGGCTGTTACGGGCCGAGAAACTGGTCTTCCTGAGCGATGTGCCAGGAATTTACCTGGATAAAAACAAACCCGAGACACTTCAGTCCAACCTGAACGTTCCGCGAGTCCGTGAACTGATCCGCACGGGAATCGTGGCGGGGGGCATGGTTCCCAAGGTGGAAGCAGCCCTGGAAGCCCTGGAAGCTGGTGTCCGCAAGGTCCATATCATCGACGCGCGAATTCCGCACTCGCTGCTACTGGAAATCTACTCCGACACGGGCATCGGGACCGAGATCGTGCGGTAGCCGAGAACTGTCCAGGACCGCTGGAAGGACGCCCGGACTCCGGGAATTGGCCCGAAAATGGTCTCGCGACAAGGTCCTCGCTGAATCGCGCTATTGATTCGCCCGCCCGTCCGATATAATGCGGGCATTCGCGAGGGGGCTCCTCGCACACTCTTCAACTCGTCCTTTCCAGGCGTAGGGGAACTCAGATGGTCACGGTGACGGAAAAGGCCGCTAAGGAAATCAAGCGGGTGATGGATGAGCAGAAGATGCCCGAGGGCATGGTTTTGCGAATCGGCGTAAGCGGCGGCGGATGCAGTGGCTTCCAATACAAGCTGGGCTTTGATGAAGCGGCTGATGTGGCCAAGGACTTCGTGGCCGAACAACATGGTGTCAAGGTGGCTGTCGACAAGAAGAGCGACCTGTACCTGGATGGCACCACCGTTGACTTCCATGATGCCCTCGACAAGCGGGGCTTCACCTTCAATAACCCGAACGTGACCAAGTCCTGCGGCTGCGGCAGCAGCTTTGGCATGTAATTCGGCTTGTCCTGAATGGGATGCGTCAGGATACGACAGTTGATCCTACAAACAGCCTCGGCCCTGCCGAGGCTGTTTTCATGTATCCCGGTTAGAAATCGTCTTGCCTGACACCTCGAACCCGCGTACGATCCAAGCATGTTCCGTGTCCTGCTCATGTTTCTGATTGTCTGGCAGGCGGGTTTTCCCAGCATGGGAACCTGTTTGAGCGATGATCGTGTGGACATCGCGGAACACGCCTGTCGGACCCCGCCATCCAGCTCTTCCCAGGCGACTTGCTGCCAAACCCCGGCCACGGAAACTCCGGACGACTCTTCCGGATGCCCAATTTCCGGGGAGGGAAGCAAGCCCTGTTGCGGGTGCTGTTTAGTGAGTATGACGCTGTTCCTGCAGCCTGAAATGGTCTGGTCCAGCTCCCCGGCAATTTGTGAAGTGGTCATCGAATCGAATCAACGCATGATCGGTTTGACGCGGAGTCCCATGACTCCTCCTCCTGACAAAAATGGTATGGGCTGATCGTTTTGATCTGTGCAGGCGAATTGTTCGCTTAGCAACCCTCATTCTGCCGAGCCGTTTCCGGACTCGGCTTCAGGAGTCAATTATGAACCGTCGTTCATTGTTTACTGTGATTTCCGCCGCAGTGCTCGGCCTTGTGGGCTGGGCCACTCTCTCGCAGGCATCGGGGGGCGCCAGCTGCTGCTCGTGCTGTCCTCCGGGGGCAGCTTGCTGCCTCGCCGCTGGGGGAACATGCTGTCAGGATGGCACAGGAAGCTGCTGCCAGAGTGGATTGTGTACAGCCCAGTCGAGCTGTTGCTCGACCGCCGCATGTGCCACAACTGCATGCTGCCAGAAGGAAGCGGATTGCTGCTTCCCCGGCAGCCCATGCTGCACCGAGAATGCGGCTTGCTGCGTGACTGCTGAATAAATCGTAGCGGCCTGATGGTCGCTCACGAACAGCACAGCACTCGCGGTAACGCGTGACAGCACTGATGAATCCTGCATGCCCGGTCGAGTCATCTCTTCCGGGCATGCGGCATTTTTACGGTCGTCCCATTTCGATGGATGAACATCGGCTGCCCGCTGGATGCCGAAACGGTGGCATTATCGGCTCTACCCCAGTTCGACCCCGGCCACTTCCATAAAGAATCGGGCCACCAGCTTGGCGGCGGCGTTCCAATTCTCTTCCCGCGTCCGCTTCGACTCTTTGGGTGGTTGCAGGCTGTGGTCGCCTTCACGAATCCATTTGATCTGCAGATTCGGTGACAGGCTGTACCCGGAGACTTCTTCCTTGTCTCCGAACGTGTCCAGCTCCCCCTGAATCAGAATCGTGGGTGTGACAATGCGGTCCAAGGGGGCCGATTCGTACTCCCCGGGCTTACTGGTGGCATGGAATGGAAACCCCAGGCACGCCACAGCTTGCACCCCGGCATTGTCCGCGACTTGTGCCGCCACCCGGGCCCCCGTGGATTTTCCTCCAATAAACAGCTTCTCGGCCCCGATCTGGCGGATGACTTGCATGACATAATCGCACAGCACCGGTTCCTTGTCGGGTGGACGGCGCTTGCCGGTGTGATTTCGCTCGACCATATGCGGATAGTCAAACCGCACCACGCGGAGCCCGGCCTCGCCCAGCATTTTTGCGAAATGGGCCATGAACTCGATCCGCATGTTGTACCCGGAGGGGGGAACCAACAGGCAGGTCCACGGGGCCTTCTTGGGACCGTCGATCAGAAGAGGAATGTCAGCCATGCGTTGGTCCCGGACAAGCAGAATTGAAGTGCAGGCTTTATCGGGGACGGCCTGCGTTTCGGCAAGCGTGAAGAACTCCAGTCTTTTCAGGAATCGGTGCCGATTTCCAGGACCTTTCGGCGAGCTTAACGATTCTAGCGTCAGGGATCAGGCAGAACCGTTCGTATAAGGACGATTCACATCAATCACAAACGGTTCGTATCCGAATTATGCAAGCAGAAGACCATCTGTCCGGCGAATGATTCGCCGCCCACGGATGAGCACTGCAAGGATGCGACTATGGCTCAGACGCCATTCCCGATCGCGATTTCCGTACAGCGAATCAGTGAACATCTGCGATCACGACTCGAGGACGCCTACGCCCCATTTCAAATCAACGAACCCCGGGCGGCGGTTCTAGAGACCATCTCCATCGCCGGTCCGGAGGGGTGCTCGCAAACCGAGCTGGCGGAAGCCTTGGGAGCCTCGGAATCCAACGTGTCGACGCTGATCGAACGGATGCGGCGGGATGGTCTGCTCTTTCGCATGCGGTCCCGGCTGGACCGACGTTGCAGCGTGCTCCTGCTGTCCGATGAGGGCCGCGACAAGCTGGCACAAATCGATGCCCTCCGCCAGCAACGAATGGCAGACGCATTGAAAGGATTGACCATCGAGGAGCAGTCCCAGCTGCATTTGCTTCTGGACCGCTGGCGTCGTGTTCTGGCCCTCACGGCACGTGAGTCAGAGGTGGTGGCCTCGCGCGCAGTTCGATCCGGGGAGGCCGCGTGATGAAACTCTGGCACCTATCGACTCAGTGGTTGTTGCGCAGCTCCCGGGACGAAGAAAGTTTGGCAATGACTGTGACTTCTCCCCATGAATCTCTTCCCGCGACGGGGCGGCGAAAATTGCCCAATGTGGCTTGGCGATTGGCCGCAGCGGGCGTGATGCTGGCGGGGCTGACTGGATGTTCCCGCGCGTTCTGGCGGCAGCAGGCGGACCGCGATGCCTACGAAGCGATCAGCGAACGGATGACCGACTTCCGCTGGCAGTTGCCGCGGTTTGATGTCACCCCCCATCCCGAAAGCCGCTTTTACGATCCGTATGATCCGGACAAGGGCCCCCTGCCCCCGGACGATCCGGCAGCACATGCCTACATGCACTGCTCGGACGGGATCGGCGGTTACAAGAGCTGGCACAATCTGGGGGACAGCTTCTGTGTCGAGAACCCGCAGTGGCTGAACAAGTACGGCCTGAGCGCCGAGATGATCAACCCGGTGACCGGCGACTACACCGGACGAATGCCGGCCCTGCAAAAGCTTAAGCTTTCTGACTGTGTTGAGTTATCGCAGATTCATAGCCGCGAGTTGCAGACACAAGTCGAGAACATGTACCTGGCTGCACTCGATGTGTCTTTTGAGCGTTTTCAATTCGGCGTTCGTTACCTGGGGGTCGGCGGTGGCGAGCCCTCGTTGGGGCTTAACAATACCTTCATCCCTCACGGTACGGGTGATTCATCGGGATTGAACTCCCGCTTCGGCGTGCGCAAGCTGCTCCCCGCCGGAGGCCAGATCGCCGCCGAACTAGCGAACAACACCTTGTGGCTGTTCTCGGGGCCCAATCAGACCAATTCCGCATCGGTCCTGTCGTTCTCACTGGTGCAACCATTGATCAACGGGGCCGGTCGCAAGGTGGTGATGGAAAACCTGACGCAGGCCGAACGCGATCTGCTCTATCAGACCCGGTCTCTCGCCCGGTTCCGACAGTCGTTGTTCACCAACATCGTCTCCGATGGCTCGGGCAGTTATCTCAGCCTGATCCAGCAGATCCAGGGCATTCGCAATCAAGAAGAGAACATCGAACGGCTGAAGCGGCAAGTGGCCCAGCTTCAATCGAACTCGGGACAGAAGGGAAAGTTCGCCAGCGCGGATCTGGACAAGTGGCTGCCGGGAGTGGCGATTCCCCAGCCGCTGGAACTTTCACTGGTTTACAACGACAAACGCAAGCTGCTGTTGTGGGTCGGGCCCATGTCTGCCGAGGAGGAGGCCCAGGTGCTGCAATTCGGAGAAAACCTGGTGCCTGGTCAGGACGGGACACAGGAAGAGGTCAACACACTCCGGCTGGCGTTGAAAGAATTGATCCAGGCCATCCGCGTCACCCCCACCCCGCTGGACGTGCTTCAACTGCAAGGCAGCCTAGCCAACTCGATCAACCAGTTGCGATCTCAGGAGCGCGGATTTCAGGACGGTCTCGATTCACTCAAGCTCGGCCTGGGACTGCCAACGGACATCCAGCTGACCATCGACGACAGCATGCTGGGGCCCTTTGCGGTCATCGATCCCCAGCTAAAGTCGCTGGAACAAGCGGTCATGGACTTCATCATTCCCTGGGGTGAGATTGACGAAGAAGACCCCACAACCGAACAGCTTCAGCAGGTCAATGCGAGGTTTGTGGAATTGATCCACCAGGTCGAGGCCGAAGGTTTTGCCGTGCTGGATCAGGATGTTCAGAACCTGAACTCCAAGCTGGAAAGTCGCCTGGCGGACCTGGAGAACGAAGAGGATCGCCGACGGGTGCAGTCCGATATCGCCCGCGACATGCGTCTGCTCGAAGATGCCCGGGCCCGTCTCGAAGAATTGAAACAGTCGACCACGGAACTGGCCAACAGCATCCACTCCCCCGCTGCCCAAAAGCCTGCTGATCGGGCCGCTCCGCCACCGATCCCGGAGGGAGAAGTCAGCGACGAACTGGAGCTGCCAGCGGATCAAATGCTGCGGTTGACCATGCGGGACGAGATCCTTCAGGGACAGCAACGGCTGCTGCAGATTGCCCGCAACCTGTCGGTCGTGGAGATTGGGCTGCGCGTGGAGCAGATTGAGATTCCGGACTTCGGCCTCGACATGAGTTATGTCGTGGAGTTCGCCGTCGAGAATCGCGTGGACCTGATGAACGAAAAAGCGTCGGTCACCGATGCCCGTCGTAAAGTGGAGATCGCCGCCAACCGTCTGCAAACAGGCCTTAATGTGGTGGTCGAGGGGGACGTTCGCAACTCGGGCGGGAACAAGCCGTTCGACTTCCGGGGCAACCGCAGTCAGATTCGGGCAGGTGTCCAGGTCACAGCCCCCCTGGACCAGATGAATGACCGAAACAACTACCGTGCATCGCTGATTACCTATCAGCGGGCTCGCAGAGACTTTATGCTACTGGAAGACACCGTCAAGAATCAGGTCCGTAGAAACTGGCGACAACTGGCCGTTCTCAAGCGTAACCTGGAGACTTCCCGATTGCAGCTGCGTCTGGCTGCCCGGCAGTATGAAGCTGCCGTCGATGATGCCACCGCCCCGGCCGCTGTCAATACGGGGGGAGGCGGCGGCAGTGGACGGAGCGGACTGGCTGGCAACAATCTGTTGCAAGCTCTGAACTCCATCGTCTCTGCACAAAACTCACTGATCCAGAACTGGGTGGCTTATGAGCAGAACCGGCTGAGTATTTATCGCGACATGGGTATGATGGAGATTGGCGAAGACGGGATCTGGAACGATCCCCAGTATCGCAACCTGATCGACACGGACACTCCTGAGGAACGTCCGGTTCCGCCGATCCTTCCCGAGATGGGGCCTGACAATGACAACCAATAAATCGTCCCCCCTCTGGACAACGGTCCTTGTATTGGGCGGCGTGGCAGGAGCGGCCACGGCGGTCGCAACCGGTTCGGTCGAACCCCAGAAATGGCTCAGCCGCTTCACACGGGGACATTCCCAGGACTTCACCCGCTTTGTTGTGAAGCCTGTGGAACGAAAGTCGTTCCTGATCAGCCTCGCCGCGCAAGGCCCCCTGGACAGCCTGGGGAATGCCACGATGAGCAGCGCGGTCGAAGGAACGACCACCATCATCAGCATTGTCCCGGAAGGCACGATCGTCCAAAAGGATCAAGTGGTCTGTGAACTGGACTCCTCCCAGCTGCGAGAGAAAGCCAAGCAGTTGGAGATTGATGTTTCCCAGGCCGATTCGGCGGAGATCCAGGCCAAGGAAAAACTGGAGATCACGAAGACTCAGAACCTGAGCGATATCTCGGCAGCGGAACTCAAATGGGAATTGGCCAAGCTCGATCTGGAGAAGTACACCCAGGGCGAATACCCCCAGCAGGAAAAAGAGCTGGAAGGTAGCGTGGCCATTGCCGAGGAAGAACTGATCCGGGCCCAGGACAACTACGACTTCACCAAGCAGCAGGTGAAGAAGGGATACCGTACTCAGAACGAAATGGAAGCCAACCGCGTGGCCGTCAAACAGGCCGAGTTCAAGCTGCGTGGTGCCAAGGAGAAACTGAAGGTATTGCAGGACTACGACAAGAAGCGCAAGGTCAAAGAATTGGAGGCCAATGCGAAAGAGTTCGAACTGGAATTGGCCCGCGTGAAACTCAAGGCGGATTCCGCCGAGACCCAGGCTTCCAAGGACTATGAGGCCCAGAAGCTCAAGAGTGCCGTGGAACAGGAGAAGCTCGTCCGACTCAACTCGCAGATTGAAGCCTGCACAATGCGGGCTCCCCAGTCCGGGCAAATTGTCTACGCGACAATCCAGTCCAGCAGTTCACGCGGCAGTGGTGAATCGATTGAGCAAGGGGCGACCGTCCGGGAACGGCAGGCGATCATCAACCTGCCCGATCTCACTCAGATGAAGGTCGATGTCCGGCTGCACGAGTCGCTCATCAACAACATCCGCAAAGACCTGCCCGTGCGAATCAAGATCGATGCCTTCCCGGATCGGCAGTTCAAGGGGGTCGTGTCGTTCGTCTCGTCCGTCCCCATGCAGGGCCGGTGGCCGAATTACGATCTGCGAGAATACGAAACCGAAGTCCGGCTGGCGGATGACCCCGAGATCATCAAGACCCTCCGCCCCGGCTTGACGGCTCAGGTCGAGATTCTGGTCGACAATCGCGAGTCAGTCCTGCAAATGCCCGTCCAGTCCGTGCTGGCTGTCGGAAACAAGCAGTACGCCTTCGTTCTCTCTAAAAATGGTCCAGAGCAACGCCTGCTGAAAGTCGGCCAAAGTAACCAGTCCCACGTCGAAGTGCTGGAAGGCGTGCAGGAAGGTGAGCAGGTCATTATGAACGCCCGCAGCCAGCTTCCCGAAGAACTGGCCCTCCTAGAAACCCAGGCCAATCTCGAAAAGGCACAGACACCCGCTGAGAAGATTCCCCCGACACCCGCGGTACCTCCATCGCCGGGACCGGGTGGCGGCGGACCCGGTGCGGGCGGGGGACGAGGTCGGATGACCTTCGAGCAGCGTGACGCCAACAGTGACGGCAAGCTGAGTAAGGAAGAAGCGGGCGAGCGAATGGCGACCGCCTTCGGCGATATGGATGCCGACAAGGACGGCTCGCTCAACAAGGCCGAGTACACCGCTGGCATCGAAAAAATGCGTCAGGCCTTTGGCGGTGGGGCCCCGGGTGCCGGTGGACCTCCGGCTGGCGGGAATGGCGGCGAAAGTGGCGGACGCCGATCCGAGTAATCGACACACTCCCAACAAACGTCCGCCGCGAGTGCGTACTGATCACCGGCAACGTTCCAGCTATCGCTGGTAGATGGGCAGATAGCCCTTATTCAACTGAAGGATCGTGGCATTGATCGCTGTCACGTAAACCGCTCCCACGGTTTCGTCATCCCACCCGCCTTGGGCTGTCTGGGTACGCAGGATCTCTCCCTCGATCCAAGGTGAATATTTTTCCCACTCCGCCGGGATGCGGTACATCACCTGAGCATAGTAGTAGTGCATGTAATGCCAGTGGCCGAAGTGCTGCTGGTCATTTCCCTTGGCGGGCCAGACCGTCTGAGTGCAGTACTCCATCATCTTTTTGATCTGCGGGGTCTGTTCGTAATTCCCGGCATTGAACAGCACTGCAACCGCAGCAGCGGTGATCGGAGGACGTTCGCCACCGCTGGTGAAGCTGTATTTCACTCCTCCCGAGGGAGTCGTGCAGTCTTCGATATACTTGCGTGCCCGCTCAATGATTTCTGCCGGGACCACGATTCCCGCATTGCGACAAGCCCGCAGTCCCTGCACCTGAGTGATACACGTCGAGCCTTCGTCGAAATCGTTGCCATCTTTGGCAGAAACGTATCCCCATCCACCACGTGTGGTCTGCGCCGCAGCGGAGAACTTAACGGCTTCTTCCAGGACACGTTTGAGCCGGGTCCGGCGATCACTGTCTTCCTCTTCCCCGTAAACCTGGGAAAGAAACAACATCGAAAACCCGTGCCCGTACGTGTAGTGGTAGTCGTCCGGGAATCCAATCAACCCATTCGGCTGAGAGGCATCCAGCAGGTAATCGACCGCCCGGCTGATACTTCGGCTGTACTTACCACGGGTCGTCGTCGAGCCTTCGCAGACGAGGGCCATGCCGCATAAAGCGGTCATCGCGACGCGGTACTGTCCGCCGCCTGCTTCCCAATACCCATTCCGTCGCTGCTCGCGGGCCAGGAAGTCGAGGCCTCGCATGACAGCCTGATCGACTTTTTTCTGTCGTTCGATGGAATCGGCCGACATCACCCGCGAAGCCCCCCCGATGAGGGTTGCGAAGAGGGTTATGCCGGCCAAAAGTCGCCGAACAGCCACGGGGATCCGAAACATGCGGCTGACCTTCAGTTCGAAGGATCAGGCCGCTGCCGAATCCTTCTGGAAGAGAACCTGCTCCTTGCGGACGACCTCAGGGGTCACGATGTAACGCTGGCCCGGTTCCTGTTCAGGAAGCTCGAACATGACGTCAAACATGACTTCTTCGATGACGGAACGCAATCCGCGGGCGCCAGTATCCTTGATCCGCGCGATTCGGGCAATCTCCTTCAGCGCCGAGTCGGTGAACTCCAGCTCGGCATTTTCCATCTGGAACAGCTTCTGGTACTGCTTGACCAGCGCATTGCGAGGTTCCGTCAGGACGCGAACCAGGTCGGTTTCATTCAGTTTATTCAACGAACTGAGGAATGGCAGCCGCCCGACCAGTTCAGGGATCATTCCATACTCGATGACATCTTCGACGCTGACATGCTCGAGCAGGTGCCGCTTGCGTTCGACTTCATCGACGACTTCCTGGCCAAATCCGATCGATTTCTTGCCCAGCCGTTTGCTGATGATCTCTTCCAGTCCGACGAACGTTCCGCCACAGATGAAGAGGATGTTTGTCGTGTCGATCTGGATGTACTGCTGTTCGGGATGCTTGCGTCCGCCCTGAGGGGGCACGTTGGACACAGTCCCTTCCAGCATCTTCAGCAGCGACTGCTGGACCCCTTCACCGGACACATCGCGGGTGATCGACACGTTATGGCCGGTCTTCCCAATCTTGTCGATTTCATCGATGAAGATGATGCCCCGCTGCGCGGAATCGATGTCGAAGTCCGAAGCGTGGAGCAACTTGAGGAGCAGATTCTCGACATCCTCGCCCACGTAACCGGCCTCGGTCAGCGTGGTCGCATCGCCAATGGCGAACGGCACCTGCAGAAACTTGGCCAATGTTTTGGCCATCAAGGTCTTACCGGAACCGGTCGGACCGATCAGCAGGATGTTGGATTTCTCCACTTCCACTTCGCTGGTTTCCCCCTGCTCGAGCAGAGACAACCGCTTGTAATGGTTGTGAACCGCGACCGCCAGACCACGCTTGGTACGCGTCTGTCCGATCACGTAACGATCGAGATGATCGACAATTTCGCGAGGGGTGGGGATCTTGTTGAAGAGCCGCTTGGGCTCTCCACGACGCTTCCGCTCCTGGTCGAGGATCGAACTGCAAAGATCGATACACTCACCACAGATATAGACGTCGCTGGGGCCTTCCACGAGGGGGCCCACCTCACGATAGCTCTTCCCGCAGAAAGAACAGTTGGCGTTCTTTTTGCCAGTCGGAGTCTTTTTGCCGGAGGTGAATTCTTTCCCGGAGGTCATGGGGGTTCCTTCTCAGGTGTCGATGCGGCGAGGACGGATTCCAGAGTTCAGGCACACGGAGTCTGGGTTCCATTCCCAAAGCTCCGAACGCCACCCATGGGGCAACGTCCAAGTCGAATCGCACTGCTCCGCGGCCGCCTCCCTGATTCGGCTTACGGAGTGGTTTCTTCGGTATCGTCTTGACTCGCGGTGAGTGTTGGTCGTCGGTGTCCGGCAGTTTTGGCCGGAGTAGCTTGTGAGCTATCTCCAACCCCCATCTGTTGTTCCAGCCACCGACGCTGAATGGATCGGATTTCTTCGGGCGTCACGTCACCCTCTGCCTTCGATTCGTTCAAGAGGCTGAGGAATTCAGCGTTGCCACCGGTATCCTCCTCATCTTCGCAATACAGTGATCGAAGTTTGAGGACCATCCACACCAGAAAACACAACGCAATTGTCGCGCCAATGGCATAGGCAGCGGCAGAAATTCCCTCTTCGATCCGAATTCTTCGCTCTTCGCCCAGTAAATGCATGACGATTCCCCCTTCGCGAACAATTCACCCCGACGGCTTTTGTATTATTTGACAAGCTCACCCACGACTCAAGGACCAATTGACAAGCGCCGGCAGAACTTACCTGGATCAGACAGGTAACCACACTGTCACCATCGGTGATCCCGATGGCCGTACCAATGAAATCGGACGCTCCGCTGCCTGCGGAACGTCCGGTTGATAATCGTAAACCGCCAGACAGCCCGCAGACGACCCCGTCGATCTGGAGAATGCCCTGGCTGGGCCGGTCGGCCTGTCAGTTATACAGCCCCTCATCCACGGGAGTTTCCTCTTCGTCAGACGCCAGGGCGGTACTCCACTGATTGAAGGCCACGAACAGGTCTGATGAAACCGTCACAGCTTCCGTCTCCCAGGTGACCTGGATATTGAAACGGACTTCACCCAAGGCAGCGCGGATTTCTCGCACGACTCCAATCGGAGCGATCAGCGTCTGAGCCGGGAGTGAGGGGTCTTCGCGAAATTCGAGGCCGAAAGAATTGGGGGTCGGCATGAGTCGATCCTTCCTTGAGGAAAAATAGCTGCGGGGGACAGGGAAATCTTCATCAGGCGGCCCTCGACTCGCAACACCTCTTGAGCTTTTTTGCAGGGTTTCGCTTCGATTCATCCCGCGTGTGTCGATCACCACGTCTAGGCACGTGGCGTCAACTGGATGCGATCGGAGAGTTGGGAAGTCTGACGCGACTTTAGCGGCCATGCGGCCCGCGAAGTGATTCTAAGACGCATCGCCTCCGCTTCAGTGATTCCAATTCACGACATTCTGTACCGAGATTGAACTCCACGCCTCCCCCTGCAAGGCTACCGCTCAAGCGGCACGACCAGCACTTCCAGAGCTGTTCGAATCGCGGGCTCTAACAGTTTGTCAATATGCCCGGCCTGTCGATTCAGGTCATCCAGCTTCAATGCGGCCAACGCTGCGGAACGGCTGGACGAATGTTGCCCCTCACTCTCCAATGCCACCGCCAGCTTGGCGAGCAGACGGGACGATTGCGGGTAACGATCAACAGCTTCGCGGTACCACTTGACAGCGATCGCCACACGTTCGGGATGCCCATCCCGGCTTCGGTAGTACAGATCTCCTTGGAATTCATAGGTCAGCGGATTCTGCGGATGCCTGGCCAGTGCCTCACGTCCGGATTCCGCTGCGGACTCGACTTCCCGATCGGTTCCGCCCGCGACCGCCTCCGCAGTCCGTAACTGCAGGAGTTGAATCCAGGGTAATGGTTGCCAAGGATCTGCTTCGGCGGCGGCAATCAGATGCCGCTCCGCTCCGCGTCGATCCCCATGCAGAAAGATGGCCTCATCCGCCAGCGACAGTTGAGCCTGACAAATTGCATTGGGCAGCAGAGACGTACGCAGACAGATCACGGCCAGCACCAGCAAACAGCCGGCAACGACGGGCTGGACCAGTCGCATTCTGGCAGTGGCCTCGGGGAGTGAGCAGGAATTCGCCGGTCGTGTCACGACCCCCGCCAGCAGCAACAGCCACAATTGGCTGATCACTGGCATGGCAATCCCCCCTGCTCCGCACAGATGAATGGTCAGCCCCAGCCACGCGCCCCACACACTGCCCAGCGATGACCGCTGGGCCAGATTCGCCAGCCAGCCTCCCAGAAATGCGGCGGTGATCGCCAATGCCATCACCCGCAGATCCCACTCCATTCCAAACGCCATCATCTGCAGGCTGACCAGCGCTGGTCCGGCGGCGGCGGCCAGCACGGATTCAGACCAGCGGATGAGCGGCAACGACTCAGTCGACGGCTTTTTCGACTCCGCAACAGCCAGTCTCCAACCACCCCGCCCACCCCAAAAGATCAGCGAAACGAGCGCCCCCCCGGCGAGAATCCCCGCATTGGCCCACACATCCAGCAACAGGTTATGCGGGTCAAGGATCTCTTCACTGGCCCCCGGTAATTTGTGCTGTAGATAGCTCGCCCGAAAATTCCCCGGTCCAACCCCCATCCAGGGCTGATCGAGGATTACCTTTGATGTCGAGACCCAGTATTCCAAACGATACTTCAACGACTTGGGAGCTTCGGAGATCACCTGCGAATCGATCAGACCAGCCAGGAATGCAACCATCAGCAAGGTCGCACCAGCGGCCACCACCGCCACGGCGACGATCGCTGCGGTCCGCATTCGCCGCCCCGTCCGGGAGGCAAACCAGACCAGTCCTGTCGCCGCCAGCATCCCCACCCAAGCCGTCCGGCTTTTGGTCATCAATAGACAAAGCCCGAGAGAAAGATAACAGCCCGCGACCCCCAGCCGGGGCAACCAGATCTGGACCAGCCCCGGATGCCAATCCGCCTCTCCACGAGTCGGATCATGCCGAAACCACAAGCCATTCCCCCGAACCAGCCAACTCCCCGCCAACAGCACACCGGCCAGCGTATTTGCCAGGGCGAAACAGCCGATGGGCTCGGTGCTGCTGCGAATTCGGTTGAGCAGTGCGACACGCGCCCCCCCTTGAGCGGACAAAACTGCTGGACCAAATCCCTCCTGAATCTTTCGCAGACGTTCGGACTCGACATCTGTCCGATCGGTCCGCGATTCCAGTTGCTCCATTTCCGCGACCAGTGTGGCATTGGCCTGAAACCAGACCTGATTCTGCCAGATCCCATAGGCCCCCAGGAGGACCGCTGCCACCAGTACGGATCTCAGTAAAGTCGCCCCATGCCCTCGCTGGAAACAGGCCCGCACCTCGTGCCAGACCACCAGCGTCGTCCCCCATTCCCAGGCCATATTAAACGCGGCCCGTTTTTGTCCACTCCCCGACAGGACCAGTCCTGCCGATGCAACATGCGCAGCGACCATGACCCCAACAGCCACATCGATGCGGTCCAGCCCCCTCCCCGGACTGCCAGTTCGCCAGCGGATGACCGACTGCACCCCGGAAAAAATCAGGGTCAGAACTACCAGCCAGAGTGTTTCCCCTTGGTCTGCGGACTCTGCCGGGACGAAATAACGAGCCCCGATCAAACCACACAACACAATCGTCGACCAGTCTCGGGCCGTGGTTGCGATCCGAGAGGGATGGTCCGATGAACCGGTGCGGGTGTCAATCAACGGATCGATCCTTCATCCTCGTTGAACGCCCATCCACATGATACTCCGCAGCAGATCGTACCCCGCTCGCAACCTGCCAGCGTGAGGTTCACTTGACCGCAGGCTGGGTTGCCCGCAGCAAGGCCAGACCGGCGGCCCTGTCAGGAGCAAATTTCCAGATCTGGTCGAGCTTGGTGACCTGCAGAACTTCCAGGCAGTAGGCGTGTACTCCCGTCAGTACGAACTGTCCACCTCGAGACTGCACCGCTTTCCATAGCCGATACAGCACCTCGATAAAGGAGGAACCGAAGAACTTTACCCGCGCCATATCCAGTAGCACGAGTGGTGGGTCCGCCTGTCCGGCGTCCCCCACTGCCGTAGCCACCCCGGCCATGACATCTTCTCCAAGATGCGACAACTCATCCCCAAATTCGACAACGGTAATCTCACCGTCACGAATCAGTCTGGGCTTTCTAGGATTCGGCATAGCAGGCCCCGCTGAGAAAAGGTTGAAATCATGCTAAAGATCAGGCCATGATTTGGCGAGCGTTTATTACCCTCTGTTTCTGATTTATCCGATCGAAATACGACCGGAAGGCCACTTTGCCATTCGATTTCTGATTCGGCAGGCAAAAATGCCTCTTTCCGACCCTCAAACCACAGGAATTCCCCTCAACCACCTCGTGGTAAACCGCGTCTATTGCCGTTTGGTGGCCAAGGCCGGAGCCAGCTGCAACCCCGCCACGCAACTCGCCAACAACGCCACCAGCTGAAAATCGAATTCAGGGGTGATTCCCACACTCCGCGGACGCTCACCCGTTCCCTGCCGCAAAGATTCCAACAGTTGCCCCATTCGATTCTGAAAGCGAAGCAGCAGCGCCGCCACTTCGTCGGCACTCAGATCCCGCCGCTGCAGTTCCGTCACCGCTTCATAGCGAACCCGAGTCAATTCGGCCAGCGTTTCGCCTTGGGTCCGATACAGCTTTCCCCCTTCCAGAGCCCGTCGAACCCGCGCCTCGGCATCCACGCGGATCATCTGATCAGGGCCAAAGTAAAACGACCAGTGCCCGTGGACATTCCGCCCGATCGTCACCAGTTCCTCCCACCCGGGAACTCGCTGTTCCACCCGTTCCCGCAGGTTGACTGCTTCGGCCAGCATATCTTCGCGATCCGCTTCAATCCGACTCCTCGGCATAGTTGTCTCCTGAGTACGGAATTGCAGCCGGTCCCCCCGGAGATTGTACAAATGGCATGCGGGGTTCGGTAAGCTGAACCGGGATGGCATGGATTCTCAAGGCTCCGCCCGATCGTTCCATCGAGCCGAATCCGGCCCGTGCACCTTTCCCCGGAACTGCATGGATGTCGCTAACTCCACTGCCTCCGTACCTGCCGAAATCGTCCGGTGAGATCCGTATGCCGGACCACGACCGGTACGACGAAGTCGAGCGGAAGCACAAACTTCTCGCGGAATACCTGCACCTGAAGAACCTGGACGGGTTGCTGCTGGAGTCTCCCGAGAACTTCGCATGGCTCACCTCCGGCGGCGATAACACACGCCGCGGAACCACGGAAACCACCGCGGCACTGTTTATCAGCCGCGACGCACGTGTCGTATTGTGTAATGCCATCCACAGTGGACAACTGTTTGACCGGGAAATTCCTGGATTGGGGTTCCAGGTCAAGGAACGTCCGTGGACGGAGCCCCGACATGTCCTGCTCACCGATCTTTGCCGGGGGCGGAATGTTGCCAGTGACAGCGGTGTGCTGGGAACAACCAACCTCGCCCTGGAGTTGGCCGATTTTCGCCGGTCGGTGACTCCGTTTGAAACGGCAAAACTGCGAGCCTTGGGCCGAGCTGTGGCCCATGCGGTGGAAGCGACAGCCCGCCATCTGCCGCGGGGAATGTCCGAAGCCGAAGTCGCGGGTGAACTCGCCCACCGGCTGATGAAACACGAGATCACCCCCGCACGAATCCAGGTCATGGCTGACGGACAGGGCGCCCGGTACCGCCATTGGGGCTATGGCCCGGACAAGATCGAACGACATTGCGTGATCTCAGCGGTTGGTCGGCAATTCGGGCTGCATGCCGGTTGCACGCGAACCGTCTGCTTTGGCCCGCCCCCGCCAGAGATGGCCGACACCCATCAGGTGGCCTGCCTGCTGCAAGCGACTGGCATTTTCTTCTCAAACACCGGTTGGGAAGTCGCCGAGACTTGGAAACGTGTGCAGCGAATCTACGAAAAATTGGGCGTTGCCGACGAATGGCGTCTCGCTGATCAGGCGGAAGCCATGGGATACGATCTCAGCGGGATGCCCATCACCCCGGATCAGACTCAGCAGTTCAGCGAGGGCCAGGTGATCCATTGGCACCCCAGCGTCCGCTTTGCCACGACCGGCGACACGATTCTGATCCAGGGCGATCAATCGGAACTGCTCACTCCTCAGGAACACTGGCCGATTCTCAAGGTCCAGATCAAAGGGGTCACGCTCAACCGCCCCGCCATCCTCAACCGGAATGCCAAAGAAAGCGAATGGTGCCTCGACTAATGCAGCGTGAATTCCTCACGAGGCAAACACCAATTCCAATTCATATTGAAAAGTATCCATTTCCACGGCGATTGCATGGCGTCACACCCGGTGCGGAACCAGATGCGAGCGGGTCCGGCTGATTCGAAACCCCAGCCCGCCCCCGATTCCGATCCCCGGATGAACACCGCATCGACCCAACGGACCAGCGCCTCAACAAGCGGGGCCGGACAGTTCCCCGTGACTCACGAGATGTCTACCGGAGATCACCCGCCGCCGTGGATTCCCGCCTCGCCTGGTACGGCGGGTTCACACCCGTCGCTCGCTGGTAGAGCACTGGGAGCCATATTCACACAAGGATGCCAGGTGAGCCCGCGTGAACCTGGGGCTGTCACCCGAAGCCAACACTGACCCCGATGTTCACGGTTCACGCGACCAGAGCGTGGCGACACATTACCACCGCCATCGGACTCTGTTCCCCCAATGACAACAGGGACCACGACGCGGCACCGGGGCGTCTCGCTCCCGGTCCTTTCCCCGACTGAGCTTCTCTCCTACCATATCGGACCCGGTCATTCACCGGGTGTTTCCTCCCCGTTGTTGAAGTGTGCCACATGTCGGTCCGGACCCCCTCGGCCTATCTGGAAAATCTGTTCGGGCTGTCGAACAAGACCGCGATTGTGATTGGTGGAACGGGCACATTGGGCGGTGCGCTGGCCGATGCCCTGGCCGGTGCGGGAGCCCATATTGTGATCCTCGGACGCAATGCGGAGCATGGAGCCAGTGCGGTCCACCGAATTCAGGAAGCCGGTGGCAGTGCCGAATTTCTGGCAGCGGATGCCACTCAGCGGGCAGATCTGGAGCAGGTGGTGGTCCACCTCAAACAGACCGGGCGCCAGAGCGACATTCTGGTGAACGCCGCCGGGATCAACTCCCCGACCCCCTTCCTGGAAATCACCGACGAGGAATGGGATCGGATCTTCCACGTCAACCTGACCAGCGTGCGGATTGCCTGTCAGGTCTTTGCCAGGGATATGCAGGAACGACAGACCCGCGGTTCAATTCTGAATATTGCTTCGCTCAGTGCGATCACCCCCCTCTCCCGTGTCTTCACGTACTCGGCATCCAAGGCGGCCGTTTTGAACCTGACGCTCAACCTGGCCCGTGAGTGGGCCAAGTTCGGAATCCGGGTCAATGCCATGTCGCCGGGTTTTTTCCCTGCCGAGCAGAATCGCAAGGTGCTGACACCCGATCGGGTCGCCAGCATCATGCGACATACCCCCATGGACCGCTTTGGAGAGCCCCAGGAACTGGCAGGGGCCATGCTGCTGGTCGCGTCCAACAAAGCAGGCGCATTCCTGACCGGGGCCAATCTCGTGATCGATGGCGGATTCTGTGCCATGACCATCTAAACGGGGCCTGAATTCCCCGTCCGATCCTTCAGCCGACCGACCATCTGGCGTATCATGATGATCATGACCTGACCGGGAGTGGAATGATGCCGCAGCCGACGATTGTGCTGATTGACGATGACCGCGAAATCGGGGCGACGCTGTCAGCGGTCCTCGAAGGGGCCGGTTACAGGGTCGTTCTCACCAACAACGGCATCGATGGCCAGCGGCTGATTACGGCTGAGCGACCGGATCTGGTGATCACGGACATGATGATGCCCAAAATGGGTGGTTTCCCCGTGCTGGAGTTTCTCCGAACGCTGGAATCACCGCCCAAGGTGATCATGATTACGGCCAACGAAGGTGGACGCCATAAGGCGTATGCCGAGATGCTGGGAGTCTCCGAATATCTCCGCAAACCGTTCGCCATGGACGTTCTGCTGGAGGCCGTTCGTAAGATTCTGGGAACGGTCGACGTCGAAAAAAAGGCTCCGCTCTCCCGCCGCCGTGTTCTGAAGAAGAAGGATGAGGACGGGAACGAGATCGAATAATCCGCCCACGCAATCCTTGATCGGGCGTACTGTGCCTTCGGAGTCTGTCGTGCCCGCCCCGTCATTGCGATTTCAACCGATCATTACGGGAGCCTCCGCGGGGCTGGGGGTTGAATTTGCCCGCCAGTTGGCCCCCCGCTCGACCCGGATGTTGCTGGTCGCCCGCCGCGCGGAATTCCTGACTGTCGTGGCTGCCGATTTGCAGGCTCAATGGCCGGATCTGGATGTCGTGATCTGCCCGGCGGATGTCGCCACGGAAGCGGGCCGCGTGGCCATCTCGTCCAGTCTCGAACGGCACCAGTTCGCCCCGAATCTCCTGATCAACAACGCCGGGCTCGGAGACTACGGCTCCTTTGAAACCGCTTCCGCTGAACGGATTCAACAGCAGATCGATGTCAATATCACCGGGCTGGTGATGCTCACGCATCGCCTGTTGCCACAACTCAAAGCGCAGCGTCCCTCCGGAATTTTGAATGTCAGTTCGCTGGCCGGAACGATCCCTCTCCCGGAAATGGCCATCTACGCCGCGACCAAAGCCTTCGTGACCAGCTTCACCGAGGCCCTGCGGATCGAGCTGCTCGACCAGGGGGTCACGGTTTCCGCCGTCTGCCCGGGACCCACACCGACAACTTTCAGTGCCGTTGCCCAACGTACGGGAGGCCAGGACACCAATCGGTCCGGCCAAACCTTCCTGCGAATGCCGAACGACGCCGTGGTTGCCCAGGGACTGGCCGCTCTCGAACATCAGCAAGCCACGATCTACCCCGGATGGGGCCCGACCATCGCCAGTCAGTTCTTCCGTCTGATTCCACGCTGGCTGATGCGTCGCCTGCTGACTCGCCGCCTCCACAAAGACCGTGCCGCACACCCCTCCCCCCCGAAATCGCCTTAATGGGCGGGCCCCGTGAGAAACAATCCGAGATGACAGCCCGTCGACTCCGCCTCTGTCTGGTTGCATTGAACGCCTACCCGGCGGTTCACCCGGAAACGGGAGGCCAGGTTGGTGGCACAGAAACCCGAGCCTGGATACTGGCTCGCCATCTGGCAAAAATCCCAGATCTGGAGGTTTCACTGGCCGTTCGGACGACCGATCCCATCACCACGACCGTGGTCGAGGGGGTCTATATCGTGGGATTGCAGGATCGATTCTATCGATTGCGGGAAACGGTCGGCGGGTATGCGTCACGGCGAGCGGGTTTTCCGTGGATCCAAATTCACCGCTGGTCACCGGATCTCCTATGGCAAATCCCCCTGCTGGCCACAGCCCGACTCCTGGAACCCCGCCCCACCGATCCCCGACAGCCCATGTCTTTTTTCGAACAGATCGATGCCGATCTGTTCTGCTGCTTTGGGAATCAGGCGACAGCTGCCACAGCCATCGCTTCCGCCCATGCCACAGGTCGTCCCGCGGTTCTGTTCATTGGTTCAGACGACGATCTCAATCCGGGGTACACGGCGGATTCTTCGGTACGCAATCCGTACGGCGACACAGGAGCGACCTGCTTTTACTCCTTGACGCAGGCCGATGCCGTACTGACACAGACCTCCGAGCAGCAGCAACTGCTCCAGAATCGGTTTGGTCGCGAGAGCACGGTGATCCCCAATCCAATCGATCTCGACGAGTGGGATTGCCGGGCCCGGACACCGTTGCCGACCGAATTATCAATGGGGGCCGACCGGTTTGTGTTATGGATGGGTCGCGCGGAAAAGATCCACAAGCGACCGCAAACGCTGCTGGAGGTGGCCCGAATGTGCCCGAGTGTGCCGTTCGTCATGTTGCTGAACCCTCGCGATCCAGCGGTCGACGCTGAAATCCGGCAGACCGCGCCCCCGAATGTACGGATCATCACTCAGGTTCCTTTTCCACAGATGCCCGCCCTGTTTCAAAGGGCCATTGCCTGCATCAACACGTCCGCACTGGAGGGGTTCCCCAACGCCTTCCTGCAAGCGGCGGCATCGCGTGTTCCGATCGTGAGCCTGGAAGTCGCCTCGACCTTTCTGCGGGAATCACAAGCCGGTGTTTTCGTCGGTGGCGATCTCCCATGGGCTGCGGATACGCTCACGCAGTGGATGAACGATGCCGCCCTCCGGCAATCCTATGGCGATGCGGGCCGAGCCTATGTCGAAAAACACCACCGCGCGGAGCACGTGGCCCATGAATTGGCGAACCAGTTGCGAACCGTCTCCCTGAGCCATTCGCCGCCTCCGGCATGAGTCTGCTCGTTGCGATCCCCCAACGCCGTCGTATTTGATGGACCGGATTCATGGACCGACGGAAGGGGATCCAGTGGTGTCAAGATGTTCCCGGTCCCCGGAGTCTCGAACGCGGCTTGCATCGCTGGTGGTCCCCCTTTACAACGGCCCCTGTCCACGGATTTCTGACCTGTTTTTCCCTCCTCTGTTCTGGCGTTCTTCCCGTGACTTCATCGCTTTTTGGCACTCTTCCGGCAGATCTGGCGGGCAACCCCCTGCTCACAGAAAGTGGAACACCCCGATTTGACCAGATCCAGCCCGAGCATGTCGTGCCGGCAGTCCGATTCGTCCTGCGGCAGGCCGCAGCCGAACTGGAGCGGATTGAAGCCGCCATCGAACCCAACTGGTCGGGAGCCGTCGAGCAGTTCGATGCCTTGAACCGCATGTTTGAGCGGGCCTGGGGCCCCGTGACGCACCTATTCGGTGTGATGAATTCCGATGCCCTCCGTGAAGCGTTCGAAACCGTCCAACCGGAGGTCGTGCAGTTCGGCTTGCGGATCTCACAGAGCGCTCCGTCCTACCAGGCCCTCAAAGCCCTCCGGTCTGGTCCCGAGTGGTCAACACTTGATTCGGCTCAACGACGGATCGTGGAACGCAAAATTCTCAATTGCGATCTGTCAGGAATCGGCTTGCAAGGAGCGGAACGGGAACGATTCAATGCCATCGAGACCGAACTGTCACAGGTGGGAACTGACTTTTCCAACCATGTCCTCGATGCCAATAAGGCCTGGTCGCTGCTGGTGACCGACGCCGCCGACACGACCGGATGGCCGGACACGCTGCGACGGATGACATCCGGTGCCTATAACCGCCTGAAAGCCGAAACTGATCCGGAATCGACCCCCGAAGCCGGGCCGTGGCGGGTCACACTGGAATTGCCGATCTTCAACTCGTTCATCCAGCACTGCGTCCAGCGTACTCTGCGAGAACAGGTGTACCACGCCTACATGACGCGGGCCTCGTCCGGTGATCTCGACAACACCCAGCTCTGCGTCCGGCATCTGGCATTGCGTCAGGAAAAGGCCCATCTTCTCGGCTATTCCAGTTATGCTCAATTGAGCCTGGCCCAGAAGATGGCTCCGAATGTCGCCGCGATCGAAGCGATGTACGACACTCTGTTGACAGCGTCACTCCCGGGGGCCCGCCGGGATCTGGAAGAAGTCGCTCTCCAGGCTCGTCAGAACGGCCAGACCGAACCCATTGAACATTGGGACGTGGGTTACTGGGCCGAACGGATTCGCGAGCAGCGCTACAACTTTACGGAGGAGGAGTTGCGGCCCTACTTCTCTCACGAAACGGTACTCAACGGTCTGTTCGAGCTATTGACGACGCTGTTCGGGATCACCATTCGCCAGACAGAGGCCCCGACCTGGCACACCGATGTCCGCTTCTACACGGTGTTTCAGGAAGCGGGACAGCCGATCGCGGGGTTCTTCTACGATCCGTACTCGCGTCCCGAGACCAAGCGTCCGGGAGCCTGGATGGATGACTGCCTGACCCGGCGGATCTCGCCCACCGGGATTCAGTTGCCCGTGGCTTACCTGATTTGCAACGCGACGCCACCGATGGGCGACACCCCGTCGCTGATGAGCTTCCGGGAAGTCGAGACGCTCTTTCACGAGTTTGGACACGGACTACAGCATATGCTGACCACCGTCAATCATGCCGATGCAGCGGGGATTAATGGAGTCGAATGGGATGCCGTGGAACTCCCCAGTCAGTTCATGGAAAACTGGTGCTACCACCGCCCCACGCTCGACAAGCTGGCCCGGCATTACCAGACCGGGGCCGGACTGCCCGACGATCTATACCAGAAGCTGGTCGCCGCCAAGACCTATCGGGCGGGCTCGCTGATGTTGCGACAACTGACCTTTGGGATGACCGATCTGGCACTCCACACGACTTTTGATCCGGCGGGAAGCGAGAGCGTCTTCGATGTTCAACGGCGCGTCATGGAACGCACCAGTGTTCTGCCCATGTACCCCGAGGACCGGTTCCTGTGTGCCTTCTCTCACATCTTCGCGGGAGGCTACGCCGCCGGATATTACAGTTACAAATGGGCCGAGGTCCTCAGCGCCGATGCCTTTGGAGCCTTCGTGGAAGCCGGACTGGATGATGCCCAGCAGGTGCAGGCCACGGGACACCGATTCCGCGACACCGTACTCGCCTTGGGAGGGAGCCAGCATCCGATGGAAATCTTCCGAGCGTTCCGGGGTCGGGAACCCTCTCCGACCGCCCTGCTGAAACAGAACGGCCTGATCGGCTAGACCTCTTTCAGATCGGTGTTTGGATTTCGACAAACCAGCGGGAACAGACTCGCATCCGGTTACCTCCCAAAGTGAGCCCCCTGTGGCGGATGGGCACCACTCGAATTCAGAACACGGCCAGTGCAGTCACCCAGGCTGGCCGCCTCACGATTCCTGGGCCTCGCAGATTGCTTCCAGACGGACAACGCATCATGGATCTTGGACTTCAGGGAAAAGTCGCCCTCGTTACCGGTGGATCGAAAGGGATCGGCCTGGGAATCGTGCAGCGGTTGATTGCCGAAGGGGCCCGCGTCGCGAACGTCAACCGCAGTGAGTCCGAAGGCCGCGCACTGGAGATCGCCTATGCCGCCCAGGGGAAAGAATGCTTGTTCATTCCTGGCGACCTGTCCGACGAAAACGCCTGCCGGAATGCCGTGCAGTTGACGCTGGCGCGGTATGGCCAGATCGACATCCTGGTCAACAACGCCGGGGTCAATGACGGCGTTGGCCTGGATGCCGGAGTCAGCGCGTTCATCGATTCGTTGAAGCGGAATCTGATTCACGTCTATGCGATGACGCACTATGCCCTGGAGTCCCTCAAGACCACACGTGGCACGATCGTGAACATCGGCTCCAAGGTCTGCGAAACCGGCCAGGGAGGGACATCGGGCTATGCCGCATCCAAGGGAGGCATTAACGCATTGACTCGCGAGTGGGCCGTGGACCTGGCCCCCCACGGAATCCGGGTGAACGCCGTCCTGCCAGCGGAAACCTGGACGCCGCTTTACGAAAAATGCCTCGCGGCCATGCCGGACCCCGCCGCAGCCAAGGCCAAGCTCGAACAGCTGATCCCGCTCGGTCGCCGGTTCACGACGATCGAAGAACTGGCGAACATGGCGGTCTTCCTGGCATCCCCGTGCTCCAGTCACACGACCGGACAGATCATTTTCGTAGATGGGGGATACACCCATCTTGACCGGAAATGCACCGTCCCCAGTGAAGTTGCCCAGTTCGGAGCTGCTGCCCGTTGAGACCACAGTCGACACGCCCCGGTCAAGAGAGCTAACTTAACACCTGCGAACAGCCCTGTCTGGATGTGCCTTACGTGAGCCAGTCACCGTCTCTTTCCCGTCCCCAGACTTTCGACCATGTGGTCATTGTGGGTGTCGGCTTGATTGGAGGATCGATTGCGAAAGCCCTTCGCAAAAGGGGGCTCGCACACCGTATCACGGGACTCGGACGAAACGCCGAGCGGTTAGCGGCCGCTCAGTCCGCCGGAGTGCTCGACGCCTGGACAACGTCGGCCCAGGACTTGCCCCCTTATTCGCTGGCAGTGGTCTGTACCCCCGTTGACCGGATCGCCGCTGACGTGCGGGCTCTCGCAACCTGTGCCTCTGCCACGGCGCTGTTCACGGATGCGGGAAGTGTTAAAGGCCCGCTCTGCCGAACGTTGGCGGACATCCCGCGATTCATCGGTTCCCATCCTATGGCCGGATCGGAGCATGGCGGTTGGGAATTTGCTCGGACAGACCTGTTTGAAGGCCGGAATTGCGCGATCACTCCCTGCCATTCGTCCAATCAGGATATCGCTGTCATCGAGACCTTCTGGCAATCGATCGGGATGCAAACACTGCGTTTCTCCGCTGAAGAGCACGACCGGCTGGTCGCCACCACCAGCCACCTGCCCCATCTGGTCGCGGCAGCCCTGGCCGCTCAACTGACCCCCGAGGGGTGGCCGCTGGCAGCCACAGGTTTCCGCGACACGACGCGAATCGCCAGTGGAAATCCCGGTCTGTGGACCGCGATCCTGCGGGAAAACCGCGTCGCCGTCACCTCTCAGATCCATTCCATCATCGGCCAGTTGCAACAATTCGAACTGGCTCTTCAAGGCGATCAGGCGGACAAACTCCAAGCGATTCTGAACCAGGGGAAAGAAGCCCGAGACGCCTGGTTGCCCCCCACGTGACTTCCGTTCCACCGGTGTGAATCAGAAATGCACATACCGATCCCGCTGCTTCCATTCAGGGTCGATCCCCCGATGCGTACCGCTGCGACTCTCTGCGGTATTCTGACAATGACCGCTCCACTCCTGGCAGCTCCTCCCGTGGACTACCTTCAGCAAATTCGTCCGATTTTTCGAGACCACTGTTATGAGTGCCATGGGCCGAAGAAACAGGAATCCGGATTGCGACTGGACAAACGACAGGAGGCCCTCGCGGGGGGGAACACGGGCCCGGCCATTGTTCCCGGGGACACAACCAGCGGACTGCTGTTGAAGTTCATCCAGACCGAAGACCCGGAACAGGTCATGCCCCCCAAAGGTGATCGACTGACCGCTAAGCAGATCGAACTCATTCAGCAATGGATCAAAAACGATGCTCCCTGGCCCGAGTACGAAGCCGATTGATCTCTTGCATTTCCCCTGATTTGCTATAATCCACGAATCGTGATGGAGCCCCTCACGACCCACACTTCAGCCCACAAGGATTCAATCATGGCCAAAGGCAACAACTCACAGAAAAACGACAAAAAGGCAATGAAGCCCAAGCAGGACAAGAAGGGCAAAGCCGAAGTCAAGAAGTAATCCCCTGCCGCCCTGATCCGACCACCCTCGCCCGAGGGTGGTCGCTGTATTTCCAGACCTCTTGAGAATGCCCGATACGATGGCCCAATGCGACCAAGGCTACCTCTGTGAAGTCTGCGGCGAAGAAGTCGAATTCGTGGAAGGCAGCGATCTGTATTTGCGCTATATCCTGGGGGAAGTCGAAGCCCGCGAACTCTTGTCGACCCCCGAGCGACATCTGCGCTGCAACCCCGTGGTCGCTCAATTCATTGTTGACCCGGCGTTTCCGCCGGTCACGGTCGAGGGAATCTTTTCCAAAGCCGAATTAGACGCGGTATCGGTCCGCCAGCGAGAGGAACTGGTCACGCGAGCCTGGCGTCGCCTGCAGGAGGTCCGCACTCTCGGGATTTCGATCTCCGAGTACCCGCTGCCCGAGGTTTTGGCTCGCCGAGCACCGCGGATTACCCGTTGAATGCTCGCCGGATCGAACGGGGGGCCGTACAATGAGGCCGGAATTCCCTACCACTGTCGCCGAAGACGGTGACGAGAGACCATTCATCTGAGGACGGAACGATGTCGATGTGGCGTACAGGATTGTGTCTGGTATTGGTCGCTGGCTTGTACAGCTGTAACGGGACCAAGGATGATTCCCGTGGCTTTGAATCCAAGGACGATGTGGTCAACACCGCTCCGCCGGAAGCGCACGAACACGGCCCAAACGGCGGACACATCCTGGAACTGGGCCAGGAAGAGTACCACGCGGAAGTGGCCATCGACCCGACCAGTCGCAAGCTGTCCGTCTATCTCCTGGATGAGCATGTCAAGGGGAACAAGCCTGTTGAAAACGGTACGGTCACCATCGAAGCGATGGTCGATGGCAAGGCCACGGCCCTGGAACTGACGGCCGCCCCCCAGGACGGTGAAACCGATGGCAAATCCTCGCGATTTGAACTTGCCGGAGACAAACTGCCGGGCGCGATTGCCGACATCGAAGGACTGACTGGCAAGCTGACCCTGAAGGTGGGAGAGAAGTCGTTGACCGCCGAGATCGGTCACGATCATGACCACGGACATGCTCACTAGAGCCGATTCCGTTCGCATTGACAGGATGTCTGTTCCACGGATGAGTGGAGCAGACATGCCTGTCGGCCTTCGTGCAGCCCATTCGGAAACAGTCCTCAGACCGGTCATGATGTTCCACGCGACCGATTTCCGTCGGGCGGGTCAGACCGCCATGATCGGCTCTCGGTGACTCGGGCAACCCATTCAGATTCTGCGGTCCGGTTCAACGAGTCGCCCACTCCGCATCCCGGAAAAAATCTTCCGTCATTCGCTCGCAGCTGTGGCTGTCGCAGCTTCCACAGATCCAAGCTGATGTCCCATGTCCGAACTCGCTCCCTCCGATACTGGTTCCGTCCGAACATCGATTCGGCCAGGAGTTGTCTATCTGGTCGGGGCGGGGCCAGGGGACGCGGGGCTGTTGACACTGCGAGGGTTGGAGTGCTTGCGAGCGGCTGATTTTGTGCTGTATGACGGGCTGGCCAATCCCGATCTGCTGCAATACACCAATGCTCTGGCGGAACGTACGGCCCGGGTGGGAGGCCCACAGGGCCGACATCTGGAGCAAACCGAGATTAACGACCGCCTGATCGCTGCTGCGCGGAAAGGCAAAACCGTTGTCCGACTCAAGGGCGGCGACCCCTTCATCTTTGGCCGGGGCAGTGAAGAAGCGGTGGCCCTCGCGGAAGCCGGCATCCCGTTCGAAGTCGTTCCCGGCATCACAGCGGCCACCGGGGCGGCGGTGTATTCCGGGATCTCGCTCACGCATCGCGATCACGCTTCCGCCGTGGCCCTGATCACCGGGCACGAAGACCCGACCAAACCGGAAAGTGCCCTGCCCTACGATCAGCTGGCCGGTTTCCCAGGAACCCTGGTCTTCTACATGGGACTGCATCGCATTGACGCGATCACACAGTCGCTCATTCAATCCGGCCGCTCACCCACGGAATCCGCGGCAGTCGTCTGCCAGGCCACCACCCCGCGTCAGCAGGTCGTTACCGGTACGCTGCAAACCATTTCGAGTATTGCTCAGGCCGCCCGCTTAAAACCTCCCTCTCTGTTGATCGTCGGAGATTGTGTCCGCCTCAGGGACCAGACCCGCTGGGTGGAGCGGCGTCCGCTGCATGGTCTAACCATCGGAGTCACTCGCCCTGCCGAGCAGGCCGAAGAAACCATCCGCCGCATCCGCCAGTTGGGCGGTGAAGCCGTGCTGATGCCCACGATTGCCGTCGGTCCCTTACACGACTGGACAGCTGTGGATGCGATTCTGCCCCGATTGGCCGAATACGATTGGGCCGTCTTTACGAGCGTGAATGGCGTGGATCAGTTACTGCGACGACTCTGGCAGTCGGGCCGAGACAGCCGTGCCTGGGGCGCATGTCGTCTGGCCGCCATCGGCACGGTCACCGCCGAGCGACTGGCCAGCTGGCACTTGAGAGCGGATCTGATCCCGACGGAATTTCGGGCCGAGGCACTCGGGGCAGCCCTCGCGCCACACGTGGCTGGACGCCGGATATTATGGGCCCGGGCGACACGCGGCCGCGATATTCTGCCTGCGACACTTCGGGCGGCCGGGGCGGACGTCACCGAATTGCCGGTCTACGATAACTACGATACCACCGCTTTCGATCCCCGCGTGGAAGAACGGCTGACCCAGGGCGATGTGAACTGGATCGGTCTCAGCAGCCCGTCCGCCGCCCGCAGCCTGGCTCAACTTCTGTCTCCCGCCGCCCGAACACATCTGGGAGGCCAGCTGCGGTTGGCAGCGATCAGCCCGGTCACTGAGGCAGCAGCCATCGAAGCGGGTCTGCCCATCGCGGTGGTCGCCCGCGAATACACATGGGACGGCCTGCTGGATGCCATCGCCGCATGCGATCGCTGATCACTACACCGCCCTCTTCATGACCAACCGGGGAATCCCCATGTCATTCACCCGTGAATCAATCCTGACCCGACTGCGACACCAGATCACCCTTGGACGTCCGATCATCGGCGGTGGAGCGGGCACCGGAATCAGCGCCAAGCTGGAAGAAGCGGGCGGTATCGATCTGATCGTGATCTATAATTCGGGCCGTTTCCGCATGGCGGGTCGAGGCTCACTGGCGGGCATGATGCCCTATGGCGATGCCAATGCCATCGTCATGGAGATGGCCCGCGAAGTTCTGCCTGTCGTGAAACGCACTCCAGTCCTGGCGGGAGTTTGCGGGACCGACCCCTTTCGAATCATGCCCCGCTTTCTTCGAGAGGTGCAGGCCGCCGGATTCGCAGGGGTCCAGAATTTCCCGACCGTGGGCCTGATTGATGGCGTATTCCGACAGGGCCTGGAAGAGACCGAAATGGGGTACGGCCTGGAGGTCGATATGATCCGCGAGGCTCATACGATGGGCCTGCTGACAACCCCCTATTGCTTCAACCCAGAGGAGGCTGCCGCGATGACCCAAGCGGGGGCCGACATTCTGATTCCCCATCTGGGCCTGACAACCCAGGGGACCATTGGGGCCTCCACCGCTGTCAGCCTGGAAGACGCTCCGCATCGAGTGCAGGCGATGGCCGATGCCGCCCGGCGGATCAACCCCGAGATCCTGGTCCTGTGTCACGGAGGCCCCATCGCCGAACCATCGGATGCCCAGTATGTCCTCGACCACACCGAGGGGGTCGTCGGCTTCTACGGGGCCAGCAGCATGGAACGCCTGCCCGTGGAACCTGCCATTACCGAACGCACACGGGAATTCACCCGGCTGAGATTCCGTTCCTAACTCAGTTTTAGAATTGTCAACAGGCCCGGCAGGCCCGAATGTCTGCTCCACGGATCGAGCGGCACAGACATTCATGTCCGTGCGTCCTGAAGACAGATTCTGAACCGGCTCTCGTGGTCCGCTTCAGCGTGGTCGGATTTGTCGTCCAAACAAGAGCAATGTCCTCTGTTACGATCTCACCGACTCGTTCGGCGTCATCACCCGTGAAGGGGATTACCGGACACCCCGGTGACACGGGAAAACTCAGCTTCTCGGTTTCCCCGGAAGCGACCAGAATGCCGTCGGACACTCCGTGGATACTGGATGCAGACATGACACGTATTGCTCTGATTGGTGCTTCGGGCCAGTTGGGTACTGACCTCCATCGACAACTGGTCGGGGAGATCATCCCCATCGATCACACCGCGCTGGAAATCACCCAGCCCGACAGCATCCGCACAATGCTCGACACCGTGGTTCCCACCATGGTCGTCAACACCGCAGCCTATAACCTTGTCGACAAGGCCGAGTCCGAGCCCGACACTGCAATGGCCGTAAATGCCTGGGGGGTGAAATCACTGGCCGAACAGTGTGGATCACGCGGGATCACTCTCGTTCATATTGGAACTGACTTTGTATTCGGACTGGGGGGAGCCGGCCGCAACACCGCCTGGACCGAAGAGGAGGCCCCCGGACCCGAAAGCGTTTATGCTGCTAGTAAACTTCTCGGCGAGTATTTTGTTCGCAGCTTCTGCCCTCAACATTTCGTGATTCGGACCTGTGGACTCTATGGACGGGCAGCGACCAAGGCCAAAGGCAACTTTGTCCAGACCATGCTGCGGCTGGCCCGCGAACGTCCCGAGATCAAGGTCGTCTCCGACCAGCGTTGCGTCCCGTCCTACACACGCGATGTCGCCGAAATCATCGCGGCATTGATCACCACAAAGGCTTATGGACTATACCACGCCACCAATTCAGGCGGGGCCTCGTGGTATGAAGTGGCCCGCGAAGCCGTCCGGCTGGCGGGGCTGACCACGCCCGTGACCCCGATCACTTCCGCAGAATTCCCCGCCAAAGCCAAACGCCCTGCCAACAGCTGGTTGGACTGCCACAAAATTGAAACCGTGACGGGCCGCACTCTGCGTCCCTGGCAAGCAGCCCTGGCCGCCTACCTTCAAGAAACCGGAGATCTGTTGTCCGGTGTCGAAGGCGTAATCTGACCCGTACCTGTGAAAACACCCTCGGAGATCCGAGGGTGTGTGCCACCGGTGATTGAATTCCCGATCAGCGATTCTGGGGATTTGCCAGATACGATCGCAGCTCTTCCCGCTGCACGTCTTTCAGCGAAGGATCGGACTGACGCGGCGCAATATCGGGGGTGTAAACCGGAGCCCCATTGGGCAGTGTCGGCACGGTGCTCTGATAGACCACCGGTGCGACTTCCTGTGTGTTCATCGGAAGTGTCGCTCCGACAACAAAGCTGGTGCCGTTGACTCGCTGCTGCATCTGCAACTGCTGTTGGGCCTGGTTCTGCAACTGCATCCGCACGATTTGATCTTCGCGATAGATCCGCTCTTCCCGGGTCAAGATAGGAGTTCCAGGGCTGGCCGCCTGCTCGTACTTGTGCCAGAACTGTTGCGAATACGGAGCGTTCGGATTCATCCCCCATCCGGCCGCTGTCTGCGACTGCGAATAGATGTGATGGTAGTTGGACGGTTTGAAGGAATGCTGCCCATGATAATAGGGCATCTCTTTCAGATACCCATGCTTCCATTTCTCCTGATCATCGTATGGATAAAGCTGCTCGCTGCTCCCCACCGACGAGGGGCCAACGTAATCCTGTGCCACTCCGACACCAGCGATCGTCGTTGTGAACACCGCTACCCAAAAGGCCTTGTCCATGCCAGTCTCCAGTCGCGGGGTGCTGCCGCCATACGTGCCGGCGTCAAACGCCAGCGAGGAAGACGGTGTATGATGCCTGAAGACAACACGCCCCATTCCTCAGTGTGATCGGACCTGCGATTTTGGAGCATGCACCGGAAATCGCTGCGCCAACCGGCAAAAACGGAAAATCGATACCCATCGCAAGGGAAATGACGGAGTTTCCGATTCCTCCAGTTCGCAGGGGTCACCCCCGCTCTTACCTTACCGGCAGTCTCTTCGCAGGCCCGCCCTGCCATCTATCGAGTCAATGGAGCACGACCAATGCAATCATGGAAAACCCCCGCACTGCTGGGGCTGATGGGACTGACTGGCCTCGGTTCTCTCAATGCTCAAGCCCCATCGCTGCCAGCTCCGACTTTCGCGGAACCGACTCCCCTCGACGCTCCCCAGCCTCCCGCGCCCGTTGCGGCACCGACCAGACACTGGTGACACTCAGTGGCCGCTCGGCAGCCTTCCTCTCCGGGGGTGAATTTGCCGTTCCGACGACCGTGGGTGTGAACGGTGTGGGGGCCGCCACCACCACCTTCCGCGGATACGGAACGTCGCTGGTGGTCACCTTCGGCTGGATGCATCGACGATCGATGACCATTCCGGACACACTCCCACTGGGCCATACGGTCCGTTCGCACTATCAGACCATGGAGACCAACGCCGAGGCCGTGGACTTCATCTTGAATCTGAACGATTTCGTGGGAAGCACTGCCCAATTGACGCCCGATGGCAAAGATAAAGTGCTGGAGATCGCAGCTCGAATGCGCAGTGCGCCGTTCCCCGTCCTGATTGAGCGGAGCACGAACAACGCGGACCCCGAGCTCGACATGCACCGCCGCAACGTCATCGCCCAAGTGCTGACCGATCTGGGCAATCAGGACGCTCAACAGCGGACAGTCGTGTCGACCGCCTATGGACCGGGCTACACATCAATGGAAGCCGAACGGATGTACTCCCGGCACATCTACAGCGGCAACAATGGAAACAATGGTAATAATGGAAACAACGGTGGAGGGGGCGGCGGCGGCGGAGTTGGCTTCTAACCATTCAATCACCGACCGATCAAAAACACTCCGCTACCAGCAATCGGGCGGAGTGTTTTCATAGGTATGAACGATCCCCTTCCTGGCTGTTGTGTTTTTACCACAGGGGGTGTTTTTGCGACATGGCGTAAGGTCTGTTCCGGGCACTGGTTCTGGCTGTTCGGTTTGTGGTACTCGGTTCGTGTG
>QWPB01000036.1 GCA_003671275.1 Planctomycetota bacterium | reverse complement strand
TGAGGGCGAGCCCGATGTCTGTTATCGATCGGATGGCCAGGGGGGCTTCGAGGATGTCACTCAGACCTGGCAATTGACGGGCGATGCCCCGAAGGGATTGGGATGTGTGGTTGCTGACTTCGACCAGAACAACGTCCCCGAAATCTACATCGCCAATGATGGTGTCCCGAACTTTCTTTTTTCCCGAGACCAGGCCGACCAGCCCTTTCGAAATGAAGCCCTCATTCGGGGGCTCGGTATGGATTCCATGGGCCGGGCGCAGGGTTCCATGGGGCTGGCCGTTGGTGATACAGATCGCGATGGATGGCTCGACATTCTGGTGTCCAACTTCTACTCGGAGCCCAATGCCTTCTATCACGGAACCGGTCAGGGGAATTTCGAAGAGATCATCAAACAAACCCAACTGGCCGCCCCCAGCTTGCAGATGCTGGGATTCGGCACCCTCTTTCTTGACCCCGACAATGATGGCTGGCTCGATCTATTTGTGGCCAATGGCCATATCGATGACATGCGGTGGCGCGTGGCCAGCCTGCCTTATCGAATGCCGCCTCAATTGTTCGAGAATCGTCGCAACGGAACGTTTCGCGAAGTCTCCCCAACCAGCGGAGATTACTTCCAGAAGGAGTGGCTGGGACGCGGTGTGGCCACTGTCGACTTGAACCAGGATGGTCGAGTGGATCTGGTGGTCTCACATCAACTGGATCGGTCGTCGATTGTCATCAACGAGACTCCTGCGGTGGGCCGCTTCTTGTCGATCCGATGCATCGGCACCTCATCCAATCGGAGCGCTCTTTCCACGAAGTTATGGCTGGAAACGGATGAAGGAACCCGTTACCACGAGATCATTGGCGGCGGTAGTTATAACTCGGCTCCGGACCTGCGGGCCCATTTTGGGCTGGGCCAATCGACGGCAAAAACGTTGCGAATCCGATGGCAGAGCGGGACGGAGGAGACGGTTCCGGCTCCTGCCCCCGGTCAGTACACGCTCATCGAAGGACAAGGTCTGCTCGCAGACCCGGTGGTGACTCCCTAGCCATCGATCTTTCGGATTAGCATTTCCCGAACGACCTTGGCATCGGCCCCTTTGACCAGCTTCATCACCTTGCCCACCACGGCTCCCAACGCCTGCTGCTTGCCGGCCTTGTAGTCGTCGATCGCCTTCTGGCTGTCCTCCAGGGCGGAGGTGATCGCAGCGTCGAGCAGGCCGGTGTCGTTGACGACCTTCAGGCTCTTCTCTTCGATGATCGCGTCGATCCAGTCGACCAAAAGTGTCTGCCCTTCGTCCGAGTCCGCCAGCAACTGGGCGTAGACCTCGCGAGCCCCCTTGACTGTCAGATCGCCGACAACGATCCGTTTCAACAACTGACCGAGCAGTTCCGCCGAGATCGGGAACTCGCCAATCGTCAACTTGCGGTCATTGAGATCACGCTGTACATCCTGAGTGACCCAGTTGGCTGCCTGCTTCGCATCGCCACACAGGTTGGCGACCGTTTCAAAGTACCGGGCGAGACCCGCCCCCTGGTTGACAATCACGGAGGCATCGTACAGCGACAGCCCGAACTCCTGACGATATCGCGCCCGCCGCTGGGCTGGGAACTCCGGCAGACTGCGACGGATCTCCTCTATCCGTTCTGGACTGGTTGTTACCGGCACCAGATCGGGGCACGGGAAGTACCGATAGTCAGCCGCTTCTTCCTTGCCACGCTGGGCAAACGTGTAGCCGCGCTCCATATCCCAGCCGCGGGTCTCCTTCTCCACGCCGGGGTCGCCGATCTTGCGTCCAGTCTTCTGGAACTCCTCCAGCTGGCGTTTGACCTCGTACTCGATGGCCGCTTCGATCGAGCGGAAGCTGTTGAGATTTTTGACTTCGACGATTGGTGTGGCGACCTTGGAACAGCCGTCGGTGTCGATGTGCAGGTTGACGTTAGCATCGCAGCGGAGACTGCCCTCCTGCATATTGCAGTCAGAGACTCCCAGATAGGTGAGCAGCAGATGCAGCTCTTCCAGGATGGCCTTGGCTTCCTGGGCCGAGCGAATATCGGGCTGGCTGACAATTTCCAGCAGAGGCGTCCCCGCCCGATTCAAGTCAACCTGACTATCCCGTCCACGACCGGACTCGTCGTGCATGTTCTTGCCCGCATCCTCTTCCAGATGAGCCCGAAGGATGCGAACGCGACGGGCCTCACCCTCGTGGGAGAATGTCTCGATATAACCGTTCTGACAGAGCGGGAGATCGAATTGACTGGTCTGATACCCCTTGGGCAGATCCGGATAGAAATACTGCTTGCGGTCCCACTTGGTGAACGGAGTAATCGTGCAGTTCAGAGCCAGTCCCGTCATCTGGCCCAAGTGAATGGCCTCACGATTAATGACTGGCAGCGACCCCGGCAAACCGAGGCAAACCGGACATGTTTGAGTATTGGGCTGGTCCGGATTGAACTTGTTCACACATCCGCAAAAAATCTTGGTGCGGGTGTTCAGTTGAACGTGGACTTCGAGACCGATGATCGTGGTGAAGTTCATGTGCGGGCCGTAGGGCAGGGCATCTCGTGATCGGGCACAGGGGACCGTCGCGCGTATGGTAATGGCCAGACCCCATTGGCGTTAGTCCGCAGGGCCACACCGCGAACGGATCGATCCACGCACGGACAGTCTCGACACCGAGTCGCCCGTCCAGTTCAGAATTCGGACCACATCCGATACGCTGCATCCATGCGAGCGGTCATCCAGCGAGTTACTCAAGCCGAAGTCCGTGTCTCCGGAGAAATCACCGGAGCCATTGGGCGGGGGTTTCTGGTGCTCCTCGGAGTCGGTTCGGGGGACACACGGAATGATGTCATGGCCATCGCTCAGAAAGTGGTGGGATTGCGAATCTTTGAAGACGATGCCGGAAAGATGAACCGAGCACTCGCCGATGTCGGGGGAGCCGTCCTGGCCGTCAGCCAGTTCACGCTGTATGGCGATTGCCGAAAAGGTCGCCGTCCTAGTTTCATCGATGCCGCGCCCCCAGAACTGGCTCGTCAGCTGTACGAGGATTTCCTCGGGGAAGTTCGCAGCCACGGGATTCCGGTGGCAACGGGAATCTTTCAGGCGGAGATGCAGGTCTCGCTAACCAATGACGGTCCCGTCACGCTTCTCCTCGACAGTCGAAAAGGGTTCTAGCTGTGACACGGTCCCCGCGTAGCATTCCGCTTTCGATGTCCTGGCGGCTTCACAAGCTGTGGCTGTGGTGCCTGTTTGGCATTGCCGGGCTGTGTGAAACAACCCGCGCGGCGTCAGATCGCTATCCAATCAAGCTGTCACCATCCCACAGCGGCCATGCGGTACTCTTCGAGTTGACACTACCAGAGGGAACCTCCCACGTAACCGAGTGGGAACTCGCGATCACGCTCCCGCGATCGTTCACGATTCCGCTTCAGGCACACTTGAATGATCCGCGCCAGCAGATCGGCACGCTGACAGGCCCTATCACCGGCCCGCTGCAAGGATTTCTGCAACCGGTTCCTGTGGATCGGCGGCAGACGAATTTACCCGCCGCAACATCCCGGCAGTACGTCGATCAAGAGGGCCGAATTCGACTGGAGGACGATTCTCACGAGATTCTCACCTACCATCAGTCTCTCTCTTCACCACCCGCCGGGATTGCTCGACACTATGCCCGATCCGGACATATCCACCCACTCAAGACGCCGACGGGACAAACATTAACCGCTGAGTTTCCTGCCGACCACGCCCATCAGCATGGGGTGTTTTTCGCCTGGGTCAATACGCTGTACCACGGGCACAAGGTCGATTTCTGGAATCAGGGGACGCAGCTGGGCACCGTCCGCCACGCGCGGCTGATCACCTCCCAGTCAGGGCCCGTTTACACAGGGTTTGCCAGTGAGTTGGAACATCTTGATCTGACACAGGGAGAGAGCGTCGCGTTGAAGGAAACCTGGCAAGTGATGGCCACCTCGCTGGGTAACAACCAGCAGGGATGCCATGTCGTTGACATCGAGTCTCGGCAATCGGCTGCCAGCGAAACCCCCTTGGAGATTCAGAAGTACCACTACGGGGGATTTGGCTGGCGCGGCCCGACGGAATGGCTCCTGCCCCAGGCTGAGCCCACGACCACGGGCTGCCAGTTCCTGACCAGTGAGGGCCATGATCGTCAAACGGGAAATCACACGCGCCCCGCCTGGGTAGCCGTGACCGGTACAGTCGATGGCCAACCCGGCACCGTGGCCATCTTCGGGCACCCATCGAACTTCCGTCATCCCCAGCCGGTGCGGCTGCATCCCGACAAACCCTACTTTTGTTTTGCACCGTGCGTACTTGGCGAGTTTACGATCACGACCCGCGAGCCCCTGATCTCCCGCTATCGAATCGTCACGCACTCCGGCGAGATGCGGAGCGAACTGTACACACAACTGGTTCAGGACTGGTCCCATCCGATTCAGATCGAGTTTCCATTCACAGCCGCTAATCCGCCTGCTCCGCAGATTCCGCCCGGTGGTTGAAAACCGTTCGTGTGGAGAAGAAACTGCCGTGTCGTCACTTGTTCCCTGCCGTGGATCTGCCTCATGTTCCGTAGTGTGACCGTTGCCCTGATGCTGGCTGCCCCATTGTGTGTACTGATGACCGCGACACACGCCGAGGATGAGTGGCCGCAGTTTCGAGGCCCCGATGGGCAAGGGCACTCCCCCGCGACCGGTCTTCCCGTGCGCTGGAGCGAATCGGAGAACGTCACCTGGAAAACCGCCCTCCCCGGAGAAGGCCACTCGTCCCCCGTCATCTCGGGCGACCAGGTTTGGGTCACGACCGCGATCACCCGGGCTCTGAGCCCCGAGGAGGAAACCGAACGCCTGTCCAAAATCAAGAATCCCCAGGGATTAAAGTTGGTCGGTGAACTGACCTTGCAGGCCATCCAGCTGGACCGTGCATCGGGTCAGGTCGTGCGAACCATCGATCTGTTTCAGGTCACCAATCCCGAACCCAAGCATGCCCTGAACAGCTATGCTTCCCCGACCCCTGTCATCGCCGGGCAGAAGCTTTATTGCCACTTTGGTTCTTATGGCACAGCTTGCATTGACCGTTCTTCGGGAGCCATCCTGTGGCGAAACGATTCCATTCGGGTCGATCACCAGAACGGTCCCGGTTCGTCTCCCGTCTTTGCACATGACCGACTGATCATTCACTTTGACGGCACCGATCGTCAGTTCATTGCCGCCCTGAATCCTGAGAACGGCGAAACACTGTGGGAGACTCAGCGGTCGGGAGAAATGGATGAACGCCCCGATCTTAAAAAGGCCTACGGAACACCGCTGCTGGTTCAGACGGAGTCGGGCCCTCAGATCATTTCGCCCGCCGCCAACTGGGTATATGCCTACGACCCGCGCGACGGGCGCGAGCTGTGGAAAGCGGCTTATGGACAGCTGGGATTCAGCACGGTTCCCCGCCCCGTTGTGCTGAACAACAAGGTCTTTATCGCCACCAGTTACATGCAATCGCGATTGATTGCGGTCAAACTCGGTGGAGCGGGTGACGTGACCGAATCTCATACGGTCTGGAAATCGGACCGTCAAATCCCGCAGAAGCCCTCGCTGATTGCACTGAACAGCCGGATCTACTTTGTCAGCGACAAAGGAATCGTTCGCTGCGTCGATGCCGAGACGGGCGAAGATGTCTGGTTTGAACGCCTCGGCGGCGACTATTCGGCTTCCCCTCTGGCTGCGGAAAACCATCTGTATTTCTGTAATCAGGAAGGGCTCTGCACCGTGATTGAGGCGGGAGATACCTACCAGGAGCTGTCCAAAAACACCCTCGACGCGGGGATCATGGCTTCGCCCGCCGTGGCTGGTAAGGCGTTGTTTTTACGGACTGCGACCCATCTGTATCGAATCGAGTCCAAGTAATACCTGAACTTGAATCAATCACCGGCAGCGGATGGCTGCCGGCGTGCCTGACGCCTGGGAATCCCCGGGACCACCACCGAACGTGGTGAACCTTCCGTTACCGTTCCATCGAGATACGGACGAAGACAGTGTGGCTTGTCACTCCGACCACCACGCTGATAATCCCGCCACAAGACAGCCGCCACCCGCTCGACGGGCAGGGCTCCCTGCGTCGTCAGATACTCCATGAGCAGTTCCACCATTCGGCCAAGCGCGATGCCTCCCGCTTGCCCCTCGCGGATGAACAACCATTCGGCCAGTCGTCGGAACTCCACGAACGGAGACCGGGCAACACCATCCGATGGCTGGCCCTCCCACAACAGCTCAACACTCTCCACAAAGTTGCCACTATTCGCGATGGCATCCCAGAAACGGGCAAACCGCCGCATCTCCTGAATCGTGAAAAACTCGAGCAACCGGTTTGACAGAATTTCGTATGGGGCGTGTGGACTGTAGACCATCTGCCATTCCGAATCATGCCGAATGATGGGGGTTCCCCGCAGTCGCTTGAGGATTCCCACCTGGATCTCCTGGGGCTTCCAGTGAACCAGCTGATCGAATCCCCTGGAAAAACCCTCCAGGGACTCCCCTGGCAATCCGACGATCAGATCGGCATGCACATGCACTTTCGTCTGCTCCCGGAGCCAGGTCAGATTCTGCTCCACGAGCCGGTTGTCCTGCTGACGACTGATGAGATGGGAGACCTCGTCATTCAACGTCTGGATACCAACTTCGAACTGCAGGGCTCCTGCGGGGAATTGAACAATCAGTTCCTTGAGACTGTCCGGCAACCGATCGGGAATCAGCTCAAAATGCAGAAACATTCCTGGCTGGTATCGCCTCAGAAAAAACTCCAGGATCGCCCGGCTGACTCGGAGATTCAGATTGAATGTTCGGTCAACGAATTTGAAGGACTTAACTCCCCGAACCAGCAACCCGTCCATGGCCGACAGAAATGCCTCCAGGGGAAACTGTCTCACGGGAATGTCGAGCGCTGACAGACAAAACTCGCAGGTGAACGGGCAGCCGCGAGAGGCTTCCACATAGATCACCCGGTGGGCAATATCCGCATCCGTATACAACTCGTAAGGCAATTTCAGATCTGCCAGAACCGGAATTCCAGCGTGGATGATTTTCGACGAATCCGGGACCATGTCGACGTCTGATCCCCGCATCAACCGCCGACACAACTCCGCAAACGCGACATCTCCCTCACCTGTAATGACGTAATTCGCAAGCTGTGTGATTTCCAGATGGTCCGTCTCATAACTGACTTCGGGCCCTCCCAGGACCACCACAACTTCGGGGGCCACCCGTTTCAGGTCAGCGACCAACTGCGTCGTCTCCACGATATTCCAGATGTAGACGCCTAAACCAACAATCCGGGGCCGATGGGCCAGTATCGCATCGAGAATATCGAGAACTGACTGGTTGATCGTGAATTCAAGCAGGCGGGTGTCACACTGCAACTCGCCCATATTGGCAAACAGATACCGCAATCCGAACGCACAGTGCGGATACTTGGCATTCAGAGTGGCCAGGACGATGGATGACATGCAAACCGAGTGAATCCGGGGGACAGGAACCAAGCCATTTTCGGGAAGCGTCTCGGGATCGTATGCCAATCCCCGAAACGCAACCACAGTACGTCACCTCGCCATGCCCTGGACAGTGCAAGACGCGTCTGTGAACCCTGTGCTTGAGTCGCCAGATGACCTCTCGAATCGCCGAGCCCGCC
>QWPB01000061.1 GCA_003671275.1 Planctomycetota bacterium | reverse complement strand
TGTGAAAGGGGAAATGCCATGCGTGTTGTGATACTGCTCATGCTGATTGCCGCGTGGACCACTGAAAGTCCCGCCCAGTCCTCTCGCCATTTTGACGCGGGAATTCGCGCCACAATTCCTCGCCACTCCCCCCTGATCCCACAACTCAACCCACCCGTTCCGCGGATCGGTGATCCATTCTGCCACCCACACGGGCGGGTCTATGGACCGATCTACGATCCGTATCTAGCCGCATGGGGCGACAACTCGTGGGGCCCGTTTGGCTCGGTCGGATGGTCCCACGGACTCTCTTACGGACCATCCCTGGGCGCAGGGTATTATCGCGGCTACAGCTATGACGCGATCGGATGGAACGTGTACCCCCTCAGCCCGTGGGGGGCTTCCCCATGGAGTGGACCAATCGTCTCGATGCCGCAGCCAGCGACACTTCAGCCGCTCCCCGCCTGGATGCTTGACGAGGCCGGTCTTGGCCAGCCTGAGAAGCTCCCACCGACGGCCCGCACCGAGCCCAGCCTACGACAACCCTCGACGCCCGAGGCCCAGCTGCGCAGTGCGCGAATGCAGGGAATTGGCGATCGTTTTTTGAAGAAGCGAGACTTTGCGGCAGCCGACAAGAGCTATCGTTCCGCCATCGTTTCCGCCCCGGACCGAGTGGATCCCTACCTGCGGCAAGCCTTGGTGAAAGTGGCACGGGACGACTATCGGGGAGCGGTTACCATCCTGCGTGAGGCGGTCAGCGTCGATCCGGTTTTTCCCGCACGAGCAGAAACACTGGATGCGATTCTGGGACCGGAACTGCATGGCCTCAAGGTCGAATTGAAACAGAAGGCGGCCGACTGGACGCGGGTGAATATTCGTGATTCGGACCGGCTATTTCTTTTGGGTGTGTTGCTATTTTTAGACCATGATGGCCGTTGCCACACGCTGTTTGACACGGCTATCAAACTATCCGGCGAACGTGAGCATCTGATGGCCTTTCGTCAGGCGGAACTGCCCGCAATCGCGGGGGCTCCGTTGCCAGAGCTTCCCTTGCCGCCGGAGGCTCCACTCATCGCTCCGGAGGCCGTCCCCGAAAACGAGCCCGCTCCGCGAGTGCCACTACTGGTTCCCGCAGGGTTGGACCCTGCTGAGTTGATTCCTCCAGGGACATCGATTCCTTCAGAACCGACGCCTGTCCCCGATCTCTAATTCAATCGGCGGTGACACGATCACGGCGGCGGGCTACACGTCCGCTGTGGGCATCGATTCGACCACGGGATCTTTCCAGCCGAACTTGTTTTGGATCGCCACACGAGCCAGATGAGCCAGTAAATCGCGATCGATGTGCGGACACGGCAAGTGGGGAGCTGCGGCCAGCGTGTTGGTAATGTCGTATTGGGGATCATCCCGCCAATAGGAGTTGTAGACTTCCATCTGCTGGAAGAAGATGTTTTCGTTCTCCGACAGTTCTTTCTTGCGGTTGCCGGACCCGTAAAAGTCGACGCCGTAGAACCCAATTTCTTTCTCCATCACGTCCCGCATCAACCGGACGGTGATTGGAACACGCGGAGTCAGATGGTAAGTCTTCCCATGATGTTCCGGGTGGGTAATGATATGCGACATCACCGCCGACACCCAATCGACGGTCACGAGGTGCTTCCGCTCATTGCCGTTGACGTTGAAGTCGACTTCCGTCGCATTGCCCAGCCCCGTCTCGTCCTTGTCGGTGCGATTGTCGGCCAGCGACTTGGCCAGATTTAGCGCGGCGTAAAAATTGTGATAGGTCGTGGTCATGCCGGTAACGCTGTCGCCGACGATGATCCCCGGACGGAAGACCGTCAGGGTGTCCAGATCGGTACTGCCGCGAGTCAGCTTCTCGGCCTCGACTTTGCTCTCTTCATAGCAGTTGCCGAATTCCTGCCCGACATCCAGCTCATTCTCATAGGCCCGGCCATGCCGCTTGCCAGCGACGTAAGCCGTCGACACGTGGAAGAACTTGCGAATTCCGGCCTGACGACAGAACTCCAAGGCGTTCTGAGTCCCACCGACATTGGACCGGAATGGTTCGGCATCGCGTCCCGTTGTCACAAAGGACAAACTGGCGGCGTTGTGCAGCATCCCATCGCAATTCTCAGCCGCCCACTTGATCTGCGCCGGACGCAGTCCGAAATCGGGCTGCGAGATATCTCCCGCCAATACAACCGGGCGGGGCAGCTTTTGCCCCAGCTGTTCTTCCCAGTATCGCATCGCGGATTCAATGCGAATTTCGGGCGACTTGCGGCGGCTGGGACGGACCAGCACCGCCAGCTGAACGCCTGCCAGGAGCAGGTCTCGCATCAGATAGCGGCCCAGCAAACCCGTGGCACCGGTAAGCAGCAGATGACCCATTGAAACTCTCCCTGAGGGAACCGCTCGAAATGAGGCGGTCATTTGGTCGTGCCGATCGAACGGCGAATGCCGCCCGAACTGATGGAATGCTCGTGAACACCAACATTCCGTGAGTGGGAGCATCCTGCTCCCGACGATTTTTCAGGACTTGCCTTCCAACCCGCAGCGATCAGCCGCCTTCGCTGTGATCGCCTGCCAGTCGCCAACCACGACTTGACCGATCACAACTTGTTCGGGAATCATTCCCAAACACGCTTGGGTGAGGAGTCCTTCCTCGAACTGTCCAGCCGGTCCACAACCCACGACGGGGCTGCATCCCTGAAACAGAACGCGTCATCTTAACGTAACCTGAATCGGCTCTCAATTTCGAGTCCTGTCGATCGGTTCTGATCGTGGAATGGAGGCGGAATGATCCCTACGTCCGTTTCAGTCTTCCCAGACCACCACCCCCAGCCTGACAGAACATCGAGCGAAGTTCTTCGCTTGACCAGCCTGCCGGACTATGGACAGCATGATTTCCATCGACCGCCTACCCGGGGGAGTTGCGACCGGAACGAAAAAAAGCCTGCAGAACGGAATAAACCTTGTCCAGTATTGTGCGATTTATCTGATCCTAACGGAGTTGCCAGAGATCGGGCATTCCAGGACATTTTGATTCAAGACCAGCGGCGGAAATTAGAGTACCCGGTAGAACGGCCATTTCAGGCCGTTTGAGATCGTTTTTCCCGACAGAGACGGCCAGGAAAGGCCATCTTACGGGGAGACTGTTGTTGACCACATCCCCAAGACGAGAAGAAAGCCTTGGCAATTCCCGTTTGTCCCCGTCCCCGAACGACAGTTCTGCCTCCCCGAAAAAATCGCGATTTGCCGCCACCCGAAGTCAGTGGTACGATCCCTGATGGCGGAGTGCCCGTCTGGAACACCTTTCAGCTTTCCGACGCGTTCTTTCTGGCAGAACCTCCATGTCGTCCCCGTTCAGCAATCCACTGGTCTTCGGATTCCATGTGGGAACGCTCTGGGACACCCGGATTCGCATCAGTCCGCTGACCTTGTTCATCCTCTTCTGGATGGGCCAGGCTCTCGGCTGGCAGATTGGTTTCATTGCGTTTGCCGTGCTGCTGCTGATCACGCTGTGCCATGAATTCTTCCACGTCTTTGCCGCCCGTCTGACGGGCGGGGACAGCGACGAAGTGATCCTGTGGCCGCTCGGGGGGCTGGCGATGTGCCGGACCGCACCGACGTTTCAGTCCGAGTTCCTGACCCCGGCGGCAGGACCGATCTTTCACCTGCTGGCATGCCTGATTCTGGTGGGCCCCCTGCATGCATCCGCCGGGTTCACCTGGCACCCGATTTACTTTCCGGATGTGGATCTGGCCAACCGCCCGATCGAGGCGCTGGGCCTGATCGCATTTACGCTTAACTGGAAGCTGCTGCTGTTGAATCTGCTACCCGTTTTTCCGCTGGACGGGTCCGGGATGGTTCTGGCAGCCGCCCGGCAACGCTGGGAGTCGGTGGTCGCCCGCGGGGTGAGCCTGATTGTCAGTGCCGTCGCCCATGTCATCCTGGCCACGATCGCCCTGAACATCGAAGCCACTGCGGGGCGCAGTCTGCTGCTCCTGTGCTACATTCTGTTGCCGATCACCATTCTTGAGTACATCAAGATGCAGGCTGCGGCCATGATGGGGTACGAGGTCTACGACTCTGAAAGCCCTCTCGACGAAGACGAGGACGAGGGACACGCTCGTCCGCCTCGTCCCGTCGGCTTCTTCGAACGCTGGCGACTCGAGCGCGAACGCAAGCGGCAGGAACGCGAAGAACAGGAACGGATCACCGCCGAACTCCAGCTGGATCTCCTGCTCGACAAGGTTCATCGCGAAGGGATGAATTCGCTGACCGAGGCCGAAAAACGGTTCCTGAAGAAGACCAGTGCCCGATATCGCGGCACCAAGCCTTCCTGATCGGCGATCCCCTTCTCGTTCACCCCGACCCGCGGCCCCTTGGCGTCGCCTTTTGCGAGAACCGACCGAGTGAGATCGATCCCTGCGGTGACCTGGGGTGTACTGCTGGCAGTCGCCATTTCGCTAACCATTCTGTGGATGCCCACTCCCGCGGGAATGCCGCTGCTGGCCCAGCGAGCCGCTTCGATATCAACGTTGATGGCCCTGCTGTGGATTGTTGTCCCCGATCAGATTCCGGTAGTCAGTCTGTTCCCGATTGCGCTGTACCCTTTATTTGGCATCCTCACGGCCAAGGAAACCTGCGTCGCCTATGGGACAAGCAACGTCTTCCTGTATCTCGGAGGGTTCATTCTCGCGCTGGCGATCGAGCGACAGAACCTGCACAAGCGAATTGCCCTGCTGATCATCAGCCGAATCGGCAGCCGCCCGCGCCAACTGGTATTTGGATTCCTGCTCGCAACGGCATTCCTGTCGATGTGGATCAGCAATACCGCCACCACTCTCCTGATGCTGCCCATCGCTCTGGCCCTGCTGGACACTCTGACCGACTCACTGGCTCAGCGAGAGGGAATCTCCCACAGCGAAGCCGATACCACCCTGCGGCCCGTCTCCGTCGCCATGCTCCTGGGTGTCGCTTACGCCGCCAGCTGCGGCGGATTTGCGACCATGGTGGGAACCCCGACCAATCCTGTACTGCGTGGGTTCTGGGAGAAGAAGTACGTCCCGCTGGGACTGCCGCCGATTTCATCCGCACACTGGATGCTGGTCTGCGTACCACTCAGTCTGCTGATGTTGATGGCGGTCGGATTTGTAATGACCCGCCGGATTCCGGCGTTACCCTCCATCGAGCCGATTGGCCGGACCTTCTTCCGCGAACGGCTGGCGGAACTGGGCCCGATGAAGAAAGGCGAACGGAGGGTCTTCATCGTCTTCCTGATTACCGCCGCCCTATGGATTCTGTCACAGACGTTCGAGCTGGGATCGCGCGTGATCTGGAGTTGGCCACAGATGCTGGAGCAGCTGTGCATGTGGTGCGGCATGGACTCGACTCACATGCCTCGCGGGCTCGATGAATCGACGGTGGCCATCGCGATGGCGGCAGTGCTGTTTATTCTGCCGGGGGACCGCACCGCTGCGGGCGCCTCGACGCGCCTGGCCGAATGGAACGATGTCGAGAAGAAAATCCCGTGGGGCATCCTGCTGCTGTTTGGCGGTGGTTTTGCGATGGCCAGCGCCTTTGAGTCGACAGGCCTGTCGAAGTGGCTGGGTGAATCGTTTGCTCATCGAATGGAGAACGTTCCCCTGTGGGTGCTGGTGACGGGTACATGCGCCATGGTGACAGCCCTGACGGAATTCACTTCGAATGTGGCCTGTATCACGACACTCCTGCCGGTGCTGGCCGGGACGGCGGATCAGCTGGGAGTGGACCCCCGCCTGATTCTGATCCCCGCCACGATCTCGGCCAGTTGTGGTTTCATGATGCCCGCCGGGACTCCGCCCAATGCCATCGTCATGGGCACGGGCCGAGTGCCGATCCGGGCGATGATGGGTTACGGATTCTTTTTGAATCTGATCGGAGTCATATTTGTCTCACTATTTGCGTTTTGGGTGCTGATCCCGATGCTGGGAATCCAGATCGCGTCCCGTTAAACCAATGTCCGACCGTTCGGTCCGCCCGCGCAAACTCCCCTTGAGTCGCCCCCCGGTGCATCGCCTATCCTGCGGACCTGCCGGAAGACCCGGAGGCGTTCACGGAGGTTGCCCATGCGTTCGTTCCTGACTTGTTCATTGACCGCTGTACTGGCGTGTCTGGGAACGTTCTGGCTCATGGAAACACGGCGTTCCTCCGAGGCCCGCGCGCAGTCCCCCGCCATTGGAACCGATCATGGGAAACGCGAATCCAGTGCTCCGTCGATTCGCAAGATTCCAAGTCACTTCTTTGACGAACGGGGACTGACCCCCGACGAGGCAATCAATGTCGACGTTTACGACCTTTGTAACCGCAGCGTGGTGAACATCTCCACTGTCAGTGTCCGCGCGGACGGTCTGTTTCGCATCGCGGTCCCCGAACAGGGTGCGGGCTCCGGAGCCGTCATCAGTCATCAGGGACACATCCTGACCAACCATCACGTGATTGACGGGGCGGGCCAGATCGAAGTCACGCTGTACAACGGCGAATCGTATCATGCCAAGCGGGTGGGCTCCGATCCGGTCAACGACATCGCTATCATCCAGGTCGAAGCCCCGGAGGAAGACCTGTTTCCGGTCGAGCTGGGAGACTCGGATACCGCCAAGGTTGGCATGCGCGTCTTTGCCCTGGGAAACCCGTTTGGTCTGGAACGCACGATGAGTGTGGGAATCATCTCCAGCCTCAATCGGACCCTCGAAATCCAGGAGAACTGGGTCATCAAGTCGATTATCCAGATCGATGCTTCGATCAATCCCGGTAACTCGGGTGGTCCCCTGATCGACTCTCACGGTCGATTGATCGGCGTCAACACTGCCATCGCCAGCCGGGTCGCACAGAGTGCCGGGATCGGCTTCGCCATTCCGATCAACCTCATCAAACGCATCGTTCCCGAACTTATCAAACATGGTCGTGTGGTCCGCGGTGACATCGGCATCACCGCGGTTCAGCTAGTCGAAGAGGGACTGCGAATCCGCCTGCTCGAACCGGACGGAGCCGCCAAGGATGCCGGCATCCGTGGCCCCAAGATCACCCGGCGGGGCCCGTTCCAGATCATGAATCTAGCTGCCGCCGATGTCATCACTGCTGTCGATGGCGACAAGGTCGCCACTCCTGCGGAATTTCTGGAGCGGATCGAGACCAGCAAGCCTGGGGATCGCATTACGCTGACCGTTCTACGCGATGGAAAATCACTCGACATTGAAATCACTCTGGGCGGTGAAACCATGCCCGAAACACTGACTGAGCCGGAGTAGCGGGCCGAGGACACTCCGTTCACGCCGCCACAACTCACTCGACATCCCCTGCGAAAATTCGCGGCGACGGCCAGCTGCGAAACCGCGTCAGGCTGCGAGCACAATCGAATCACGGTCAGCCGCTCAGCCAGCAGAGATTCCGCCCCAACCGGATCGCGAGGGTCTCCTCCCGGCTTCCAATCCCGATCGCCCGGGGGTATCTCCGGGCCGGGAACGGTCCCCCTCCCCGACGGGGTGAAATCCGCACTACCGGACTGTAGATTGTGAGCTGTAGCTGCGTTCTTGTACCTCAGTGGCCTAATGGGTGGTATTCCGCGTTCGAGCCCGAGGCTTGAATGAAGTTTTCGCCAACACGCCCCTCAGCACACAGCGGAGTCCCCGGATGTTTTCCACAAAATCGGCGGCAGTGGTTGTCACAGGCTTGGCCTTCTGGGCAGCGGGCGAGTTCGCCAGCGCTGCGGACTGGCCCCGCTTTCGAGGCCCCAACGGCAGTGGCATCGCCCCCGACGACGCGTCCGTGCCATCAGAATGGAGTGATACCAAGAATCTGGCCTGGAAGTTCGAACTTCCGGGACCGGGCTCAAGTTCTCCCATTGTGGTCGGAAACAAGGTATTTGTGACCTGCTTCTCGGGTTATGGCACCACGTCGGAAGGCAACGCCGGAAAACTGGAAGACCTTAAGCGGCACCTGGTCTGCGTCGATGCGACGACGGGAACCCAGATCTGGGCCGTCTCACTGTCAGCGGCCATGCCAGAAGATCCGTATTCGCGGATGCTCGGAGAACACGGGTACGCCAGCGGTTCCCCGGTCAGTGATGGGGAGCGGGTCTATGTCTTCTATGGCAAGGGGGGCGTGCTGGCTTACGACTTGAATGGCAAAGAGCTGTGGCGAACCAGCGTCGGAACCGAATCTGGCCCGCAGCGCTGGGGCTCGGGAGCGAGTCCCATCCTGTTCGAGAATCTGCTGATCGTGAATGCCAGTGAAGAGAACAGTGCACTGGTGGGTCTCGACAAGCTGACCGGCAAGGAAGTCTGGAAAGCCCAGGCGGACGGACTGAGCAGTACGTGGGGGACACCCGTCATTGTCGGAGAAGGCGAAGCGGCGGAACTGGTGCTGGGCGTTCCCGGAGAAGTCTGGGCCATGAATCCCCGGACAGGCAAGATGCGCTGGTACGCCACCGGAACACAAGACCAGTCATACTGCGCCAGCGTCGTAACCGATGGTCAGGTGGTCTACGCGATCGATGGCCGAAGCGGCGAAGGAGTCGCCATCCGAGCCGGAGGCAACCCGAATAGCAAAGACAAAGATGTGACTCAGTCCCACACGGTGTGGCGTACGAACGCCCCGGGGCGGATCTGTTCTCCGATCGTTTCTCATGGACGCATCTTCACGACGACCCGCGGCACGGTCCTGTGTCTCGATGCCACTTCCGGCGAGAAGATCTATCAGGAACGGTTCCCTTCAGCCGACGCGGCGTCCGCGACGGGCGGGGGGGATCGCGGAGGCCGGGGCGGCGGCATGGGAGGCGGATCGGACTATGCCTCGCCGATCCTCGTGGGCGACAAATTCATCCTCGTGACCCGATCCGGTGTCACTCATGTCTGGAAGGATGGCCCCGAGTTCCAGTCACTCGCGACAAACCGGTTCGCCTCCGATAACAGCAAATTCAATGGAACCCCCGCCGTGTCCGGCAGCCGTCTGTTTCTGCGGTCGGACAAGGCTCTGTACTGCGTGTCGGCAAAGTAACGCCGCGCCCCCCGCGCGGCATTCGCAGCACGGGGAATCGCTTCCCTCTCTCGTTGGAGTTCGAAAATGCGGTCTTCCAAAATTCGTGTCGCGGCAGTGCTGGCCGGACTGTTGCTCGCCCCCGTCTGGGCGTTTGCCCAGGCCCCAGGTGGCGGACGGGGTGGTTTCGGAGGTGGTCGAGGCTTCGGCGGCGGTGTCAGTGGCCTGCTGATGATGGCCGAAGTCCAGAAGGAAATCGGCGTTACCGACGAGCAAAAGGCCGAACTCACCAAGATCGGCGAATCACTGCGCCCTCAACAGGGGCAAGGTGGATTCAACCCGGAAGAGTTCCGCAGCCTGTCGGAAGAAGACCGGGCCAAGCGGTTCGAAGAAATGCGCAAGCAGGGTGAAGAGCGGGCCAAGAAGGCTGAAGAAGCCATCAAGGCCGCTCTGAAGCCGGAACAGTGGGCACGTCTTTCCGAACTGCGTAATCAGCGGGAAGGGGTCTCGGCTCTGAGCCGGGCTGATGTCCAGAAGGCTCTCGGACTGAGCGAAGAACAAGTGGGCAAAGTCAAGACGATCTCCGATGCCCGGCGGGCGGGTGGCGGTGGATTCGGCGGCTTCGGTCGCGATGGCGATCAGTCGGAAGAAGAAATGCGCAAGGCTCGCGAAGAGCGCGACGCCCGCGAGAAGAAGTACCAGGAAGACATGGCTGGCGTGTTGACCGCCGACCAGAAGGCCGCCTGGGAGAAAATGCTCGGTGCCAAGTTCGAATTCCCCGCTCGCGGTGGATTCGGCGGCGCGGGAGCCCCCGGTGGACGGACTCGCGGTGGTGATCGTCCGGCTCGTCCCGAGTAGTTCGATTCGCAACAGATGAGATTGCCCCCGTGGAGATCGCCACAGTCCCGGCCTTACCGCCGGGACTGTTTTGGTATCATTCCCTGCGATGCCTGATGTGGGAGAGCCTCCGAAGCGGGCAAGACATTTCCGGCCAACCCGGGCACAATACCTCCACCTGCTTTTCCCGCATTCGCGGTTTCACTTTTCACAGGGATTCAACCATGGTCTCTCGCCGACAATTCCTCCACACTTCTATCTGGGGCTCAGCCCTGTTCACGGTTCCCGGCCTGCTCGCGGAGGAACTGATCAAAACCCCCGCACAGACCGAAGGCCCTTTCTACCCGGACAAGTTGCCACTCGACACCGACAACGATTTGCTGGTGCTGAATGACAGCATCACGCCGGGGGTCGGAGAGATCACCTACCTGAGCGGCAAGATCCTCGGATCGAACGGCGTACCGATTCGAAATGCAGTCGTCGAAATCTGGCAGGCCGACAACAACGGGGCCTACCTGCATTCGGAGAGCAGCAATGGCGACAAGCGGGATGGCAACTTCCAGGGATTCGGGCGGTTCACCACGGGCTCGACGGGCGAGTACCTGTTCCGCACCATCAAGCCTGTCCCCTATCCGGGCCGCACCCCGCATATTCATTTTGCGGTCAAGGTTCCCGGTCGCGACAAGTTCACCACTCAGTGCTACGTTAAGGGCCATCCCCAGAACGAGAAAGATGGCATCTACAAATCGGTTCGCAACCCGCAGGCCCGCGAATCGATCACCGTGGCCTTTGATCCGATTGCCGGTTCTAAAGTCGGCGAACTGAATGCCCAGTTTAATATCGTCCTGGGATTCACCCCAGAGGCCTGAAACCTGGCGATGAGTACAAAACGCAAGGGCCGACCTTCCTGATGGGAACGTCGGCCCTTTGTCTTTTCGGCCTGCGTATTAGAGACTCACGCCCCCCCGGCAGCCTGTTACTCCGCCACTTTTTTGGTAGCCGTTTTCTTCTTGACGGCCTTCTTCTTCGCAGCTGCCTTTTTCTTCGGGGCGGCTTTCTTGGTCACCTTCTTGCGGGCGGACTTACCACCGCCCGCCGCAGCCCGATCCGCCAGCAATGGCAGAGCTTCTTCCAGTGTATACGCTTCGACGTTGGCATCCTTCGGAATGGTTGCATTCACGTCGCCGTGCTTCACATAGTAGCCGTACTTGCCGTCATAGATCGCGACGGTTTCTCCGTCTTCCGGATGTTTGCCCAGTTCTCGAAGCGGTGCCGGTCCCGACTTGGCACGCGCCATCGCCAGCAACTCCAGGCCCCGTGGCAACTGAATCGTCAACACATCGTCCGTCTTCTGGAGAGACTTGAACTTGCGATTGTGTTCGACGTACGGACCAAAGCGGCCAATTCCAGCGTTAACCGGTTTACCGTCTTCGGGATGCGGTCCCAGGTTCCGAGGCAACGTCAACAGCTGAATCGCCATGTCCAGGCTGACACTGGCGGGATCGGTCCCCCGCGGAATCGATGCCCGCTTGGGCTTGGGGTTTTCGTCCGTGACCTCTCCCAGCTGAACGTAGGGCCCAAACCGACCCGTGAGGGAAAAGACCGGCACGCCCTCATCGGGATGCATCCCCAGTGCCTCGGGCCCCCGCTGCTTGGCCTCAAACAGCTTGTCAGCCAGTTCGTTGTTGATATCCGCAGGAGAGACATCGTCTGGAAGAGGAGCCGTGAGAGTCACTTCTCCATCCATGCGTTGCAGGTAGGGACCATAGCGGCCAATTCGCACGGATGCATTCAGCCCCTTTATCTCGACCGTACAGGCCTTGCGGGGGTCGATATTCGCTTCCTGGTGCTTGACCACGGCTTCGAGGCCATTTTCCCCGAGATAGAAGTCCTTCAAGTAGGGCAGATACTCTTGCACTCCATTGGAGATGTCGTCCAGCGACTGCTCCATCTGGGCAGTGAACTGCAGGTCGACCAGCTTCGGAAAATACTCTTCCAGCAGCCGTGAAACCGCGAACGCCTTGAAGGTCGGAATCAGCTGATTGCTGGCCTTGGTGACGTAACCCCGGTCCTGCACGGTGCTGATGATACTGGCGTAGGTTGACGGACGCCCGACGCCTTCGGCTTCCAGTTTTTTGACGAGGGTCGCTTCCGTGTAGCGGGCCGGTGGCTTGGTTTCGTGCCCCAGCGGTTCCAGCTTCTCCAGCCCGATCGCATCCCGCTCCTTCAGCGGGGGCAGGCCGTTATCGCGATCCTCGAGCGCCGCCTCGGGATCATCCGCCCCTTCGACATAGGCTCGAAAGAATCCGGGAAACTCGACAACCTGTCCGGTCGCCCGAAACTCGGCATCGGCAGCCTGAATGGTGGCGGCCTCCTGCCGCAAGCGGGCATCGGCCATCTGACAAGCCATCGTCCGCTTCCAGATCAGGTCATACAGCGCCAGTTCGCGTCCACTCAGCCCCAACTGCTCGCCCGTGAGCATCTCCTTCCCGGCGGGTCGGATGGCTTCGTGAGCCTCCTGAGCGTTCTTGGTCTTGCTGGTGAAGGTGCGTGGCGTCGGACTCAGGTAGTCGGTCCCGTAGGTTTCGGCGATCCGGGTCCGGGCAGCGGTCATCGCCTCCTGAGAGAGATGCACGCTGTCGGTTCGCATATAGGTAATGTAACCATCTTCGTAGAGTCGCTGGGCCACCTGCATCGTCTCACGAGCCGACAGCCGCAGCTTATTATTGGCATCCTGTTGCAGGCTGCTGGTGGTAAACGGGGCGTAAGGCCGGCGTACCGAGGGCTTGGACTCGACCGAAGTGACCGTCCACGGACTGCTCTTCACACGGTTTTGAACCGCCTTGGCCAGCGTCTCGTCCAGCAGGACGACGCTGTCTTTGATCGCGGACTTCAGATGCCCCGTATTCTCATCGAAATCCTTCCCGGCGGCGACCCGCTTGCCCCCCACGGTGGCCAATTCGGAGACGAACGGCGTTCCTGACGGCGATGTAACGTAAGCCTTTATGTCCCAATAAGTACCGCTCACAAACGCCAGCCGTTCCAGCTCACGCTGGACCAGCACACGAACGGCCACGCTCTGCACACGTCCGGCAGACAGTTTCGGGGCCACTTTCTTCCACAAAAGCGGACTAAGGGTGTACCCGTACAGGCGATCGAGAACGCGACGGGTTTCCTGGGCCCGCACCAGATTCATATCGAGATCACGGGTGTGCTTGAGGGCGTCGAGAATCGCTTCTTTGGTGATTTCAGAGAAGGTCATCCGCTTGACGGGAACCTTCGGCTGCAGGAGATCCGCGAGGTGCCAGCCAATGCTTTCCCCTTCGCGGTCTTCGTCCGTCGCCAGAATGAGTTCGTCAGCCTCTTTGAGTGCTTTTTTCAGCTCACTGATGAGCTTCTTCTTTTCGGAGGGGACAATATAAAGGGGTGTAAAATCCTGGGCGACATTTACGCCCAGGGCATCCCAGCCCGCTTCTTTCATCTCCTTGGAGACATCCGCCGCCTTCTGCGGCAAGTCGCGAATATGCCCGACGCTGGCCCGAACATCGAAATTTCGGCCCAGAAAGCCGCCAATCTTCTTGGCTTTGGCCGGAGATTCCACGATCACCAGCGTCTTTTTACTGCTCGACTTGTCAGACACCGATCACCCGATTCCGTAGACGACGCCCACTGAACTCAACCCGCATCGGCACGCGGAAATTACGCCCGATGCGTCCCTCTTGCGGGGGGGGTGGGGCGAGCTACAATGCGGGTCGCCGCCATCCATCCACACGAGAGATGCGGACTTCCTTACGGAATTCCGGCTCGCGTTGTCAAGTCACGGCCCCTGTGCCTGTTCCCCCGGATCAGGCCCTTCGTCCCCTGAAAACCGTGTGTTTTCTCTGGCCGTTGCGGGGTTCATGACAAATTCCGATCGTGGGAAGAAAAATCCCCCGGTCGACCCGGATCGCGGTTCAGATGCCACTCACAGCCTGGGCAACCTATCGCCCACAAGCAGTCAAGGATCACGGATGTCGACCCCGTTTGAGTTCTTCCGTCGGAATCAGAAGGTCGCCCTGGCGGCTGTTACCGGGATGGCCATCCTGTCGTTCCTCGTCGCCGATGCGGCCAGTAACCAGGGACGCATGTCCGGTCCGGCGGTCGCGATCCTTTTCACCGGCTGCCTGGCCATCTTCGGATGGATCTCTGGCGTTAAGGAAAATAAGTCCCGTGAAAACGCCCTCTTCGGTATCGTCCTGGGACTGGCCGTCTCACTGATTTTCATGTTCTTCGGACGGCAGACAAACAGCATTACCGCGTCCTCCGGATCGATCTCCTCCAGCCAGCTGGAAATGCTCAGCCGGAATCGGATGCTGGCCAATCGCCTGGTGACCTTCGTCCATCGAAACGCCCACCCCACGGATCTCAATGAACGCGGCCCCCAGCTATTCAACCACACGGGAGCCGAAGGCGAACGCGAAATGATCGTGACCCAGCTGTTGCTACGGGAAGCGGACAAGTTCGGAATTCAGGTCGACCGGGAAGCGGCCCTCAACTACCTGAAGCAGATCGCTGGCGAAGATGAGAATGGCGTTACCCGCCTGACGAAATCGGTCTACAGCCTCAGCCTCGAGGAAACCGTTGCGGCGGCCCACGGCGTCAGCGAAGCAACCGTTCTGAATGCCGTTCAGGAAGAGCTTCGAGCCCGTACTGCGGCCGTATCGCTGTTCGGCTCTGCCCGGACCAGCCCGCAAAGTTACTGGGACCTGCATCGTAAGATGGCGGTCCGCCAGTCAAGCCATTACGTCTCGATCCCGGTCACGGCCTTCTTCGACAAGGCCGAGCCCGGCGATGCAGAGTTGAAGGAGCTTTTCGCCGTTCACCGAGAGAACTACCCGAACTTCACCGCCAAGGGAGAACTACAACCGGGCTTGCCAGGATTTGCCCTGCAACGCCGCGAGAAACTGGTCTACCTCGAACCCGATTATGAATCCCTCGAAAAACAGGTTCCTGCGATTACGGAAGAGGAAATCCTGAAGCGGTACGAGGAACGCTACAAGACAGCGGTCCCCTCTCGACCAGAAGAAATGCTTCCGGAATTGCCCGAGCTGCCGAACGTCCCCGTGAATCCGGCGGAAGCGAAGCCCGCTGAGGAGGCCGCCACCCCGGAGGCCCCGAAGACCGATCCCGCCGCTCCCCCGACGGAAGGCGCCCCGGCACCTGAAGCCCAGCCCGCCAAACCTTCGACTCCGGAACAGCCCACGGAATCTCCCGCACCGACACCGGAGGCCCAGCCTGCACCGGAGACCAAGCCCGAGGCGGCTCCGCAGCCGGAAGCTCCAGCCCCTGAGCAGCCACAGTCGTCCCTGAATCCGCGGAATTCGCGTCTGCAACTGGTGGCCATGCAGGCCGAGGAACCGGCAGCCCCTGCCGCAGAAGCCCCAACGGCTCCTGCCCCGGAAGCGAAACCCGCTACCGAGACGCCCCCCTCGACGGAGACCCCGCCCGCACCGTCTGGTTCAACCCCGTTGACGGTCCCTGCCACCGATGCGGAAGGCGATCCCGCCCCGCCCACTTCCTCGGTTCGCCCACTCGATGAAGAGCTGAAGCAGAAGATCCGAGACGAACTTCTCCGCGAGAAGACTGACCCGCTGAAGCAGGAAAAAGTAGAAGCCGCTCGCGACTACATGACCTCCCTCGGCGAACGCGTTCAGGAGTACCTGGATCACCAGAAGGCGGAGAACAAGGCTGAGTACCCCCTGACAGAACACGCTTTGACACCCGAAAAAGCCACACTGCAATTGAAAGAGTTCGCCGAGAAAAACGGCTACTCGTACGCCGAAACCCCTCTGTCCAGCTACGGTGAGCTGGTTCAATCCGAGGATCACTCCATCGGCCTGGCCCGCATCGGCCGGGATTCCAGCGTCGCCGACATGACCTTCCGTTCTTCGAACAACCTGTTCGTGACCTACACGGCGGAAAACTTCTCCACGGGAGCCCATTTTGCGTTCTGGAAGACAGAAGACATTGACGCCCACAACCCGGAGACCATTGATGAACCGGGCGTCCGTGACGCCGTCATCAAGGCTTGGCGAACCCAGAAAGCCCGTCCACTCGCCGAAAAACGGGCCACGGAACTTGCCGATCTGATCCGCAAATCGGACAAACCGATCGAAGAAACCCTGGCAGAGCAGACGGTCAACGGACAGCCTGCCAGCCTGTTCGTCACGGTGCAGGCCACCGGCGACTACCAGTGGATTACCACGGGTGGCGGATTCGGGATGCCCCGCGCGGGCGACATTCTTGGAATCCCGCCCCAGGAAATCGACGAAGCGTTTCGCACGAAGATCTTTGACGAGATGAAGCCGGGCGATGTGGAGGCCCTGCCGAATGCGGACCGTTCGGCCTACTACGTGATGAAGATCGATTCCCGTTCGCACCTGACAGAGGCCGAACAGGAAACCCTCCGCAAGGAGTTTGTGAGTTCCTCCAATTTCATGACGTCATTCATCCTTCAGATGACACTGAACCAGACCGAGCAGCAGGCTCTCAGCCAGCAGTTCGTCCAACGACTGGAAGAACGCCACGGTGTGACTCTGAACCGCTAAACCGGATCAGAACGCCTGAACCTTTTCACGGGCGGCCTTCCAGAAAGGCCGCCCGTCGTCTTTTTTCTCCTCATTATTTCCAGGCTCAGTTTCCAGACTCAGAGAATCCCAGGACAACCGCCACGGCCACTGGTTTGAAGCCCGGGCCGCCCTCCCTATAATCGCGACTGACTGTCCACCAATGCGGCCATGCGTCCGAAACTCTTGTGAAAGAGGAGGATGCGTATGCCAAAAGACCAGAGGAGCGGACCTTGAGCTGGCTGCTCGCCACGTTGCGATCATCGGTTGGAAAGAAGTTCGTCATGGGGGGGACAGGGTTATTCCTGTGCTTCTTCCTCGTCGTTCATCTGGCCGGGAACCTGTTGCTGTACGCGGGCCCCGATGCCTACAACAGCTACGCCAATAAGCTCCACGAAAATGTGGCGCTGCTGATTGTGGCGGAGATCGGCCTGTTTGGGGCCATGCTGCTGCACATCTATCTGGCCTTCGTCACCGCATCCGAGAACCGCGCTGCCCGTGGTGCGACCGATTACGCCATGCGGCAGTCCAAGATTCCGGGACGAGTCATCCACGTCGCGGGACTCGCCCCGGACACGACGATGTACATCACGGGAGCCCTGATCTTCGGTTACATCGCCCTCCATCTGTGCGATTTCAAGTTCGAAGTCTTTGCCGATGCCGCCCAGCTGGCCGCCGATCCCTACACCAAAGCGGCGATGGTCCTCAGCAGTACGTCCCGCAAGGTGATCTACGCGATTGCGGCCATTGTCGTGGGGATTCATGTGTCCCATGGATTCGCCAGCGCCTTTCAGTCACTCGGTCTGAACCACCCCAAGTACATGCCCACCATCAAGACCATCAGCAAGGTGTTTGGTGTGGCAGTGGCCATCGGTTTCGGCAGCTTTGTCACCTGGGATGGCCAACGTCGCTGCGGCTGCGAATCACCGGCCACAATGGAAACAGCTCCCACGACGATGCCCTCCACCGCTCCCGCAGCGGCGACCGAGTCTGCCCCCGCTCCCACGACTCCGGCGGAAACGGTTCCGCAGTCGTAACTTCAGCCGCTGGCCCTGTCGCATACCGCCCACGCGACTTCTCGTCGCCTTGAGAGTCACCCGACCATGAGCTCCGACTCGTCCACTCTCCTGAATTCCCGCGTTCCCGGCGGTCCCATCGAACAAAAGTGGGACAGTTTCAAACGGGATCAGAAGCTCGTCGCGCCCAACAGTCGCCGCAAATACGAGGTGATCGTCGTCGGCACCGGCCTGGCCGGGGCAGCTGCGGCAGCCTCGCTGGCTGAGATGGGTTACAAGGTCAAGGTGTTCTGCTTCCAGGACTCCCCGCGTCGCGCCCACAGCATCGCCGCCCAAGGGGGCATCAACGCCGCCAAGAACTACCACAACGACGGCGACTCGGTCTGGCGGCTGTTCGTCGATACGGTGAAGGGCGGCGACTTCCGCGCTCGCGAGGCCAATGTCTACCGCCTCGCCCAGCTCAGCGAAAATATCATCGACCAGTGCGTGGCTCAAGGCGTCCCGTTTGCCCGAGAATACGGCGGCACGCTGGCCAACCGCACCTTCGGCGGAACACAGGTCTCGCGGACGTTTTACGCTCGCGGCCAGACGGGGCAGCAACTGCTGATCGGAGCCTATCAAGCCCTGATGCGGCAGGTCGCGGGCGGCAACGCCACGCTGTATGCCCGGCGGGAGATGCTTGATCTGGTGACGGTGGACGGTGTCGCTCGCGGGATTGTCTGTCGCAATCTGACCACCGGCAAGATCGAGTCGCATGCCGCTCACGCTGTGCTCCTCTGCACCGGCGGATATGGCAACGTGTTCTACCTTTCAACGAACGCGAAGGGCTGCAACGTCACTGCTGCGTGGCGGGCCCACAAGCGGGGGGCCTTGTTCGGTAACCCGTGTTATACGCAGATTCACCCGACTTGCATTCCGGTCACCGGCGATCACCAGTCGAAGCTCACCTTGATGAGTGAAAGCCTTCGCAACGATGGCCGCGTGTGGGTGCCGAAGCAGGCCAATGATCCCCGCACTCCCAGCCAGATTCCCGAAGGGGAACGCGACTACTATCTGGAGCGCCGCTACCCAGCTTACGGCAACATGGTCCCCCGCGATGTGGCCAGCCGCGCCGCCAAGGAACGTTGTGATGCCGGGTACGGTGTCGGCAGCAGCAAGCTGTCGGTCTATCTCGACTTCAGCCGGGCGATCAAGGAGCAGGGTGAAGCGGCCATTCGCGGCAAGTATGGCAACTTGTTCCACATGTATCAGAAGATCACCGACGAGAACCCGTACCAGTCGCCGATGCGAATCTACCCGGCGGTCCACTACACGATGGGCGGATTGTGGGTCGACTATCATCTGGAGAGTACGATCCCCGGCATGTTCGTGCTGGGTGAGGCGAACTTCTCCGATCACGGGGCCAACCGACTGGGGGCCAGCGCCTTGATGCAGGGTCTGGCCGATGGGTACTTCATCGCCCCTTATACGGTCAGCAACCACCTCGCATCGCGCAAACTCCCCGAAGTCACGGACGCTCACCCCCGGTTCCGCGAGGTTGCCGAAGAGGCCCGCATGCGGCTGCAACGTCTGCTGAGTATTGACGGCAAGCGGTCGGTCGACAGCTACCATCGTGAACTCGGTCAGATCATGTGGAACTACTGCGGGATGTCGCGGAATGCGGCGGGCCTCAACACCGCGATCGGCAAGATCACCTCACTGCGAGAAGACTTCTGGCGGAACGTGAACGTGCCCGGCGTCGGCGAGAACCTGAACCAGAGCCTGGAGCTGGGCGGGCGGGTGGCCGACTTCCTGGAGTTTGGCGAGCTGATGTGCCGCGACGCCCTGGCCCGCGAGGAATCGGCGGGCGGTCACTTCCGCGAGGAACACCAGACCGCCGACAACGAAGCGAAACGCGACGACGAGAAGTTCGCTCACGTTGCCGCCTGGGAGTACCTCGGCGAGGGAACGCAGGAGAAGCGGCACGTCGAGCCGCTGACTTTCGAGTTCTGCCCGTTGCAGGTCCGGAACTACAAGTAGGCGGAACACAGAGTCGTTCGGCACGCGGGGAAGCAGAGCTTCCGGGATATGCGGTCCCCAGCAGAGCTTGGGACCGAGAGCCAGTGGGGCGTCTGCCCCGACAAGGGAACACCATGAGTCACTCCACCACCGGCAAAACCCTGAACCTCAAGCTGCGAGTCTGGCGGCAGAAGGACAACGCCTCTCGCGGCGAGTTCCGCGACTACGCGCTGGTGGGGATCTCAACCGAGATGTCGTTCCTGGAGATGCTCGACATTCTGAACGAGCAGTTGCTCCAGCAGGGAGAAGAGCCGGTCAACTTCGACCATGACTGTCGCGAGGGAATCTGCGGCACCTGCTCGCTGATGATCAACGGCCAAGCCCACGGCCCGGACAACGGGACCACCACCTGCCAGCTGCACATGCGACGGTTCCATGATGGCCAGATGATCACCATCGAACCGTGGCGGGCGAAGGCGTTCCCCGTGATCCGCGACCTCGTTGTCGACCGCTCCGCTTTCGACCGCATCATCCAGGCGGGCGGCTACGTCTCGGTCCGCACCGGGCAAGCCCCCGAAGCCAACAGCGTCCCGATCTCCAAGAACGACCAGGAAAGCGCCCTCGACGCCGCCGTCTGCATTGGCTGTGGCGCGTGCGTGGCCTCATGCAAGAACGCCAGCGCGATGCTGTTCGTCGCCGCGAAGGTGTCGCACCTTGCCCAGCTCCCGCAAGGCGCACCGGAGCGGGCGGCTCGCGTCCTCGGCATGGTCGGCCAGATGGACAGCGAAGAATTCGGCAACTGCACCAACACCAGCGAGTGCGAAGCCGCCTGCCCGGCGGGCGTCTCGGTCACGCACATTGCCCGGCTCAATCGCGAATACGCGAAAGCCCTGTACGGCTCGCCGCTCGGCCTCAAAGGCGAATTGCTGACCTCCAGCGGCACCGGCGGAGATTGAGGCCTGCCGAACGTTGGATATGGTCAAACCGATGGCCCCTGCCATGCGTCAGGGCGTCTTTAATCTCACGTCCACGCTCGCTCGGTGGGCGGTCAAACCCTCTTTGTCGGCCATCAGACGGACCAGATCCGCATCGAGAGCCAGCCCTGCCTTGTTGTAGGAGATCACCGACGACCGTTTCAGGAAGTCGACCGCGCTGAGTCCATTCGCGAACCGGGCTGTGCCTCCGGTGGGGAGGACGTGCGACGGACCGGCGACGTAATCCCCCATGGCCACCGGCGTGTAGTGCCCCAGGAAGATTGCTCCGGCATTCTGGACCTTGTCGAGCATTTTCTCCGGGTCAGCGGTCGAGATGTGCAGATGTTCGGTTGCCAAATCATCCGTCAACTTCGCGGCTTCTTCTTCACTCCGAGCGAGGATAAAGGCTCCGTACTGTTCGAGCGCTTCGCGGGCCAGGTCACCGCGTTCGAGCTGAGCCAACTGGCGTTCGAGTTCGGCCCGCACTTGCTCGATCAACGGGGCGTACCAGGTAATCAGGACGCCGGAGCCGGGACTGTGCTCGGCCTGTGAGATCAGATCGGCTGCCACGAAGACTGGGTTGGCAGTCTCATCCGCGAGGACGATCACCTCGCTGGGGCCCGCGATGCTGTCGATGTCGACTTCGCCAAAGACGTGTCGCTTGGCGAGTGCGACGAACAGGTTCCCGGGACCAACAATCTTATCGACCCGAGGAATCCCCTCGACTCCATAAGCCAGCGCGGCGACCGCCTGGGCTCCGCCAACGCGGTAGACCTCGGTCACACCCAGTTCATGGCACGCCGCCAGCAGGTCAACGTTGTAACCCCCAAACGGTGTCGGCGGAACGACCACCGCGATCTCTCTCACGCCCGCCGTCTGTGCTGGGACAACCGTCATCAGCAGGGTCGAAGGGTATGCAGCTGCGCCGCCAGGGATGCAGACCCCGACTCGCTTGAGGGGCCGGACCCGCTGCCGCAGCTCGATCCAGGCGTCATCCGACTGGCGCACGATGCGAACATCACTGGCCAGCAGCGCCCGCTGGTATTCGACGATGTTGTCGCGGATCTTGCGGATCGTTTCGAGGTACTGGGGGTCCGCAGCTGCGTGGGCCGCCTGAAGCTCCACCGGGCTGACGCGGAGCGTATCACGGGTAATTTCCTTTTTGTCGAGGAGCCGCGTGTACTCCAGGACCGCATCGAGCCCCTCGCGGCGGACCCGCTGACAGATCCGCTCGACCACCTGCTGCGGGGAGAGTGGCTCGCCGAACAAGGCGATCGTGCGAGCCTTACCAGCTTCCGAAACCACATCCCCGCGCGGGCTGAGCTTCTCACGGAGGTCGGCGAACAGTGTCGTCGCCTCGACAGCGCGACAATCGATCGTGGGGATGGAGAGTGACATGGGAATACCCGCGACGGAACTCGAAATCGGAAGGGACTATCTTCCCCTGACCGGTGGGACTTGTCCAAGGCGCATCGTGGAAATTCTCGTCTCGGGGAGATCCCGCTCGTCCAGAATTCGAGTCCCCCGAATCACGACTCGAGGACGCGCCGCACCAATGCTTCGTCGACACCATCAACCAGTTCTACATGTCCCATCCGCGTGGGCAACACGAACCGTAACAGCCCCGCCTCGGATTTCTTATCCAGTCGCATTCGCCCGAGAATCTCCTCCGTCGGCCACTGACACCTGGCCGGAAGCACCGTCGGCAACCCCAATCCCGATAACAGGGCGACCTGCCGCTGAGTCATGGCCTCGGGGATTCGGCCCAAGGCCACTGCCAATCGACTGGCATAGACCATTCCAATCGAGACCCCTTCCCCATGTAGCAACTCGCCATACCCGGCCAGCGCCTCAAACGCGTGACCAAATGTATGCCCATAGTTCAGCACCGCCCGCAGACCCGTCCGTTCATATTCGTCATGCTCCACGACATCCGCCTTCAGACGGCAACTGCGGGTGATCGCCCACAGCAGAGCCTGGGGATCGCGAGTGTTCAGGGCCGCCTGGTTATCCTCCAGCCAGCTGAAAAACTCGGCGTCGAGAATCACCCCATACTTAACCACCTCGGCCAGCCCGGCCCGGTATTCACGATCCGGCAGCGTCCGCAACACCTCGGTGTCGATGACCACCCCCAGCGGCTGATGAAACGCCCCGATCAGGTTCTTGGCCTTGGGGTGATTCACTCCGACTTTTCCCCCGACTGAGCTGTCCACATCGGACAACAGCGTGGTGGGACACTGAATGAACGGCATACCCCGGTTGTAACTGGCGGCGGCAAAGCCCGCAGCGTCGCCAATTACCCCGCCCCCCACGGCAAAGACGACGGTCCGGCGATCCGCTGGCAGATCCACCAGCCGGTCATAAATCGACGAAATCACCGCCAGATTCTTAGTTGGCTCGCCCGGCGGCAACTCGATCAGCTCGATCCGCCAGCCTGCCGCAACCAGTGACTGCCGCGCTGTTTCGGCATGCGATCGCACATTGGAATCACTGACAATGACTCCGGTCCGCGAGGTCTTTCCCTGACCAAATCGGACATTCCACGGCTCAATGATCGACGCCAGATTCGCGAGACAACCCGGCTGGATATGAATTTCGTAGCTCCGTTCACTCAGGGCGACGGAAACTGTTTGCAAATTAGCGGTAGAAGCAGATGCGGACACGGGGACACTCGTGGGACTCAATGGGACCGAACGAAGATGTTCGTCGGGGGGCGTTCACGTGTCCAGTCTGTGGCAAATGCGTCTGCCGACACGTGCCCATTCATGGCCATTCAAGTGGAAAGTACTTAAGCGGTTTCCACACATAGAAGCTGCGATCCCTTCCCTGGAAAGCGACCTCCTACATTCATTCTCGTTGAAAAATCAGCCCAGAAAACGACCGGCCAGGTGCAGTTCCGAGAGTTTTTTGCGCCCCGTGGAGGCCCCATTCGATGGGTAGCCCCCATGGGAACGTGCGACTCGCCTCCTGAATCACCACACCCCGTCTGCCGGAACGCGACGATTCGCTGTCGCTGACTCCCCGTATCTGGCTATTATGACAACTGACGGAGCGTCTCTGGGAACTGGTCCCGTGATCGGGCGATCCGTCGCCCGATGCAGGCTCCTCAATGGAAGCGGTCCCGTTGCCCATGACTGTTCAGCCCCCCAACACGTCACCCGCACTGGCGATTGATTCGCGTTCGCTGAATTTGCCGAACGCCATCACGCTGTCGCGGTTCGTGTTGTCGCTGGTGCTGTTCACACTGATCTGGGCTGATGGATACTGGATCACATCAGCCCTTGTGTTCGTGATCGCCGCAGCCACCGATTTCCTGGATGGTTACCTCGCCCGCAAATATGGTCAGGTGACGGTCTTGGGCCGAATCCTCGACCCGTTCGTGGATAAGATCATCATCTGTGGATCATTCATTTTTCTGCTCCGTTGGCCCGACAGTGGCGTGGGAGCCTGGGTGACCTTTGCCATAGTCGCCCGAGAGATGTTTATCACGCAGGTTCGAGCCTTTATGGAACAGCGGGGCACTGACTTCTCGGCCCGCTGGTCCGGCAAGATCAAGATGGCGGTGCAGTGCGTTGCCGTACCGCTGTGCCTGCTGTCCCTGAGTCGTGAGTTTATCAATGGCTGGAGTCATTACCTGTCACCGACGGTGTTTCTGAGATTGCGGGATATCACCGTCTGGGGCACGGTGGCCATCACGGTGTACAGCGGAGTGGAATACTCTTGGCGGGCGTTTCTCATCTTGCGGCGCCCTGTGGCGGAGTGATCTCTCGTGCTTTGGTTTATTGCCGCTTGCCTCATTCCGTCATTCGTGGTGTCTTGCGCCGTTACGGGACTGATGCGATGGTTTTCACCACGTGTTGGCCTGATCGACCACCCGGCGGCCCGCAAGGTCCACTCCACGCCGACCCCACTCGGGGGGGGGCTGGGGATTGTGTGCGGGTTTCTGCTGACCACGATGGCCGCTTACGGGGCTGTCTGGTGGATACAACGCCAGCCGACGCTTCCCGAGTGGTTACCTGCGGAACTTCAGCCCCATCTGGCTGGTGTCCTGTCGCGATCCGGAGAACTGTGGAAGCTGATCGCTGCCGGGATACTCGTGGCCACGATGGGACTGCTGGATGACCTACGTCCGCTCCCGTGGCAGCCGCGTCTGCTGCTGCAGCTGGGTGTCGCGGTCGGCCTGGCTGCGGGAGGGATTCGCGCGACGGTCTTTGTCTCGCAGCCGTGGATCGGATTTATCTTGACCGTGCTGTGGATTGGCGTCCTGATCAACGCCTTCAATTTTTTGGACAACATGGACGCCCTGTCGTCTGGAATTGGACTGATCGCGTCGTTGATCTTTGCCTCGGTCATGTTGACCGCCGTTGCGGAGCCTCGATGGTTTGTCGGGGGAGTGCTGTTGGTACTAGCCGGTTCCATCGCCGGGTTCATGTGCCACAACTGGCCCCCCGCCCGCATCTTCATGGGGGATTCGGGCAGCATGTTTCTGGGAGTGATGCTCTCCTCCCTGACACTGATGGGAACGTTCTACGATGCCGGGCAGTCTTCGAAGTCCGTGATCCTCGCCCCGCTCTGCGTGCTGGCCGTTCCGCTGTACGATTTTACGTCGGTGATGCTGATTCGACTGTCTCAGGGCCGCAGCCCCTTTCAGCCGGATAAGTCCCATTTTTCCCATCGGCTGGTCGAGTTGGGACTATCGCGAAAGCACGCCGTGCTGACGGTCCATCTCTGCACGATTACGACGGGGCTGGGAGCACTCCTGCTGTACCACGTACAGGGGTGGTCTGGAGCAATTCTGGTTCTGTCACTGGTACTTTGCGTACTGGCGATTATTGCCATTCTGGAGACCGTGGGCCGGCGTGACTCCAAGCCCTGAGTTGTCACATCCCCGGCAACTCTCCGCAAATCCCTACAAAACAATACGTTACACTGACATAACCACGTCCTGGTCATTTTCTGCCCGGTCCAATTCGGCGAAACCTGCCGAACTCCCGCTAATCGGCAGAGATCGACTGGTCCTTGAGGAAAAAAGGGAATACAAGTCGACATTCAGGCAAGTTGCTCCCACGGACAACATGTCTGTCCCGCCCCGTCTCGTGTCCCGTTCGATTCCTCGAACTCGTGAGACGGTCGGTTGCCCGGTCCGCCGAGTAACCCCATCACCTGACTCCCCCTTTCAGTATCCGATTTGAACGCGGCCCCACCCGTCGGGAACGCTGAAGGTCCGCTCGTCGGCCCTTCAGTGATCCCCTCACGTACTGGGGTAACGCGGCCTCCGGAGAACGCGATGACCCGCCTTTCTCGCTCACTGTCCCTGTGCCTTGTCCTGGCGCTGTGCCTCTCCTCAACGGGGTGTGGCCGCGGTCGCCGGGCCCAACTTCGCCAAGCGAAGTTGCACTCCCTGCAGCTGTACCGTGAAAATCAACAGCTGAATTCTCAGGCCCAAATGATTGGCCCGCTCTCGCAGGAGAACAGCCAGCTGCAGCAGTCGCTGGCTGTCGCTCAGCAGAGTCTGGATGTCGCCAATCAGCGGCTTGCCAACCTGAACGCGGAGCGATCCCAGCTGCACGAAAAGTACACGGGCTTGCTGTCCAGTAAGAATCCACTGGGTGGCGGAGCCAACCGGCGGTTCGAAGAACTGGCTCGGAAATATCCGGAGTTCGAATTCGACCCGGTGACCGGTGTCAGCCGCTTTAATGGTGATCTGCTGTTCGCCACAGGCAGCGATGAAGTCCGGACACAGGCTTCGAGCCTGCTGAAGGAATTCACATCGATCATGAACGACTCGGATGCCCGGCAGTTCGACATCTTGGTGGTCGGTCACACCGACGATCAGGAGATCGTCAAGTCCGTGACGCGGGCACAACATCCGACCAACTGGGAATTGTCAGCACACCGAGCGACCGCCGTGGTTCACCAGCTCAGCAAGCTGGGGCTGGCCGAAACCCGCATGGGAGTGGCGGGCTACAGCAAATTCCAACCCGTGTCAGCCAACTCCGACGACAGTGCCCGTCAGCAAAACCGCCGCGTCGAGATCTACATTCTCGCTCCCGACGCTCAGGTCGCTGGCTGGGATGGCCCATCGATGGTGCGGTAATCCACGTCTCGCTTGCTCCCGATCACCGGCAGGAATGTCGATTCCGCGATTTCGCGGGATGGACATTCCTGCGGTCATTGAGCCCCGCGTTTTCTCCTGACAGTCCGTTGAAAAACGTGGAATAGGCTTCCAACCTGTCGATATGTTGAAGGGATGGACAGGCTGGAAGCCTATCCCACGGCGTTCTTCAACAGGTTCATGAGCCTTCCAGCTTCGGTTCGTTCAATACCCGGTAGTAGACTTCGCGAATCCGCTGCGTCATCGTCTGATGCCGGAACTGCTCTGTAAATCGACGCCGCCCTTCGATCCCGTATTTCAACCTCCGTTCGGGCGATTCGGCCAGTCGGATGATGGCCGTGGCCAGCGGCTCAACGCAGTCTCGCGGCAGCAGATAACCGGTCGCCCCCGGCAGCACCACCTCGCGCGCCCCGCCCACGTCATAGGCCACAACGGGTTTACCCGCAATCAGCGCCTGCGGCAAAACGCGGGCCAATCCTTCCCACTGACTCGTGTGAGCGACAATGTCCATCGCATGAATCAGTTCCGGAATGCGCGTCGGCGGCACCAGTCCAGTCCAGACGAATCGATCCGCCAACCCCATCTCGGCGACCTGCCTTTGAAACGTCTCCCGCAGCAGTCCATCGCCCACGAACATAAATTTGACATGCGGACAACTTCTCGCAATCGCAGGGGCCGCCGACAGCAGGAACTCATGCCCTTTCAAATGAAACAGCCTCGCGATCTTGCCCACCACGATGTCTGAACTGGACAGCCCCAGTTCGCAGCGAACCTCGTCCCGCGACCGCGTCGGCTGGAGAAATGGCTCGACATCAAAACCACTATAAACCGTGGTGAACCGCTCTCGTCCCGCGATCCGAGCGTGGACATATTCGTCCGTCATATCATCCGCGACGCTAACGAAATGGGCGGTGTGGCGTCCGGCCCAACGTTCGGCCTGTCGATAGACCCAATACGCGAGCGGGTTCTGGCCATAATGAAACGCCGCTCCATGAATCGAATGCACGGCAGGAATCCCCAGCCAGTAGGCCGCTGCCCGCCCCATGATTCCCGCCTTGGAACTATGGGTATGCACGATATCGGGCTGGATCGTTGTCAGCAGCCGCCGAATCTCCCGCGTACACTGCCAGTCTTTCCAGGGGTGAATCCGGCGTTGCATCTCTGGCAGGAGATGCACAGGATAGCCCCCCTCCATCGCCCGTGGCTCCAGTGAGCCTTCCGGTCCCAGCCCCGGCCCCGTAATGAGATGCACCTCATCCCCGTGCAACCGATGCTGATCCTCGACATTGTGCAGCGTATTTTCCTGCGCACCGCCGATAATAAGCCGCGTGATAATGTGTGCGACCCGTAGCGGTCGCCCCGTGGACGTCATGAATAGATCGCCAGCAGCGCATCATGCCGTGTCGCATACAACGGCCAGATACGCAGCAACTGCAAATCGGTCAGCGACTGGTGCATCTCCGGCGAAGCCCCGCAAAACACTGCCTTATCCGTCGCTTTTCGCAAGAACCCCGTAATCGCATCGATCATCAGGGAGCCCACCAGACGGGTCTGACTGCAATCGACAATCAGCTTTCGGTAGCCATGACCGATGATCAGTTCGTTGATCCGCCCGGCCTCGGTATGAATGTCATGATACTTGTAACCACCGGAATCCGCCCCGATGGGGATCACAATCAGCGTATCGCCCCAGGTTTCCACCTTGAACAACCGGTTCTGGCTCGTTCGAAACTCGACGCTGCCTTTCCCAATCGATTGCGGAGGCGGAGGCAGCGGGGACGTCACCACCATGGGAGCCTGTTGCAGTTCCGGATAATGCACGGCCACCAGATAGTCGCCAATCTGCAACTGAGACCCTTCGGGCAGGGCGGAACAGCGGACGGGCTGACTGTTGACCTTAATCCCGCCCTTGCCCAGCAGATCAATCACCCATAACCCCGAGGGCAACAGCAACAGCACGCAATGCACGCGAGAGATCCGCTCATCAGGAATCGTGATGCGGCATTTTTCATCGCGACCAATGAGTGTCACCACACGATTGATCGGCCACATCCGCCCCTTGGCTGAGGTATTCAGCAACTCCAGCTCAGCCTTGGGCAGGACGCCAAACTCAATACGTTGTTCGTCGCGGGCCTTGAACTCCATGGGAGAGGGAACCGTCGGGTCGGCCAGCCAGTCTCCCTCCAGCTGAACCCAATGAGTCCCGATGCGAAAACGATGTTCGGAGGAAATCCAATGGGTTGGAGCCGGTGGCTGAATCGCGATGCCATTGGTGCTGATCAGATCGATACACGCCACCCGGTTGGCGAACACCTGCAGGTAGGCATGGCGATAGGCGACGACCTCTTCATCAATATGCAGATCGCAGTTACTGCCTCGTCCAATGATGGCAAACGGAGCGTCAATTTCCTTTCGCTGAACCAATTCGCCCCGGGCATCACGAACGACCAGCCGCAGTGGCTGCGTCTGCCCGGATGCAAACCGTAAGAGAGCGACGAGTTGGTCTTCCATGGTGGAAAGTGTTCGGCAACCTGAGAGGGATCAAGCGGGGCGTGAAGGGGCCATTTCATTATGGAAAGCGCGGACATCCCTGGCAAGGATCTCCCGAATTTCCACAGGGCAACGCTTTTTTTACAGGACCCCAGTCATCTACCAGGATCTCATTCTTCATAATCCTCGGAATGGCCACTCGCCATGCGGAACGGCGTCCGGGAAAATACGAGACGGCGAGATTTCTACGTGGACTCCCACGATTCCCACCCAGAATGGACGGGTTCTGTTGAACCATGCCGACGAATCAGGCACATTGCACCCATGTCCGCAACCGTACCGCCTGATTCGAATCCAATCCGTTCCCCGTTTCAGGGGACCGTGGTTGCCCGTACGGTCCAGCTCTGTCCCCCGACAGACCCGCTCCAGCTGGAAAGCGGGAAGACCCTCGGCCCAATTCAGGTGTCTTACGAGACCTATGGCACGCTGTCGCCGCAACGGGACAATGCCATCTTCATCTGCCATGCCCTTACGGGTGATGCACATGTGGCGGGTCGTCATCACGACGACGAGAAAAAGCCCGGCTGGTGGGATGGGTTCATCGGACCCGGCAAAGGGATCGACACCGACCGGTATTTCGTGATCTGCGCGAATGTATTGGGCGGGTGCATGGGAACCACAGGGCCCAGTTCATTCGATCCAGACTCCGGTAACCCGTACGGGCCGGCGTTTCCCTTCTTGACCATTTCTGACATCGTCAGCCTTCACAAGCGTCTCGTGGACTGGCTGGGAATCAACAAGCTGCTCGCGGTAGTGGGCGGCAGCCTGGGCGGCATGCAGGTTCTCGAATGGGCCGCTCGCTACCCGCAGGGGCTCGCGGCAGCCGTGGTCCTCGCCAGTGGTTCGCGGCTGAATGCCCAGGGGATTGCCTTCAATGCGGTGGGGCGGCGGGCGATCTACACGGACCCGGCTTTTCGAGACGGGAACTATTATGACCAATCGGAGAAGCCCCGCTTTGGGCTGGCCCTGGCCCGGATGATCGCTCACATCACCTATCTCTCAGAGCAATCGATCGAACTGAAATTCGGTCGGCGGTTGCAGCACAGCGAAGACCTGACGTACGACCTGCGAAAAGAGACCGAATTCCAAATCGAAAGCTACCTGCACTATCAGGGAAAACGATTCGTCGAACGCTTTGATGCCAATAGCTATCTGCTCCTCACGCGAGCCATGGATTACTTCAACCTGGAGATGAAGCACGGTCCGTTGCCAGACGCATTGGGAAAGACTGACGCTCGGTTCCTCGTCGTCTCATACGACACCGACTGGCTGTTCCCCACCACCCAGAGCCAAGTGCTTGTCCGGGCACTACTAGAGGCCAAACGCCACGTGACGTTCGCCGAACTGGAAAGCCCGCACGGCCATGATGCGTTTTTGATCGATTCCGAACTGCCCATGCTCAAGGATCTGGTGGAACCATTTCTCGCCAGAACCCACGAAGCGTCTGCCATCCGGCACGCGTAAGGCTCATCCTGCGGCTCGCAATCACCGCGTCCAGAGCCCTTGCAGCGTCCGTCATCCGTTCGCCCAGACAGGAATGTCGGGGCACGGATTCGACGGGGCTGACATTCTTGTCGGCCTTCCTGCCAATCCATTCGGAAGCGGCACTAAAAACAGCTTCCCACCCCAGAACATGGGCAGACGCCACCCCCATCCCCGCGTAGAATAACGCCAGTAAGTATTTCGCCAGCTTCATGAGGAACATGGATTATGGCCAAAAGAATAACAACCCCAGCAGCGGCCCGGAGCACTCGCCCTGCCGAAAAAACGGAGGCAATCACCAACCCCACGATCGGCAGCTACCTCATCCAGCGACTGCAGGACTACGGTGTTCGGGATGTCTTCGGAATCCCCGGCGATTTCGTCCTCACGTTCTACGACCAGCTACAGAAAAGTCCGCTCCGCGTCATCGGAGCCACACGCGAAGACAATGCCGGTTATGCGGCGGACGGGTATGCGCGGATCAATGGAATCGGCGCGGTCTGCGTCACGTACTGCGTGGGGGGACTCAGCCTGTGCAACTCGATCGCGGGGGCCTTTGCCGAGAAATCGCCCGTGGTGGTAATCACCGGAGCCCCAGGAGTCGAAGAACGCCGCAACGATCCCCTGCTCCACCACAAGGTCCGGGACTTCAATACCCAGCGGGAAGTCTTCGAAAAGATTACCGTGGCCAGCGCCGTACTGGACGATCCCCTGACCGCTTTTCGAGAGATTGATCGCTGCCTCGAAGCTGCGGTCCGGTTCAAACGACCGGTCTATCTGGAACTGCCCCGGGATCGAGTCAATGCCCGTCCGATCCACCCGTACCGCTCCATCTCCACTCCCGTCGTCAGTGATCCCGCCGCCCTGGAAGCCGCCCTTGCGGAAGCCGCGGAACGGTTGCAAGCCGCCCAGAAACCGGTGTTGATCGCCGGAGTCGAAGTCCACCGGTTCGGCCTGCAGAAGCTCGTGGTGAAACTGGCGGAGAAGTTCAACATCCCCATGGGTGCCACACTCCTGGGCAAGTCCGTTGTCAGTGAAAAACACCCGCTCTACATCGGCGTTTACGAGGGGGCCATGGGACGCCAATCCGTGGCCGAATACGTCGAGTCCTCCGACTGCGTCTTGCTGCTCGGGGCCTTTATGACCGACATCAATCTGGGAATCTTCACCGCTCATCTGGAGCCCGGCCAGTGCATCTCCGCCACCAGTGAAAAGCTGCGAATTGGACACCATCACTTCCATGATGTGTTATTCGACGACTTCCTGACCGGCCTGACGCAGCTCAAGCTGCCCGCTCGCCGGAAGCCCAATCTGCCCCCGCACGAACAGCCCCAGCCGAACCGCCGTCCCAGTCACGAGCCGGTCACGATTGCTTCACTTTTTGAACATATCAATTTGATTCTGGACGACAACATGGTGGTCGTCGCCGATGTGGGCGATTCGCTGTTTGCAGCCAGCGACTTGACCATTCACAAACACACGGAATTCCTGAGCCCGGCCTATTACACCTCCATGGGATTTGCCATCCCGGCCAGCGTCGGAGTCCAGGCGGCCAACAAACAGTTGCGACCCATTGTACTGGTGGGCGATGGGGCCTTTCAGATGACCTGTCTGGAGTTGTCGACTTCGATCCGGATGGGGTTTAATCCGCTGGTAATTGTGCTGAACAACAAGGGGTACACCACGGAACGGTTTCTCCTGGAAGGTCCGTTCAATGACATTTTGAACTGGCAGTATCATCGACTGCCGGATCTGCTGGGCGCGGGATGGGGTTTCGAGGTCCACACTGTGGGACAATTGCATCAGAGTGTGCAGGCGGGACTGGCCCAGACCGATGGTTTCAGCCTGCTGAATGTTCACCTGAAACCTGATGACACCAGCCCCGCTCTCCGACGGTTGGCGGAGCGAATGTCTCAGAAGGTTTAACAGTCTGTTGAAAAACGTGGAACAGGCTTCCAGCCTGTCCCTGTTCTGAAGGGATTGTCAGGCTGGAAGCCGATCCCCCGGCGTTCTTCAACAGGCTCATAAAGGGCATAGTGCCGATGGAAAACGGGACGCGAAGTGCTCGTTCTCTCCGGCATCCTTCGCCGGTAAAAAACCTAAAAAACGTGATATCCGACGTCAATCGGCAATTATCGCCCCCTGGCCAGTGAATCCGCGAGACGCGTATTGACCCTGACGAAAAACATGAATTACATCCGCGACCCTCGAACGGTCACAACCTGTTCCCGTCCCGATTTCGAATCGGGCAGACTGCTCGTTCGAGCGAGGGTGGAGCCCGCCTCCGACCTTGTGCCCCCCGCGGGTTGTCCGCCGGCACGCCCTCGCCCGAACGAATCCTCCCCCGGAACGTCTCCAACCCCGGAACTCCAGGCTGGTGCTCATATGGCGCGAAATACTTCCCCTTCCCGGACCGCAGCTGTCCGTCCCCGACTGGGACGCACTCTGAAGCGGTTCCTTGGCCTGATCGCCTGTGGCGGTCTCGTGGCGGCCAGCGTCTGGATCAACGGCCAGACCAACGCCGAGGAGGCCACTCCGGATGCGAATCCGTTCGAGCGGTATCGGGCCTCGTCCCCGAACAGCTCGGGCTCATCCGCGAAGGCGACCGATCTGAATCGACGAAAGGTCGAAGACCAGATGCGGCAAGCCCGTCTGGCCCTGCGAAACGGAGACGCCGACGAAGCCCTGCGTCTGGCATCCACTGCCGACCAGATGGCTCGCCAATGGAAGGTTTCCTTCAAGGCGAACGAACAGACCCCAACCGCGCTGATGGCGCTGATTCAGGGCCCCGTCGATGACGGCACGATGGTCGCACAGGGAGCGGGGGAGACCTCCCAGGGCGTCCAGACCGTGTCGGCGACCGACGACCCGCATGCCTATGTGCAGTCGCTGCTGACCGAAGCCCAGACTGACATCCGCCAGGGGCATCTCGCCGCCGCCCGCGAGAAGATCGAGACCGCTCGCAACACCAACGTGGAATACAGCAACTTCGACCTGCGGCCCGAACAGGTAATGGCTGAGCTGGCCAAGCAACAGAAGGCCAGCCCGACGGGGCCGTCCGAAGACTTCGCCACCGTTCAGAAGGCTCGCAGCGAATGGAACTCGGTGGAGAAAGACGCTCCCACAGTAGCCCCCGCAGCAGACACGGCGGATAACCTCTCCCTGAAAGAACAAGCTCAGGAGCTGGTCGCTCTGGCCCGTGAATCCCTCGAAAAGGGTCACTATGAAGAGGCCCGGACCTTCGCAATGGCGGCCCAGAAGCTGGACGTCAACTACGGCCTGCTCGACGAACACCCGCAGCATGTCCTCGCGGAGATTGAACGCCGTTCCAAATCAGTCGTCCTGTCGGGTGCACCGTCAGCCGCACGACCAGTGAAAGCGGCCGCCAGCTCCGACGAAACCGAAACCCTCCACGCGGAGGCTCTCGATCTGCTGGCGGGAGCCCGCGAAGCCCTCAAGTCCGGACAGCTTTCTCAAGCCAAGAAACTCGCTGAACAGGCTGCTCAGCTCGACGTGGCATACGCCGTGTTCGATGACCGACCAGAACTTGTTCTGCAGGAAATCCGAACCGCTGAATCCCGTTCCGCAGTAGCCGCCACCCAGAAATCGGGTGGCCCCGCCAGCCCTGCCGCAGCCTCCAACGAGAAGGCCAATGCCAACCAGTTGGTGTCTCAAGCCCGCCAGGCACTGAAAGCGGGCGACCTGGCCGCGGCCCGGGAACTGGTCGCTCAAGCCGAACAAATTGATGTGGCCTACGGCACGTTCGATGACCGTCCGGAAATGGTCCGCGAAGACATCGAACGTCTTGTCTCGGGTCAGTCGGGCCGCAAAGCCCCCGCTGCCACCCAAGCCAGCCTGGAAGAGCAGAAGCAATCTGCTTTGGCCCTGGTGGATGAAGGCCGCGCCGCACTAGCTGCGGGCCAGGTGGCCGAAGCCCAGGCCAAGGCCCAGCAGGCCCGACAGTTTGACGTGGCTTACGAGTTGTTCGAAGACACTCCCGAAATGTTGTTGGCTGACATCGATCGGGCTGCACAGCAGGCTCCGGGAGCGACGAACCGTGGCGTGATGACCGCTCAAGCAGGATTTGATCGCCACCCGGTGGTAGCAGAAGGCTCCGCCCGTGAATTGTACGACCAGGGCGTCAACGCCCTGCGTCAAGGCGACCGGGTGGCCGCTTACCAGGCCTTTCTCGCAGCCTACCAGACCGGCGAAAAGCTCGACGGATACCGCCAGCAACAGCTGCAGGACAAACTCCGCGAACTCGCTCCGCGGCACAATCAGATTCAGCAGGTCAGCGGTGAACAGGTCGCGGACGGAGCGGATCTGGGTGGGGATCCCAGTCTGATGACCGAAGCGGTCCAGATGAACGACGCCCGCTTCGACAAACTCCGTACCGAAACCCTGAACACCGTCTTCCGGGCGGAGCGGCTGCGGGAACGCAAGCCGGCGGAAGCTCAGGCCATGCTCGAAGAACAGCTGGCAGCCATTGAGGCCGCCGGACTGGCTCCCGAACAGGCCGAGCCGCTGGCCGTGTCGGTTCGCAACTCCCTGACGGGTGTCGAAGCCTATATGAAGCAGCGGGCTCCGGTCCTCGAAATGGAACGGAAGAACGGCGAAACCCGGGATCGCGTGGAACGGGAAATCCAGACCCGCGTCCGCGTGGAACAAGAATTGGCCACGCTGGTCGACAAATTCAATGAATTGATGGACCAGAAGCGATTTGCAGAAGCCCAGGCCATCGCCAAACAGGCGAAGGAACTCGACAGCAGCAATCCGGTGGTCGTGAACATGAAACTGAAAAGTCAGTTCGCGTTCCGCAATGAGCAGAATGCCCGGCTCCAATCGGACAAGGAAGACGGTCTCTGGAAGATGTACCACGATGCCGAACTCGGGCTGGTCAATCCAGTCGCCGATGGCCGCGGGGTCAGCTATCCCAAGGACTGGAAAGAACTCAACGCCCGCCGCAAGGCCCAGCCCATCGATGGTCGGGACCGCAGCGAAACAGAAGAGCGGATCTACTCCAGCCTGAAGGCCCCGGTTTCGGTCCACTTCGACAACTCTCCGCTGAAGGACATCCTCAACCACATCGCCGAATCGCAAGGTATTAACGTTGCGATCGACATGCAGGGACTGGCTGACGCCGGCAGCACCGAGAGCACTCCCGTCACCATCAGCGTCGATGGTGTCCGCCTGGAAAGTGCCCTCAACCTGATGCTGGCCCAGTTGCAGCTCGACTACGTGGTCGAGAACGAAACCCTGATGATCACGAGCAAGTCCCGCCGTCAGGGGGACATGAAGGTCGTCACCTATCAGGTCGCCGACCTCGTGACGCCTCTGTCGGCCCGAGCCCCCACGTCCGCTGTCGCTCATCCGTCCGGTATCGGATCGGGAGCGTTCTCTGTGCCCGGCATGGGTGGACTGGCCCAGGTGCCCGCTGAAGGGGGCCTGCTGCCGACCAACTCTTCGCTACCGGGACTCAACAGTGAGCAGGGGCTGAGTGAACATGACTTCCGAATGTTGACCGACCTGATTACGGCCACCGTTGAGCCGGACTCCTGGGAAGTCAATGCGGGCCAGGCCTCGATCGCCACCCACGACAGCACCCTGAGCCTGGTCATCCGCCAGACACAGAAGGTCCATCAGGAAATCTCGGACCTGCTGTCTCAGCTGCGTCGGCTTCAGGATCTGCAGGTCACGATCGAAGTCCGGTACATCTCGGTCAGCGACCGGTTCTTCGAGCAGATCGGCGTCGACTTCGACTTCAATGTGAACGATACCGTGGGTGGCCCGCGCACCAACTCTCAGTTCAATCCACTCTCCGGCTTTGGTACGGTGGACCCTGTCAACGGAACCTCCGGTGGTGCCGGTCAGACAGGTAGCCAGCAAGGCGGTGGTGGACAGCAGGGCGGACAGCAGAACCAGGCTGGCCAGGGTGGTGGTAACACCGGGGCCGTCGGACCGTTCGCACCGGGACCGCGAATCAACCTTGTCGGACGCGACAGCTGGCCCGGCAAGACGGTCGTGGGGATGAGTGCCCCCGGTCAGTTCAGCGGTGACCTGGATGTGCCGTTCCGGCAGGGTTCGTTCGATCTCGCCGCACCAACCTTCGGTAACTTTGACCCGGCAGCGGGTATCCAGTTCGGGATGGCAATCCTCAGCGATATTGAAGCCTTCCTGTTCGTGCGAGCCGCCCAGGGCGATCGTCGGTCGAACATCATGTTTGCCCCCAAGGTCACCCTCTTCAACGGCAGCCTTGCCTCGATCTTCAGCGGAACTAACCGTCCGTTCGTGACCTCGCTCACCCCGGTTTCTTCGGGCTTTAGCATCGGCTTCCAGCCTCAGCTGACGACGATTCGCGAAGGCACCAACCTGTCGGTTCAAGCGGTGGTTTCATCGGATCGCCGATACGTCCGCTTATCGGTGGCTCCGGACTTCACGAACATCACGGATGTGCAGACCTTCTCGTTCGCCGGTGGTTCCGCTGGTGGTCTGGCCGGTGGCCAGGGTGGTGGTGGTCAGCAGGGCCAGGGCGGCTTCGGCGGCCAGGGTGGTGGCCTGGGTGGTGCTGGTGGTCAGGGCCAGGGTGGACAAGGTGGACAGGGCCAGCAGCAGAATGGCGGTGGGGGCCTCTCCGCGGCGGTTCAGCTCCCGATCGTGGCCCAGGTCACGGTCAGCACTGTGGTCAGCGTTCCGGACGGTGGTACGGTTCTGCTCGGGGGTGTGAAGTCCCTGAGCGAAGGCCGCAACATGGCCGGTGTGCCAATCCTCAACAAGATCCCGTACATCAGCCGGTTGTTCCGTAACACGGGTGTGGGCCGCGAAACGTCGAGCCTGATGATGATGGTGACTCCTCGAATCATCATTCAGGAAGAGGAAGAAGAACTGCTCGGCCTCGCTGAGTAGTCGGCTTCCCATTCGAAAACTGATCGCCGGGGCTGAGTCTGGAAATGGACTCAGCCCCGGCTCATTTCACGAGACGGAACTTCCCGCAACATAAGTATTCGCAAGGCTTTCCAAAGTCCCTTCAATCCGCAGGAACGGTTCATCCGGTCACCCTCGGGAACCTTTCGGAGCTTCCCGCTGAGGCGTGATTCGACTTCGATTGCAACCCCCCGCCCCCCCAGATAACATTCGAAGCTCCTGCTGGGCCAGATAGCTCAGCTGGTAGAGCACAGGACTGAAAATCCTGGTGTCGCCGGTTCGATTCCGGCTCTGGCCACTCCGCACGTCGTCCCTTGGGGCGGCGTGCGGTTTTCTTTTTCAGCCCTCGGGCAGCACTTCATGCAACGCATCACTGATTCCTGGCTGATTGATGTCGACTCCACCTGGGACCGGTTCGTCGAAGACGACAGTCTCGTTTTTGCCATGTCAGGCCGCACGATCTGGATCGATTGCTGGGGAGATGGAGACGAACCGTCACAATCCGAAATCATCGAGCTGATTAAGACCGAAGCCTCGGCGGATCGCGATGACCTCTTTGAACTCTGGGAGGGCGAGGTCTTCAAGTACGCGTATCGTCTGGTTGAGTTCGAAGACGGTGAACGCCGGTTCGCGGTCTACGCCTTTGCCGTGGTGGAAGGCAACTACCTGCAAGTGGCCATCTACTTCGACAATCCACAAGACAAGCCGTGGGCCGAGACACTCGCTCGCGGCATTACCTATGAACCAGAATCCGCCTGAACCCACCCCTCGCATGCAGGAGTGCGAACGACTCGAAACACCACGGCTGTCCAGAAAGTACTTCTGGTAAGTTTGTGCGGTCGGGAGGGCGAGGCAGATTCACAAACTGGCCAGCCATGGCCCGGAACACCCCCCGACGTTCCCATGAACGTTGCCCCGGCATAGAATCAAACACTATCGCCCGTAGTCTGCGCCGAGTCCGTAGGATGTCGATGATCGCCGATGATCTACGACCCGTGCATCGTCGATTACGACGCATGCTGGTCGTGCGCGGTGTGGGGCTGGTCCTGATCGCTCTGCTGGGAGGTGGGTTATTCCTCGGCGGGATCGATGCCTTGATCCGCTGGCGAGAGGCTCTTGCCCGCTACCTGCAGTCAGCGGTATGGCTGTCCTTACTGGGAGGGACGCTCTGGTACACCCTGTGGCGTCCCTGGCAGAGGCCCCTGAGCGATCTGGATCTTGCTCGACGCATTCACCGCCGCTGGCCCCTGCTGACCCCCGATCTGGTTTCAGGGGTCGAGTTCGCGGGACAATCTCTGCCTCCGGCGGCAGGTTCCCCCACGTTGCAATCCGTGGTCGTCGCGCACGCCCGCGCCCAGCTGGCGACGGTTCCTACCCAGCTGCTGCTGAACCGGGGACGTGTACTCCGTCCGATTCTGGGGCTGCTCACGTGTCTGCTGCTCCTGGGGGGATTCGGCCTCTGGCAGCCGGACCGGCTGGCCATTGGTGCTTGCCGGCTGACCCAGCCCTGGGCCGCATGGGATTGGCCGCGGCGAACGACACTGGTCTACCTGGATGCCGACCTGCGACCGTTGAGCACTAGCCAGCTGCGAACCCCGCAAGGAGAGAACCTGACGGTTTATGTAGAAAACCGGCTCGGCGGGCTCCCCGATCGCGTTCAATTTCAGCGAGTCGCCGTCTCTGGAACAGCTTCCGAAGAAGGCACCCTGCCGCAAGCCACTCTGCGAGACCGACAAGGCCGTCCGCACACGGTTGCCGTCGCTACGTGGTCAACGATCGAGGCGTGCGAATTTCGCGCGACGGGCGGTGATGACGACCGAACACCTTGGCTGAAAGTCAGTGTCGTCCAGCCGCCCAAGATCGAATCATTCACCATCACGGTGACCCCTCCCGCTTACACAGGGCTGCCCGCCGAAGTGACCGAATCAGCGGTCGGCCATCTGCAGGGTCTGGTCGGCAGTCAAGTCGAGATCGTGGCACACACCAACTCTCCCCTTCAGACCGCGCATCTCCATCGAGGCCAGTCGGCCCCCCTGGCGCTTCCCGTGGATGACTCGACCCGCGCCATCTCCATGGAATGGACTCTTCAGACCGAAGAACGGGATGCCTACTGGTTGACGCTGAGGGATCGCGAAGGGATCGTCTCCGTCCGACCTCAACGTTATGAAATCCGAGGGGTCCGCGACGAAATTCCCGTTGTTTCCCTGCTGGAACCCAACGAAGACCGCCGCGTCACGCCCCATGCCATCATCGATCTCCGGGGAGCCGCCCGGGATGACCTGGGATTGCAACGTGTCGAACTGCTGGTCGACCCACCCGGCTCCGGTGAGACCGAATCAGCCAATACCCCGCCCCTCGTGGTCTCCCTGGGACCGACATCCCCAGGAAACCACAGCCATACCATCCAGTACGCCTGGGATCTGACCAAGCTTCAGCTGCAACCGGGGATGACGGTACGTTTCTGGGTGCAGGCGGCAGACGCCTACAACCTCAAAGACTCGACGGGACAAGTCGGATTGAGTGCCGTCCGGGTGCTGTCCATTGTCTCTCTCGAAGACAAGCAGCAGGAACTGAGCGAACGCCAGATTCGACTGGCCGACCGACTCGACGCCTTGCGTCAAAAACAGGGGCTACTCGAACAGACAGCCCGGGAAATTCGCGACCAGTGGACCACGGTCGGATCACTGCGTCCCGAGGACCGCCGGGATCTGGAACGGGTGGAGACCGGACAGCGGGAGCTGGAACAACAGCTCGTCGATACCCAGCGCGGCCTGATCCCGGAGTTGGCCACTATCCGCCGCGAGCTGGAGGCTAACCGACTCGAAGCCAGCGAACAGGCTCAGCAGCTGGCTCGCTGGGAGGGAATCTTACAACCGCTCGTTCAGGAGGTTCTGCCGCTGATCCCCCAGAAGCTCGAAGCTGTGCGGCAGGCGACAGCCACCGACCGTCACCCGGAATCCGCCCGTGAGCCGATCACCGAATCATTCAACCAATCACTGGCGGCCCAGCAACGGACACTTCAGGATCTCACGCAGCTGGCCGACGAACTGGCACTCTGGCGGCGTGAGGAAAACCTGATCCAGCGGGTTGCTGAACTAACCTCGCGGCAGGCCGAATTGCGGGACCAGACCACGACCCTCGGACAGTCCACAGCGGATCAAAACTACGACCAGCTCACGACTCAACAACTGGCCGATCTGGCCCGTTCCGCCGACCGGCAATCGAACCTGGCCCAGGAGGTCGACCAGCTGACCCGCCAATTGCTGATGGCCCCTGAGCATGCCGGACTGGGCCAGAAACTGGAGCAGCAGTCGATCGCCACACGCATGCGGGAAGTCGCCGACCAGCTTCGAAAGAATCACGTCCAGTCAGCCACCAGCGCCCAGGGAGAGCTGCTGGAATCTCTCCACGCTCTGCAAAATGAGCTGGCCCTGACCCGCCCGCGTCAGTCCGCAGTCGACGAACTGCGCAAATCCCTGACACAGACGAACGAACTGCGGCAGCGGCAAGCAGAACTGCACAAACGAACCACGGCTTTGCAGACGCCCTCCGCCGACAGCCAGCGAGCGGCTGAACTCGACGAGTTGCAACGCCTGCAGCGTGAGACCCAGGAGCAAACCACCGCGCTGACACAGCGACTCAGGCGGCAGGAGCCCCAGGCCGCCGCCGCGATCCAGCGAGCGGAGGAGCGGATGCAGGCCGCCCGTGAACAATTGGAAAGCGACCAGATTGAACCTGCCACCAACGAACAACAAGAAGCCCTCGACGACCTCGAACAAGCTGCCGATTCATTGGGCCAGGAACTGGAACACGCTCAACAGCAGGCGGAAGAGCAGGCCCTGACTGCCATGAGCCAACTCATCACGGCCCTGCTCGAACGTCAACGGGTGGCTCGCGACGAGACCGTCCGCCTTCAGGAAATTCGGACCGCCGAAGGTAAGTGGACCCGCAGTCAACTGAAATCGCTTCAACAGCTCGCCGAAACCCAATCCGAACTCGCCGACCACTGCGAACCACTGTTCACCGAATCGACCTCGTTACGAGTCGTCCAGCATTGTCTTCAGGCCGTCATGACGGCCCAGCGTTCCGCTGCCCGGCGACTGTCTGAACGCGACACCGGCGACGCCACTCAAGCCGACCAGCGGACTGCGGAAACGCTGATGGAACAGTTCCTGACGAGTGTCCAACCGCCATCGGATGAGGCCGCTCCTCCGACGCCCCCTGGAGAAAATCCTCCCACGGAATCGCCCCCTTCGGACACGGAATCGGCTTCGGCCATGGCGATCGAGGTCCGACTGCTCCTGTCGATGCAGGAAGAAATTCAGCGGCGAACCCGCGAACTGGTCGACCAGCATACGACAGGCCATCCGCTGACCGCCCCCCAGCGGCAGGAACTGGAGCAGCTGCGACACCGGCAAAAGGATCTGGCCACGTCCGCCCGCGATTTCCTCAACGAAGCCTCTCAGGAATGACCTCTGTGCGTATTCTTGTCACTCTTTCACTGCTGCTTTTTACCGGCTGGCACTCTTCTGAGTCTGTCCATTCCGCCGAGCCCTGGCTGACGGATCTGCGTGCATTGCACCCACTGAATGCCGTTGAGCCCACCCCGGTTCTCAAGTCCGAGCTCCTCTACGAAAAAGCCCCCTTCCCCGAGGTGCATGCCTCGACACTCGTCGAGACCTCCACGGGACTGGTCGCCGCATTTTTTGGTGGCACCGAAGAGAAAAACGACGATGTCGGAATCTGGGTCACGCGTCAGATCGATGGCGTCTGGACACCCGTCGTGCAAGTCGCCGATGGAATCCAGCATCGCACCCTGCGTTATCCGTGTTGGAATCCGGTCCTGTTTCAACAACCCCACGGACCGCTCCAGCTGTATTACAAATGCGGTCCCGACCCGGCGTCATGGTGGGGCATGTTGACCGAATCGACCGATGCGGGGGCCACGTGGAGCTGGCCGCGACGGCTACCAGCCACGATTGATGGCCCCGTCAAGAACAAGCCGGTCCTGCTGGCGGACGGGACGTTACTCTGTGGATCATCCACCGAGCATGATGGATGGACCGTTCATTTTGAGCGGACCCGCGATCAGGGCCGGACCTGGGAACGGATCGGTCCTGTGAATTCCAAGACGGAGTTCGGGGCCATCCAGCCCACGATTCTGATGCATCCCGATGGACGGTTGCAGGCCCTCTCCCGCAGTCAGCAGGACCGGATCACCTCGACCACCTCTGCCGATGGCGGGTTGACCTGGAGCCCGATGGTCCGCACCAGCCTGCCCAACCCCAATTCTGGGATCGACGCCGTCACACTCGCCAGTGGCAGTCACCTGCTGGTCTATAACCATACGGTCCGCAAGACTGGCACGCCTCGCGGTCGGGGCTTCCTGAATATCGCCTTGTCCAACGATGGGGAGCAATGGGATGCTGCGCTGGTCCTCGAAAACACTCCCCACGAGTATTCCTACCCGGCGGTCATCCAGACTCGCGACGGATTGGTGCATGTGCTCTATACGTGGCGGCGGCAGACGATCAAGCACCTGGTGATCAACCCGATCAGACTGCAACGCGACCCCATCAAAAATGGCATCTGGCCGGGCTTTCCGGAAGCGGGCCGCTAGCCGCGAAACCGGTTGTCCTTCCGACTGGTCCCGCACTCGTCCGGGCGAACATTGCGACCACACTCCATGTCCCCCTAGAATGCGGGCTTCTCAGGTCAGACGGTCCTCGAATCGAGATCCGTCACGCCCCGCCGAATTGGCATAAGCAAAGGCTCTCTCACGTGTTGCGAACTCGAACCTGCGGCGAACTTCGGACCTCCCATGTCGGCGAGACAGCCACCCTCTGCGGCTGGGTCGACAAGTACCGGGACCATGCCGGGATCGTGTTTATCGACCTGCGCGACCGCTACGGCAAAACGCAGATCAAGTTCGACCTCGCCGACAACAGCGAGATTCAGGAACTCGCCCGCCACCTGCGGTACGAGGACGTGATCCAGGTCACTGGCGAAGTCGTCGCGCGGCCCGCCGGACTCGAAAACCCCAAGCTGGATACGGGCAGCGTCGAGCTGCTGGTTCGTGACCTGAAGGTCCTCAACAAGAGCAAGACCCCTCCGTTCGAGCCGGACGGCCAGTCGGTCCCCAACGAAGATATCCGCCTCAAGCACCGCTACATCGACCTGCGGCGGCCCTCGATTCAGCAGAACCTGATCCTGCGGCATCGCCTCACGAAGGTCGTGCGCGACTACTTCGACAAGCTCGATTTCCTTGAAATCGAAACCCCGATGCTCGGTCGCAGCACCCCCGAAGGGGCCCGCGACTACCTCGTCCCCAGCCGCGTTCACGAAGGCACCTTCTACGCCCTCCCGCAGTCGCCCCAGCTCTACAAGCAGCTGCTGATGGTCGCCGGGTTCGACCGCTATATGCAGATCGCCCGCTGCTTCCGCGACGAGGACCTGCGTGCCGACCGCCAGCCAGAGTTCACGCAGATCGACGTCGAGATGGCGTTCGTCGAGCGGGATGACATTCTCAACGTCATCGATGGCCTTGTCGCCGAGATGATCCAGGCGATCCGCGGCGAGCAGTTCCAGCTGCCGCTGCGGCGCTACACGCATGCCTACTGCCTCGAAAACTACGGCAGCGACAAGCCCGACATGCGGTTCGGCATGCAGCTGATCGACATCGGCGACATCGCCGGTCAGTGCGAGTTCGGCGTCTTCAAGCAGACGATCGCAGCTGGCAACCGCGTCCGCGGCATCAACGTGAAGGGAGGGGCCGACAAGTACAGCCGCCGCATCCTGGATGTCGACATGAAGGCCCTGGTCGCCGACTATGGAGCCAAGGGACTGGCCTACTTCAAGGTCACCGGCGGCAAGCTCGAATCGTCGATCGCCAAGTTCTTCACCGACGAGCAGCAGCAGGCCATCATCGCCAAGATGGGCGGCGAGGAGGGCGACTTGCTGCTCTACGTGGCCGACACCTTCAAGGTCTCCAGCTCCGCGTTGTCCGCCGTCCGCAACCGCATCGCTCGCGAGCAAAAGCTGTTCGATCCGAACACCATGGAGGTCTTCTGGGTGCTCGACTTCCCGCTGTTCACATGGAACGACGACGAGAAGCGGTTTGATGCCGAGCATCACCCGTTCTGCTCGATCCACCCCGATGATGAGCAGTACCTCGCCACCGATCCGGGCCGCGTCCGGGCCTCGTCCTACGACCTCATCTGCAACGGCTACGAGGCCGCCAGTGGCAGCGTCCGCATCCACGACCCGAAGATCCAGCAGCGGGTCTTCGAGCTGATGAACATCAGCAACGAAGAGGCCGAACAACGCTTCGGCTTCTTCCTCGACGCCCTCCGCTACGGCGCCCCGCCCCACGGCGGCATCGCCCTCGGCCTCGACCGCTGGGTGATGATGTTCACCGGCGGCGACAACATCCGCGACGTGATCGCCTTCCCCAAAACCCAAAAAGCTGCCGACCAAATGACCGGCGCCCCCAGCGAAGTCGACGCGAGGCAGATTCGCGATCTGCACATCAAGCTGGATGTGAAGGAATAGTGACAAGCGAGCGGCAGCTGCTTGGCACGCAGCGAAGCAGAGCTTCGAGGATAGACGTCCCCAAGCCGGAGCTTGGGATCGAGATCGCCAAAAATAGGATGCGTTGATGCCAGAGTTTTTCTCTGAGTCTCTTTCACGTCCAGTTCTCGCAGCAGGAGACGCGAGCGTCGGAGCTGCGATCCCAATCGTGATGTTGATGATTTACGGAATTTTTGTAGCCGTTCGCGCTCTTTTTGTGCTCGCTGGCGTCATGGCCGCAAGTCGGTTCGTGCTGCCGAAGAAGTCGAGATTCACCTTGAGACAAGGTCTGCTTATTTCATTAGTACACTCTTGCGTCGCAGGGATCGCGTTATTCGTGATCTTTCTCGCAGTGGTCATTCTTGTGAAAGTTCTATCGCCTCAAGAACCCGCAGGCTTAAGGCTTGAGTTAAAGGTATGGTGGTTCTTGTTGCCAGTGTGGATATTTGTCGAGCATCTACTGTTCACAAAGGCTCTGAGTAAACACGCTGACATAGGTGTCTCGCATGCGAAACAGGTCTCAATGGTTGTTCACGCGGGGTTGGCTTTTCTCTGGGTTCTAGCTCTCATTACCATCTTGGTGTTGTTACGAGGAGACGGGAAAGGGCCTCTGTAGCCGCCTTGAGCGCTGTCCGTAACCGGATCGCACGGGAGCAGAATCTGTTCGATCCGAACACCATGGAGGTATTCTGGGTGCTGGACTTCCCTCTGTTCACCTGGAACGAGGACGAGAAGCGGTGGGACGCCGAGCATCACCCGTTCTGCTCGATCCATCCCGACGACGAGCAGTACCTGCACACCGATCCCGGCAAGGTCCGGGCCTCGTCGTATGACCTGATCTGCAACGGCTACGAAGCCGCCAGCGGCAGCGTGCGGATCCACGACCCCAAGATCCAGCAGAGCGGGTCTTTGACCTGATGAACATCAAGGAAGAAGAAGCCGAGCAGCGCTTCGGCTTCTTCCTCGACGCCCTCCGCTACGGCGCCCCGCCCCACGGCGGCATCGCCCTCGGCCTCGACCGCTGGGTGATGATGTTCACCGGTGGAGACAACATCCGCGACGTCATCGCCTTCCCCAAGACCCAGAAGGCTGCCGACCAAATGACCGGCGCCCCCAGCGAAGTCGACGCCCGCCAGATCCGCGACCTGCACATCAAGCTGGATGTGAAGCAGTAGGGAGAGAGCTAGTGAGCAGAGGACGTGAGTCCTCCGTGCCAGGGCGAGCGCGACCAGAAACCGGACGCTAGCGCGTTCCGGCTGATCAAAATCAGCCGCCGGGCGCTAGCCCCCGGTTGAAACTGACCATGGTTCGAGCGGGCCATCAATTGGAAATGGTCCAGTGCCCGGTATCATATCTTGCCGGGGATGCCGTAAGACCCGGACTTGCCCCGAATGGCTCCATTCCCTCCGGACCTGCTGGGTTAGGCTTCAGGGGGAGTCGAGCGTCTCCCTTGTCACCATTCCCTAACTGACCACATCCAGCGGACACTGCTGGGCAAGCCAGCAGTGGTCCGTCTCATCCCGATTCGTAACACACTGGTCGTCGGAATCCGATTCGCAGTAGCACCCCACTGCCTGCGACTCCGAAGGCATACCGGGGCCGTAGCGACACTTCCCGAGAGATACCCTCGACTCACGTCGGAGGCTCGCTGGTGAACGACAGCCCATCGACTTCCGGCTTCATGACGTGCGCGGGCTCCGTTCGTAGAATCTTCACCCCCGAGCTGAACGGGCCAGGGCGAGAGTCTCGATCACCAGATGGCCCATCTTGCCGTGAGAGGGTTCCAGATCGGGTCGCAGCCCGAGTGATTCAAGCATCTCTGTCGCAGTGGGACCAATACTGCCGATCACACATTTTCTCGCAGCTTCGACCCACGCCCCGCGCAAGCCCAACCGGTCAGCCACATCGAGAGTGTTCACGGCCTGCTGCGCACTGGTAAACAGCAGTACGTCCAGGTCACCCGCAATCGTGGACCGGATGGCGGCCTCCAGGGGAGCCAGGTCATCGGGCAAGGCCCACTTGTAGACCGGTACGCTGCGGACCTCCGCCAGCCGATCACGGAGCGCCTGGGCCAGTTCCTTCTGAGGCTGGCCGTATTCCTGTAAGGCGACCACCTGCCCCGCAATCGGAATCGGGGTGCTGTCGATCATGCTGACCACTTCTCGCCACGTATTCGGTTCGGGAGCCCGGTAATCCACCTTGATCTGACATGATCGCAGAACCCCGACCGGCTTGGGGCCGCGAACCAGAACCATGGTTCGACTCAACGCCCCGGCAATGGCCTCCATCGACCAGCGAGTGACCAGCACGTCAAGCATCGCCTGGGCTCCGACACCGGTCAGAAACAGCACGATGTCAATCTGCCCAGACAACAGCTCTTCCCCGAATTTCAGAACGTCGCTGTTCTCATCAAGGCGGATCTCCTTCAATGAGGGAGCCGAGACCGCTGTCGCCCCCTGACGCTGGATCAGCGAAAGCATCTCTTCCGAACGACGACTTTCGAACGTGCAGACCTTGAGCATTGTCGATATTCCGGCAGGACCACGCAGGATCGAGTGGTGGGAGAAAACACCACTCATCCCTTCAGTCTGCACAAACGGCATGAAAACCGAAAGGCTGACCGGACACCCCCGAAAGTTTGCAGTGTTTCACACCGAACAAGCTGCCTGTCCGGACATGACCGGTGCCCGCCAGGAAGACCGTCCACGTGCCCAAGGGCGCTGGCTGGCCTCTTCCGTCCCTCGAAATATCAGCGGTTACGCACCGGAATGGATTCATCGAGAACCGATGATTCCAATGCCCCGGAACGCTCGGTGCGCTCGACATCATGCGGACATGGTTTATCGTGCGTACACTGACTGACCGGCTCCCATTCGATACCCATGTCACCCCGTCCGACCACGACCGCCGCAGAGCGTCTTCAGGCGATTTTCTCTCCCGAGGATTTCACCCGGACCCTGGATCTGGCCACGTCGGCCCTCAAGACGTACTTCACGGACGTTTTGGCGGGACAAGGCCCCGTCCAGCGCTGGACGCATCCCCTCGACAAGATCGCGATGGCGGGGCGGGCCCTGGACATGGCCAGCACGACGACGCCCGATAACGAACGGATAGACGGGCTGATTCAACAGTGCCTGACCCACGGTCAGAACCTGCATCACCCGCATTACATTGGGCATCAGGTTCCCGGCCCGATCCCGCTGGCGGGCGTATTCGATGCGATCGGAACGATTACCAATCAGGTGATGGCTGTCTATGAAATGGGCCCCTGGGCCACGGCCATCGAACGCGCGCTGATCCAGCGATTGGGGCTCCAGTGCGGGCTGTCACCGGGTGAGTTCTCCGGGTTGATCACCAGCGGGGGCTCGCTCGCCAATCTGACGGCACTGCTGACCGCTCGCAATGTGGTATTCGGGACCAGTTGGCAGGAGGGAGTCGCGGCCCTGCCCCACCCCCCGGTCCTGCTGGTGCAGCAGGATGCACATTACTGTATCGCCCGGTCCGCAGGCATCCTGGGACTGGGTACGAACCAGGTGATCCGCATCCCTCTGGATGACCAGCGGCGAATGTGCCCGCAGCAGCTGGCTCGTCAACTGGCCGATTGTGCAGCCCATGGCATTCCTGTGATGGCGGTCGTGGCCTGTGCCTGCGCCACCCCGATTGGAGCGTTCGATCCCCTGGAAGCGATTGCGGATCTGTGCGAGCGGTACAACGTCTGGATGCACGTGGATGCCGCTCACGGGGCAGCCGCTGCATTCAGTGACAAGTACCGCGCGCTGGTCGCCGGGCTGAACCGGGCCGACAGCTTCATTGCCGACGCCCACAAGATGATGCACGTACCCGCACTCTGTGCGTTTGTCTTTTACCGACAGTCGATCCATCGGTTTGCAGCATTTCAACAGGACGCTCCGTATCTGTTCGATCCTTCGGCACCGGGGATGGCGGAATACGACTGCGGGCTGATGACGCTGGAGTGTACGAAACGGGCCGCAGCCTATGGACTGTGGGGAGTATGGTGTGCCTATGGTCCGCAGGTGTTTGCGGATCTGATCGACGTGACATTCGATCTGGCCGATGAGGTGTGGCAAGACCTGCAAGAGCAGCCGGACTTCCAGGCCCCGTACCGTCCGCAGTGTAACATCGTCGTGTTTCGCTATACGCCCGCAGAGATCGAGGCCTCGCAGTGGAACGAGTTGAACCGCGAACTTCGCCGCCAGTTAATTGAAAGCGGAACTTTCTATATCTCGCAAACGACCATCGACGGAGTCGCGTACCTTCGAATGACGATCATCAATCCGTTGACGACGCGCGCGACCGTGCAATTACTTTTGCAGCAATTGCGATCGCTCCACCGTTAGTTCGACCAGGGGATCTGGTCGCCGTTGTAGCTCTCGTAGAACATCCAACCGATCTTGTCGCTGACCCGTGAAATATATTCCCGCTTGAACTTCACCAGTGACAGCTCGGATGTCGAACGGGCGACATGCAGCGGATAAGCCAGCGCCAGTTCCTTCGAGAAGACCCGATCGCCATGCCCGGAATCGTCCATCTCCGTCACGTGAATATCCGCTTCGACCCGCCCGCGATAGAGCGTGGTACTGGTTCCTTCATACAGACTGAAACTGGAGAGTTCGATCTCAATGACGTAGTCGGCTTCGAATTCGCGCCCCACTTCCTCGGCCAGTTCCCAATTCGGGTGGGCATCGACCCAGGCCCGCACGAAGTCCGGCTTGCAGATGGAAATCTTGTTTTCCGCCAGACGGTACGACACCTGAGCGGCGATCTCGTCATCGATGTTCGGAAACTCCAGCAACATTTCGCGCGGGGCGAAGCAGACCACAGCCACGGTCTTATCTTTGTCCTTTAAGGACTGTCCCGTCTCCTTGTCGAAATCCGGTTCGATCGACGGCGGTCCGCCGAGCAGATAGCTGATAATCACGAACTGCTGACATCCGGCCATCAGGACCAGTGCTAAACATGCCCCCAGCCAGACAGCCCAGCGCTGCGGCTGGGGATTCATCGTGGAAGTAGCCAGACACGCCGAGTGAGACATCACGAGTACAACTCCTGGCTGGTCACATCGAAGAAGATATTCCCCAGCCGCTGACCGAGGAAGCCGATAAACTTCTTCCGAAAGATCATTTCCGACATATTCTCACGTGGGATCGGGTAACCGTTGGGATAATCGATGTCGAAATCGTTCTCAAAGAACTGACTCATCATTCGAGAGCCTGGAGCTTTTCCATGCTCCTCCCCACCAATAATCTGGAAGCCGATAATCCGACCGGCACACTGACCGTGATACATTTGTGGGGTGTTCAGATCCTTAAGGGTAAAACTCTCCATGCGCAATTCGAACAACAGGTCAGCGTCCGGAATTTCATCAATGAGAATCTGTGGATTGTACTGCCCTCCACGGGCATCCAGCAGTTCAACGACTTCATCGGAGTCGACGGTCGGAATTTTCTTCTGCCGCATCCGGCGAAGCAGTTCGACTTCCAGATCACTGGCTGCCGATTCATAACCTTCCATCACCGAGAGTGGTGCCTGGCAGGTCAGGATCACGCGGTGTCCGGCCTCTTCGAGATCGACCCCCGAAATGTCTTTCACCTTCGAGTTGGACTTGGGATCGCCAATGAACATCTTGCCAGCAATCGCCGCGACATTAATACAACCGCCAGTGAACAGCAGGGAAACTCCCGCTGCCAGTGACTGACAAGCGGCACGCCGGGAGATCCGATTCCGCGTGGTGCCATCCATGGCAAACCTTGTGAAGGGAAAGAGGTCGAGGTGAACGAAACCGCACGCCCCATCGCGGGCGACTAGGGTACCCAGCCTCCCAGACGGAGCCCCCACTGTGTACACGACACGACTGTCAGTGTGACCATGACAATCACCAGCACCTGCACGGGATCACGCATTCCGAGGTAACGCCCGGCCCGAACCGAACCGATCACCCAGGGCACACCGACCACGCACAACCCCGCCAGCAGCGCCGCCCCCGCATTGGAACGCAGGGCCGCAACCCACCGTCCCCGAACAAACAGCGAAAACGCCGTCGTCCCTCCACAACTGGGACACGGAATGTCCCAGACCAGCTGAAACGTGCAGGGCGGTAACCCAAGTTGTCGATGGGTGCCATACCCCCGTGGATCAGGCCGCAGTCCGCAAGCCACCAACAACAACATGAGTCCCACGCCCCCTCCCAGGATCAGGAGGACCTGTTCCCGGCGGGAGAGGAAAACCTCGGAAGATCGCGAAGAAGGAGCCATGCGAACCGCTGATGTACCCGGAAACCCCATCCGACGACAAGAGGGGCTCCACGAACCGTTACCACCTCCAGTCAACACAAACTGAAAACGCATCCCATTACCCAAAAACAGCTTAGGAAATATTCCACAGACGCTCAATGGTCGTTATTTAGAACGCTAAGAGGGTCAATCATGGCGTTTTCAGCGGTCTCAGGGTCCGTGGATCGGCAGAGTTGGCCGCTGCATCGCAACCCGGAGGGCAGGAGAATCACTCGGCCCTCTGGAACGTGGTTCAATCGTGGCACTTGGGTGGTGAGCTTTGAATCCCGTGGGATCGATCCTCGCGGGACGAATCCGGGCGACACGGCCTATTCAACAGTACACACTCATTGTCCGACGGCGGCCCCCTGTGCAGTCAGTTGCCAGGGTGTGATACACTACTGGCTCACATGACACCGGAACCGGTTTCATCGTCCAGGGGAGGAATCCGATGCGTTTCATGACCCCCACGCAACAAGACCATTTGCAATCGATTCTGACACGGCGGGATGCCTTACGAATCGGGGGTGCGGGGCTGCTGGGCCTCGGGATGAATCATTTTTTACCGGGTCAGGAGGTCACTCGACAAGTGGCCAAGGCCAAGTCGGTCATCTTCCTTTACCAGTTCGGCGGTCCCAGTCATGTGGACACATTTGATCTGAAGCTGGAGGCACCGAGTGGCGTCCGCACGCAGTTCAATGGGATTGCCTCCTCATTGCCCGGAGTGCCGGTCTGCGAGCACCTTCCCGAGATGGCAAAAGTCATGCACAAAGTGACGCTGATTCGTAGCGTTCACCACACCATGAACAACCATAACTCCGCAGCCTACCACGCATTAACGGGACATGCGCCACCACTGGATGACATCCGGCTGCGGGATTCGATCGAACTGTTTCCGGCGTACGGTTCCGTGGCGAATCGGTATTTGCCGCAATCGGCGGGGCTCCCCTCGTTCGTGGCGTTGCCGCATGTCATGTCCGATGGATCGGTCACGCCGGGACAACATGCCAGTTTTCTTGGCAGGCATCACGACCCGTTGCTGATCACCGAAGACCCCAACGATTCGCAGTTCCGCCTGCCGGAGCTGAGCCTGCCCGCAGGTGTTTCGTCGGAACGGCTGCAGCGGCGGCGGGAGATGCAGTCACTGGTCAATTCGCAGATTCGGTCGCTGGAAGCCCAGCCGCTTGCCCAAGGAATGAATTCCTACTTCGAGCGGGCGCTCTCCATGCTGAACTCGCCCAAGGTCCGGGATGCGTTCGACTTGTCGCGGGAAACTCCGGAGATGCGCGACCGCTACGGAAGGAGTACCTATGGGCAAAGTTGCCTGCTCGCGCGGCGGCTGGTCGAATCTGGGGTGAAGTTCGTGAACGTCTACTTCTCCAGCAATATCGGAGGTCAGAAAACGGACAGCGGCGGCTGGGACACCCATGGTTTCAACAATACCCGACAATACCCCATCCTGAAGGCATGGCATTTGCCGCTCACGGACCATACCTTGCCGGTGTTGATCAACGATCTGGATGACCGGGGGTTGCTCGACGAAACGCTGGTCCTCTGGATGGGCGAGTTTGGCCGAACCCCCCGAATCAACGACAACCTCTCTCGCGACCACTGGCCCCGGTGCTATACCGTTCTGACCGCCGGGGGCGGCATGCCACGCGGACAAGTCTACGGTGCCTCGGACAAACAGGGCGCTTACCCCGCCCTGAATCCCGTCACCCCAGGTGACCTGTCAGCCACGGTCTTCGAACTGCTAGGGATTCCGGCGGACACCGAAATGCGGGACGCTCTGAACCGCCCGTTACCGATTGCCGATGGCCGCCCCATCTCCGAACTGATCGCCTGATCTCTCACCCGCTGAAATCCTCCCGCCCTCCGACGAATTCTTTCAAGAGCCTTTGACCCGGATGTCCGACTCCCACTCCATGGACGCGACGGAAAATTTCGTCACCCCGACCGTGACCTATGAACAGGCCTACGCGGAAGGACTCGCGCTCTCGCAACAATATCGAGAGCTGGTCACGCGCGATGAAGTGGCCTGGGAGGTCAGCTACCGCCTGCTTCGCAAGCTGGGATCGGGGGGGCAAGGGATCGTCTACCTGGCCGATCGATCGGGGGCGTTTGGGGTCTCCTTTCAACTGGCCCTGAAGTTCTTTCGCCCCGACCGTTATCCCTCGGTCAACGACTACCGCAAAGACATGGGTCGGCTGGCCCGGCTGGCCATGAAGATGTCCCGTCTGCAGCAGGATCACCTGCATGATGTGTATAACGTCGTCGAAGCCCAGGGCATCATGATCCAGGCAATGGAGTGGGTGGATGGTTTCGACCTGCGACGATTGCTCACGCCTCAGACTCTCGAACAAGTGCGTGATTCCGTCGACGATGACCGTTGGGATTACCTCAACGATGTCATCGTGACCCGCACGTCGGAACAGTTACGGCTCAAACCGGGCATTGCCATCTCCATTCTTCGGGAGTGTTTAACCGGAATTGGTGCGTTGCATCGCGAAGGCTTGATCCATGCTGACTTGAAGCCCGCCAACATCATGGTCAAGCGGACCGGGCACAGCAAAATCATCGACTTTGGTTCGGCCTTTGCCATCGATGATCCCCCGATGCAGCGCATGTGGACACCCCGCTACGCCGCCCCCGAAGTCCAGTCCGGAGCGATCCCCACGCGAGAATCAGACCTCGCCAGCCTGGGGTACGTGCTGTTCGAGATGCTGTCGGGCCAATACCCATTTATGGGGATCGACTCCGATGAAGAGCTGATCACCGCCAAGAAACTCCTCCCAACCCAACTGCCTTTTTTGTTGCCAAAGGATGTTTCCCGCAACGCGACACTGATGTCGCTGCTGACAAAGCTCGTGGCCGTCCGGCCCGAAGATCGGTTCTCCAGCGCGGAGGACGCCGATCTGTCCGAGAACGGTGCGGCCGCATTCGAGAAGGAACTCGTCATCGGCGATCTGTCGAGCGAGTATCAAAACGAACTGCGACTCTGGCTGACTGAACTGGATTAGTCCACATGGGATTAGCCACCACGTGCATGGGGTCAGCAGTGATCGCCTGACAGCCTGTTGAAGAACGCCGTGGGATAGGCTTCCCGCCTGTCAATCCCTTCAGAATATCGACAGGCGGGAAGCCTATCCCACGTTTTTCAACGGACTGCTGAGCCCCGAATTCCCATCTCAAACGGGTCACTGGGATCGAGCAGCAGGGTCGCCTCGGCGTTCACGTAAGCCGTCCCCGTGATCCGCGGAACGAGCACGTTTCCCTCGTAACGGTAACTCCCCTCGAACACGCTACCCAGCACGCTTTCCTGTCGCCAGATGGCCCCCGGTGCCAGCTGGCCATCTGCCGCCAGACAGGCCAGCTTGGCACTCGTTCCCGTTCCGCAGGGCGACCGGTCGTAGGCCCCGCCCGGACAGAGCACAAAATTGCGGCTGTGGTTGGCGGAGTCTGCAGCCGCTCCGAACAGTTCGATATGGTCGATTTCGTCACCGTTTTCCCCAGTGATTCCCGCTGCTTCCAAGGTCCGCCGGACTGCCCGCGAGACATCGAGCAGGCGTTCGACGCGGGCAATCTCGATCGGTTCCGGGTAGTCCTTCACCAAAAAGAACCAGTTCCCCCCCCAAGCAATATCGCCGGTGAATGACCCCCAGCCGGGCACCTCAATGCGGACATCAGCCCGGTAGCGATAACTGGGGATGTTCTCGATCGTCACTCGGTTCTCGCCGTGGTATTCCAATCGGACGACTCCGACAGGAGTTTCGATCTGATGCTGTCCCGGAGTGATCCGTCCCAGATGCGCAAGCGTCACCGCCAGACCGATGGTCCCGTGCCCGCACATGTACAGCGGACCGACGTTATTGAAGAAAATTACCCCCGTCACACAGGCCGGATCGACTGGTTCACATAGCAAGGCCCCGACGATCACATCGGAACCGCGTGGTTCGTTCACGATTGCCGAGCGAAACGAATCGAACCGGTCACGAAAGACCTCACGCCGCTCGGCCAACGTCCCAGTCCCCAGATCAGGAAACCCGGCAATCACGCAGCGTGTGGGCTCACCGCCCGTGTGCGAATCGACAATCTGAATGCGACGCATGAAATCCCCTTGCGAGCCTCACGAGTGGCCCCATCCTGGCAAGCCGAAATCCTCAACCCCGGATAATAACGTGTTTTGAAAGCTGCGGGTGGTCCTCGCACGCCGTCTGGGGCAGCACAGCGCCGCCACTTGCCGCACAGCAGGCACTCACTCATACTGTCCCCATGACCAAACTCTATGATGCCCACGGAATTCTGTTTCGCTACCCCGAGGTCTGGGATCTCGAAGAAGAGGCGATCGGTGATTCCTATATCTCGGTCACGCTGCACGCCAGCCAGACAGCGTCCTGGTCAGTCACGATCATGCCGGACCAGCCCGAGATCGCGGAAGTCCTGGAATCCGCCGTTGAGGTCTATGTCGACGAGTACAACGAAGTCGATGTCTTCGATGTCGAACTGCAAATGGCACACTTCCCCTGCGAGGGACGGGATGTCGAGTTCGTCTGTCTCGAACTGCTGAACCGGGCCGAGCTGCGATGTTTTCGGACGCCCGTCGGCACGTTTCTGGTCACGACTCAAGGGACCGATACCGAGTTGGAAGATCTGCAGCCATTCTTTGATGAGACTTCGCAGTCACTCGAAATACCAGACAGCCTGCTGACGGAAGGCCGCCCGCCTTCCCCGGAGACGCACGATTGACCCCGCGCCGCATCGCCCTCTGGAAGGATGATCTGTTCCTGGCACATGACACCGGCCAGCACCCGGAGTCGGCAGAGCGACTGCAAAAAATCCACGCACGCCTGGAGTCCTCCTCAGTTGGTGCGCATTGCGATCTCCAGCCACTGGCCCGGATCGACCGCAGTCTGGTCGAACGTATTCACCCCAGGCCGATGGTGCAGGCGATCGAGCAACTGTGCGAATGGGGTGGCGGTCGGCTGGATGCCGACACGGTCGCCAGCCCGCGTTCCGGCGAAGTGGCCCTGACTGCAGCCGCGTGTGCCGTCGCCGCCGTCGAAGCTGTCGTTCAGGGGAACCATCAGCGGGCCATGGGGCTGATCCGTCCGCCGGGCCATCATGCGGTGGTCACCCAGCCGATGGGATTCTGCCTGTTCAACAACGTGGCGATTGCAGCCCAGCATGCCCGACAAAAGCTGGGTCTGGACCGCGTACTCGTCGTTGACTGGGATGTGCACCATGGAAACGGCACCCAGGATATCTTCTACCGAGACGGGACCGTGTACTTTCTTTCCCTGCACCGGTCCCCCTTTTATCCGGGGACCGGTGCGGCGGATGAAACGGGCACGGGACCGGGGCTCGGCTGGACACATAATGTCCCCCTGAAGTTTGGCATCTCCCGAAAGGAGTATCTGAATGCCTTTCAGCAGTCCCTCGCGCGGGCGGTCGAGCGGTGTCGTCCCCAGCTGGTGCTGATCAGTGCCGGATTCGATGCCCATCGTCAGGACCCGGTGGGCTCGCTTGGTCTGGAGGTGGAAGACTATGGGACACTGACCCGGATGGTCGTCGAGGCCTCGACGATTACCGCCGGAGGGCGGATTGTCAGCCTGCTGGAAGGGGGTTATCACCCCGACCGCCTGGCGGAGTCGGTCGAACGGCATCTGCAGACCCTGGCCGAAATGTAGGCCGTGGTGTCACATTCGATTATTTTCAAGAATCCCCCGAAGACTCACACACCCGCACTTTATCCGAACGGTCCCGCGACACAGAATGAGTCTACCTGTGGTCTTCATAAGGCGTCGATGAGTTCTCCCCATCAAACACCGCATCCCCCATCCACCTGTTTCCGGTTGACAAACACAAACAGGCTTAATAGGCTCCTCTTTATCACGTTTCCATGAGACTCTCCCTCCACACCGATTATGCCCTGCGTTTCCTGATGTATCTCGGTTGTCGACCGGGACGGGTGACAATCGCGGATGTCGCGGAATTCTTCGGCATCTCGAAAGATCACTTGGCGAAGGTCACCCAGCGGATGGTCCAGTTGGGCTATGTCCGCAGCATCCGGGGAATCAACGGCGGAATCGAACTGGCACGAGCGCTCGATGGGGTTTCCGTGGGCCAGATGATCCGTGACTTCGAGGGTGCCTTGCACTACCTCGAATGTGTCGGATCGGAATCCACGGTTTGCGTCATCCAGCCCGGGTGCCAGCTGAGGAATGTCTTTGCGGAAGCGGAACGGTTGCAGTGGGAATATCTCGACACGGTCATGCTGGCCAGTGTGGTCCACCCGGGTCTGGATCTCGTGCAACTGACAAAACCGGCTTCCGCTTCGCAGTGAGCGCTCACTGACCGGGGCCGGACTTTGGCCTCGGGAGCAGATGATGAAACGTCGTATGGCTTGGGCTGTGTTGCCTCTGGTACTAGTCGGCATGATCGTGGCTCAGTCGCGGAGTGCCGACAAAGCAAAAGTCGATCCGGCCGCCGTTGAGCGGGCTCGCAAGCAGGTGAAGATGCTCGACGATCTGTACAAAACAGCCGTCGTCCTCATCACCGAACACTACGTTCACGAAGAAGACGATGTCTCCGCCGGCTCCGCAGCCCGATTGCTGTTCACCGCAATGAAGGAAAAAGGCTGGCACGAAGCCCGACTGATTGATGCCACGGGCGAACCGTACGAAGAGAAGAACTCCCCGGCGGATGAATTTGAAAAGAACGCCATCGCCCAGCTGAAAAAAGGGGAAACGTTCGTCGATCAGGTCATCGAAAAGAACGGCAAACCTTACCTGCGGGCGGCCACTCCCGTCCCGGTGGTCATGGAAAAATGCGTGATGTGCCACGCGCACTACAAGAACGTCGGCAAGGGACAGCCGATCGGAGCGGTGGGGTATATCGTCCCCATCGAATAGTGCCCGGACTGCGACACTCGGCATTCCAGCAAAAACTGTTGCCATGGTGAGGAGCCGCCGCTTGGATTACCTTGCGGCGGTGTTCCTTTCCTGCGGAAGCCTGCCGTTTGTCCGCCCCCATCGTCTTGCCGTCCTTGGAATTCCTGGTGGAGGAGTACCTCCACGGGGTGCGGGTGGACACGTTCTTGGGGAGACACCTGCGGAATCACTCGACTTGGCGACTGATGCGGATCATCCGGGCCGGACTGGTCACCATCGATGATCTCCCCGTCGAGGAGACTCAGCGAGTCGTTGCGGGACAGGCTGTACGAATCCGCCTGATTGAACCACCCGACCATGTGCTCGAACATGATCCCACCGAAGTCCCCATTGTTTATGCCGACCCGTGGATGCTGGTAATCGACAAGCCCGCCGGAGTCATCGCCCATCCAACCGGGGAATACCAGGTCAACAGCCTGGCCAATATTCTCCAGCGTTATATCGACCAGCAGACACCGCAGCGGGGGTTGCTGCGACCGGGGATCGTCCACCGCCTGGATCGTCAGACCAGCGGGCTGATGGTGGTCGCACTGAACCACACGGCCCACCGCAATCTGTCGATGGGGTTTGAGGCCGGACGGGTTTCGAAAAGCTATCTGGCTCTCACGGAGGGCGTCTTCTCCCAGAATCAAGGGAGCATCAAGCACCCCATCGGACGAGCGGCGACCGGACGACACGTGCTGATGTCCTGCCGAGGGGATGCCCTTGATCCCCGCCCTTCGCAAACCAACTTCGATGTCCTCGAACGTTACCCGCTTCATACCCTCGTGAAAGCGACCCCCCTCACCGGCCGCAATCACCAGATCCGAGTCCATCTGGCCCATCTGGGGCATCCACTGATCGGCGACGAGTTTTATCGCGCTCACGGACAGTTTCATCCGTTCCGTACGAAATCCAGCGAGAGGGGCGACGACGACGAGGGAATCGATGACTCCCCCGATCCGCTGGATACCGGTTTCCCGATTCGCCGTCATGCCTTGCATGCTTGCCGACTGGCGTTTGCCCACCCCATCACCCAGTTGTGGATGGAGTTTCACAGCCCGTCACCACCGGACTTCGCCGAGACCATTGCGGTCCTGAGAAAACTATAACGTACTGACTTGGTGAGCCGTTCACCGATAATCCGACCGGATCGGCGGCGCGCTCCGGGCCTTGCCACAATCGGACGTTGAATCCCGGTCAAACGCCACGGATGCAGCGTCCCAACCCATGAGCGAGAGCGAGTGGGGCAGGCAATTCCACCTGGCAGGAGGGCCTCACACGAAGGGTTCCCGCCCGGCGATGAACTTGGGGGGCATCGCGAACCAGCCCGTCACACTCGCCCTCGCTCGTGGGGCGGGGCTGTGAATCATCCCGCATTATTGTTGATCACGATCCACATACGATACCAGTTGGCCATCGCCCGTGGTGTAGGAGAATGACTGGTCGAGGGATCCCACCGCAACCCCCACATCGCGCAGTTCGTTGCGTGTATTGCCCGCTGCCTCGGACAGCCCCACACCCATCCCCAGCACCGCTATTGTCCCCACCAGGGCCAGCTCCGAAGAGACCACAAAGCCGTTGTCATCCTGCCAGAGAGCGTGTGCGGTGCGAAGCATGAGAGGCCATCCCGTATAGTTCGAGGTGTGCGGCCCGTCATTTCCGGACCCCTTCGAACCTAGGTCGCCCCAGCGGCAGGTCAAACCGCCGATTCCCCGATCGTTGTAGTTTTTTCAATGGGGTTCCGGTTATGCCGGTTCCTCACAGAATGACAAACGGGACAGGCGATCCTGCCCGTCCCGTTCAAGATTCTCACGTGAGAAACCAGCCACCGTCGTTTTATGGCAACACCCATGTCCGCAAATCGCCCTGCCCCCCCTCGTTCTTCACAAGCACAATCGCGTGGCCTTCATTGAGCAGGTCCAGCTGGACCACGCCCTGCCACTCGGCAACGGTCTCGTACTTCTGGCCCGCTGTCTCCGCGACCTTGGACTCGATCCCCGCAGCTTTGTCGAGATCTTCGGTACTGATCTTCATCACGCCACGGGCACTGTTGGCCAGAAGCAGATAGTCTTTGCCCTCTTTCTTGTAGGCGATCATGTCGAGTGGCTGATTGCGGTTTCCCAGTTCCGCCACGGTCGTGCCCCGCACCTGCTCTCCGGCCCCGATCGAAGCCACCGGAAACTTCACCAGCGGCGTACACACAAAGCCCGCCAGCACGTTGGCCTCACCGTTGATGATAAACGGCACGAACGTCCGAATCGGGGCATAATTCTCCAGCTGGCCGTGGGCTCCGTGATAGATTTCCAGCCCCGTGGCCGCGGCCTTGTCATTGAACGGGAAATCGAACGCCCGAACGGTCGAAGGCGTGTCGCCCTGACTGATCCCGGACAGGAGCAGACGCCCATCTACAAACGCCAGATCCGTAACCGAATTCGGACGATTGTTGCGAGCCCGACGTCCTTCACCCACGACTTTGTCTTCAGGAGGATTCGGAATGTCGAGCTTGGCATGGGCCACCTTATCGAGCGCCAGCCGGGCAATCTTGCCATCCGGGCCAATCTGGACCAGCTGCACTTTTCCATCGGCCATGGTCGAGACGAAGACCGATCCCGTCAGCGGATTGACCGCCATGTCGGCAATCTCGACGGTGGACGCCCCCAGAGCTGCGGCGATCTTCGAGGCCGCCCCTTCGATATTGATGGTGACCTTGGCCGGATCCCCCTTCAGGTCTCCCGTCTGAATGGCGTAGACGCGGGCCGCCTTGGCATCGCCCACGAACAGCACTCCATACGGTCCAAAGGCCAGTACATTGGCCGAGTGCAGTTCCACGCCCCCTTCCGTCAGCCCCAATTGATCCGCCTGAGCCATACTGCTGAACGAGACACACAACGCCGCCGCCAAACCCAACGTTCTCTGATACCAGCGCATGACCGCACCTCCCGAACCGTGTGACAACCGACACTCCGCAGCAGACACTGTCCGACGGGCGGATTCGAATGTCAAGTTTGCCCCCGGAACTGACTCTCGCGACGGTGCAGCAACGGAGCCCTGGGCCCGGGAATGTACGGCCTCTTTCGCAATTGCTTCCGCAGGCTTCAGACTCCCCGCCGGGGTTTAGCGGGCGGAAGCCAGCACTCCAGACTCGGCATTCAGCAGATACCGTGGCACCGGGATCTGGAGAATGAACTCTGTCCCGTGTTCCCCTTCGGCATCACATTCACTGACACACTCAATCGATCCCCCGAGCTTAGTCACAATGCTGTAGCTGATCGAAAGCCCCAGCCCAGTCCCCACCCCGGGGGCCTTCGTGGTATAGAACGGCTCGAAGATTTTGCGAATATTGGCAGCGGGGATTCCCGGCCCGGTATCCCGCAGGCGAACTTCCAACATGTGCTTGACTCGGTTGGTCGACACGGTAATCGCCCCGCCCGGTCCCATGGCCTGTACGGAATTGGTCAGGATGTTCAGGAACACTTGGTGCAGCTGGCCGTACGGGCCATGCACCACCGGCAATTCGCCATAATTGCGTTTGATCTGAATAGGTGAGGCCGTCTGTTTGGTGCTCAGATTCAAACACAGATCGAGCGCTCGATGGAAATCAAAGTCCTCATTCCGTTCACGGCCCGGATGAGCGAACGTCTTCATGTCACTCACAATTCGGGCGGTCCGTTCGGCCCCGCTTTCAATCACCCCTGCCAGCAGATCCAATTTATCAAAGGCCTCTCCCAGCTTACCACCGGCCTCTGAGGAAGCCTCTGCTTTGACCTGATTCCGCAACTTCAACAGCCTCATTTTGAGCGCTGGCACACCGTTGTAGACGGCGTTAATCGAGTTGTTGATTTCATGTGCCAGACCGGCCACCAGTTGTCCCAACGAGCTGAGTTTCTCGGTCTGTACCAGTTGCTGCTGAGCCTGTTTCAGGCTCTCATTCGCACGCCCGAGTTCAGCATTGGCCTGTTCCAGTTCGGACTTTCGCATGTCCAGCTGGACATGCGCCCGACGCAATCGCAGCAGCGCCCGAATTCGGGCCCGCAGTTCATCTCCCTCGAAGGGCTTGCACACATAATCATCAGCTCCGCAATCGAGACCTTCGATCTTCATGAGGGTCGAGGAGCGGGCTGTCAGCAGGATGAACGGCACGGCCTCAGTCTGCGAACGACGTTTCACTTCACGGCAGAACGCCTGCCCATCCATGTGGGGCATCATGATGTCGGAGATGAACAAGTCGGGAGTGACCCGCTCCAGCATCGACAGGGCGTCCAAACCATCCTTGGCGGTCACGATCCGGTACTCGTCCCGCAGCAACTCCACGAGCAAGTCACGAAGCTCCGCATTATCGTCCGCAATCAGGATCAGCGGAGCATAGGGATTCGCGGGCCGCGACTCGTAGTGTTCACTATGCAGTCGGCAATCCTTGAGGTCCGAGAACGCCAACTCTTTGGTCAATGATTGCGAGGGCTCTGCGACCACACTATCCGTAAGAGTCGGCCGCCAGGGAATCTCAAACCAGAACGTACTGCCGCGTCCCAGCTGACTGATGACCCCTACAGTGCCCCCCAGCAGTTCCACGAGTTCCCGGACCAGCGCCAGGCCGAGCCCCGTCCCGGAGTATTCGCGAGACAACGAACCGTCCAGCTGAACAAACCGTCGAAACAGTTTACTCATATCCTGATCGGCAATCCCTGGCCCGGTATCGGCCACGCTAAATCGCAGCCGCGTTCCCTCGGGATGGGCCAGCGCCTCGGTTCGAATGGCGATGTGCCCCCCATACGGGGTGAATTTGATCGCATTGGTAACCAGATTGGTGATGGCCACGTCCAGCTTGTCTTCGTCGGAACAGGTCACGGGCATCAGCTCCGCCAAGTCCGCGACCAGATGAATTCCGCGCTGTTCGGCCAATGGTCCAGCGGCCTCCACAAGTCGTAAGGCGATGGCGTTCAACTGGACTTCCGACTGATTGATCTGGGCCTTTCCCGCCTGCAGTTTGCTGAAGTCCAGCAGCTGGTTAATCTGCTTCAGGAGACGATGGGAATTGATATGTGCCACATTGAGCAGCGAGCCGATCCGCCCATCAGTCTGCTCTGCAAAGTGAGCCTGTAACTGCTGGATCGGAGACAGAATCATCGTGAGTGGTGTGCGCAGTTCATGACTGACATTCGAGAAGAACTCGGTCTTCATTCGATCCAGATTTTGCAGTTGCTCAAGAGTCTGGCTAAGTTCAAATGTCCGTTCTTCGACCTTCTGTTCCAGTGTCTGATTCAGTTCTCGGGCGCATGTCGTCTGCCGATTTAACTCGGAAATCATGTCATTGAATCGCCGCGTGAGAAAATCAAGCTCATCATTTCCGGTCGATCGGGCCCGCACGGTCAAGTCTCCGGCCTGGACCGCCTGCATGATCGAGATGAGTCGCCCCATGCGTCCGGTAATCGACTGCGCCAACCAATGCGAATAAAAGCAGCCCAATGCGATCGCAACGCCGGTGACCAGAATGGCATGTTCACGAATGCGCTGCACCGAGGAACTGCTCGCCGTACCCCGCGTCAGGTCCAACGCCTCCTGATGGACGAGCGCCCCCACCAGCACTCCCGTAAGCATGATAATCACGCTGAAGCAGAGCATGATCCGCCGCTTCAGATGATTCGGCGGGAGCTGATCAAAGTCGACCGCTCCGCCCCGCCGCATGAGGTCGGCAATGGCGACACTCATCCATTGTTCACTTCCAAAGAATGTAATGAGCAGTACCAGTCCTACTCCCAAAAATGTCGCGAGACAGATCTGTAATAATAGATCCCCAGTGATTGTAAATCTCAACCACAGATCCAGACACATCGGCACGGCCGTTGTGCAGGGGACAACGATCGCTTCGCAGATATTCTGACGGATCGGAAACCGGATGGCCTCCAGTGTAGCCTGCCTCGAAAGCTCCGCCGATAATGGCACTCCCTGATGAATCATCCGAAGCGCACGACGCAGCTGCGGGGTGTTATACCAGGCCAGCGGAACAGTCACCGACACGGCCACCGCAATCAGGGAGTAACCCAACTCCAAAAAACGATGCTGCACGTTGCCTGGCATGTCGGTCGTCATGATGACATACACCAAGACTAGACAGCCGCCCACCACGCCAAACGAACGCGTCCCGAACATCATCGCGGTGATGAAATGCTGCTGGCTCTTCCGGTAGATCCATTCAATCACGGCGTGACATCCCCTAAGTGGGCGTCACTTTCGCCCATGGCTGATGAGTTCGCTGTCGAACAGGCTGTCCAGCCGATCGACATAATCGTCCATGTCGATCGTCTCCAGTCGATCTCGCAATGCGCGGATTGACTCACGATGACGATTCCATCGTCCCACAAACTGCTCCTCGATCTGACATTCGATGATCGTCTGAACCAGATGATTCCGATTGGCAGCTGACAGATCCGAAGGCTTCAAGGCGCGCCGCCAGATCGCTTCCATGAACACGCCACTCGAAAAATCGTTGGCGTCGATTTCCCGTTCCCAGGTGCTGATCATGTTCCCGATTCGAGCCATCGACTCGGCATGCCACAGCATCTCTCTCAAGGCTCCTAGTTCCCGTCGATCGAAGGCCGGACTGGCCATCAGGTCAACGCTGGCCGAGATCGTCACCATCATGCCGTGCGCCGAATACAGCTCGTGTTCCTGTGGGCTCATCAGTTCGGGAATCTGGTACACGAGATCGGCGTGTTCGATGGTGTTCCCCAGTTGCTTCAGATCAAACGCCAGGAGCTGCTTGAACTCATCAAATCGCGGCAAACGCAGAGCCCGATCCCAAATCGCCCGCCACACTTTGGAGGTGAACTGGATCACCGGAATTTCATCGGGAGACGCGGGTTCCGGAATCACTCCCTGGTGCAGTTTCAACAGGGAGTGGAGAAGCGCATGGTTGTGCCCCTCGTCGGCCACGTCATCCACCAGACAGTTGTACATCCCGATCAGGAACTTGATCTCCAGCACCTCCTTCCGGAGCGATGCCTCGACCGTAGACAAGGTGATCAGGTCGACGGCATACAGACACCACCGCCATAAAAATAACCCACGCTGGCCAACGTGGTTGTACTCATTCACCCAGCATTGAATGTTCGCCGGCAAATCCGCAGTCATCCACGCTGTGACCGATGCGGGCGGATCGGACGGCCCTAAAAGCACTAATCTCTGACTGGGTATACCACTTTCTCTAAAGACATCCACAAACAAGTGCCGCAGCCGCTCCCATCGAAGCGACGTGGGGGACTGATCGTTCAGTGGGATGCCTGTCGGTATGATCGCGAGAGCCTCTGTGGAACCAACTGTTCCCTGCAAGAAGAGAATCTCGATACTGACCTTCCCGTTGAGGCACCTCAAGGCCTCATCGCACTTCCCAGTAAATTCACAGCAACTTACAGGGTAATCCCTCGTCTCAGGCGGTCTCTCCGGCACAATCCTTCAAGCCCATAAACCCACACTAGTCTGTCATATCAGCCCGCGAGATCCACCGAATCCCCCCAAGATACCATAGGAAGTGTCACGCAGCCGTCGGTCACCGGAATGAAGTTCTCCTTCGCGATGCACGGATTCCCGCGAGAAACGCCGCGACTAAGGGAAGCGAAACATCGATGTCGACAACGCACGTCCGTCACCCGGACTGACCGTTACGGCAATCTGACGATGAAGATACCCGTTGCAGCGGCCCTGGCTCACTGCAGATTCAGCTGCATGTCGAGTGTCTTTCGAAAGTATGCCTGATCGGGAGGCCCCTTCGAAGGACTCATTGGGTTATTGAGTTGCAATGGGCTGCGAACCACGCTGGAAGCGGGGAGTTTGACGGACCGCTGAGGTGCTTGGGATTGACCGCCAAAACGTCGTCCCTGGTACGACTCCAACTCAAAGCCGATCATGATCCCTTCGACCGCCTGGACCTGCCAGCATGCGGAACCATTGGCACAGACAATGCGATCCGATCCGATTCCGGCCACAATAATCGCGGGAACTCCAAACTGAGCCACGGGACGATCGCAAACCACCCCGACCCCATGCGACGAATAATTAACGACCCGGCCCAAGGCCCCATGGCGAGCCCCCGACCACCAGACCCGCGCCTCCATATCCACCGGATAGCGTATGGCCTCGCGGCGATCCCATTCATGCCACGCCATCAGTTCTTCAGAGAATGGCTGACTGAGATAGAGCCCAACACTGGTCCCGCCCGGAAATGGATCTGCCCAATGAATTTCCACGGCGGAACGAAACCAGCAGTCTCCGTGTTCGTCTTCGATATGCAGCAGCGCAATCATTCCCACATCAACCCGAATCGCCGCGTCGAGGCGAATTTCGGTCGTCCCCGCCTGGCGGATTTTCACGCCATATCGCTGTCCGTCTTCCAGTTCGAGAAAAGGCAGCAAATGTTTTGATGCCGAGTCCAGATGTCCATCCATTACAACCTCACAATTCGGGGAAAGGCAACACGCTCTGATACCCGAACAGTATGTTGCAATTAAACGACATGAGTCGATCAGGGACCGAGTTTGCCCCAGTGCAGTAGAAACGCTCAGAGTCGAATTCGCCTCCGTCCCTCGGGCAGACTTCTCTCATTCCGGAGGAGCGGGGACCACCGGTTGTGTCGGAGCCGGGGGTTCGGATTCCGACGTTTCCCCGTCGGCGGACACCCCGATCCGACCATAAGGCAGTGGGTTTGTTGTCAGTTCCACCGGGTCTACGGGTCCGGGCGATGCGAAGGCGGGCGGCTGCGTTTCCGCATCAATGTCGTTCCCATAAGCCCGCTCGCCGTGCCGGCGATGTGCATCCTCGTAAGCCTCCGGATGCCAGCCACCCTCCATCAACTGAATGTTGTTGTAGGTCAGGATTGTTCCCTTGCGGTAGTACAGATTGGTGATGGCTTTGTTGTACTCCACAAGACTCTGGTAGTAGGCCGACTCGGCGTCACCGCACCGCACGATCGAGCGAAGGTAGTTGTCGTAAAACACGACTGCATTGCCCACGCCCAGCCGATCCTGAACTTCAAACGTATGGACATTCTGCTGAGCCGCGTAGTACCGACTCCAGTTCGCCTTCATGACCGAATGGGCTCGGGCAATCTCCTGAAACGCGACAGCCAACTCATGCGAAATCTCCTCCTCGGAAACCTCCAGGGCCTTGCGGGCTTTCACCAATCGCAATTCGTAGTTCTGGACTTGAGCGTGAGCCGATCGCAGCCCCACCGGCATGTTCATGACGACGCCCGCATTCCAGCCATCGGTCTTCGTGCCCGTAATCCCCTGATAGAATGAATTCCCGTCGCCGTAGGAGGCCAGATTGTCGCCCAGTGAGTTGACCTGATACTGAGCTACGGCATCCAGCCGCGGCCGCGTCAGGCTCTTGGCCGCCGTCAGTTGCAGGTCGAGGCTGCGAATCTGCCACTTCTGCCGTCGCAACTCCACGCGGTGAGACAAGGCTTCGCTGATGCTTTCATTCCAATCGGGAGCCAGTTCCGCAGTGGTCGGATCTTCGGCGGGCCGGAGCACAGTCCCATCATTCACCGGAAGACCAATGAGTCGCCGCAATTCGGTCTCGCGGGTATAGAGATTGGACCTTGCCGTCGCGAGCGAGGCCCGAACGGCGAACAACTGATCCCGCGCTTGTGACTCGTCTTGCAGCCCCTTGGCTCCATTCTCCGCCTGCACGGAGGTCTTGCGCCACGTCTCATGCGTCGAGTCATACACCCAGGTGGCGGCGTCAAACGTCCGGTAGGCGAGGTACAAGTTCCAGTACGCGTCTTCGATGTCCCGGACAAGGTTCCGCAGACCATTTTCGTAGTCGCACAACACCAGATCGTTGTTGATCCGGGCGATGACCACCCCCTGTGACACCCCCGAAATGCCGCCGAAGCTGCGGGCAATGGGGCCCGCGATGCGTGTGAACTCGGTACCGGAACCTGCCAATAATGGATGCTGGTATCCCAGATTCAGATTGCCCGAATAGGAGGTCGGATACTTGACCCCCGTCTGATTAGTCCGCAGATAGTTCAGTTCATGCGAAATCTCCGCCCGCCCCCCGTTGGCGAAGGTCTTGTTCAGTGATGTCGAGAACTCGCCCGTATCATTTGCGCGATCCGTTGCTCCCAGAGAATTGACCGGAAACTCGCTGCGGCCCCAGACTGCCCGAGTGTCCAGCTGGGCGTCGAAGTCGGCCAGTGCCGCTTCCACACCACGCCCACCGAACAGCACGCCAGTCTCTTGAATCGCCGCATCGTAGGAGGAGATCGTCCGTTCCGGAGAGTTCAACAAACCATTTCCCGGGGACAGAAACTGTCCGCCGGATCGGACGATCTCACTCTTGGACAGACCATATTGGACCGCATCAACCAGCGTAATGTCCCGGATTTCGCAGTCTTCCTCCGAGTTAACCGTCCGCGGCGGCAGCGAGTCACGGACAGCCTCCGGCGTCTCGGTGACCACGTCCGGGTATTCGATCGACGTGGCATGCGTCCGGTAGTAGTCCGGGTCAGCCTCTCCAAGGAAGCTGAGTTCCTTGTGCGTGTTATGACATCCCCACAACAGCACAGCGGCCATCGCAGAGGCGGTCAGATTTCGGCAGTGGTTCCAACGAGACTTCCGCATCGGCGGATGCTCCCAGAGTCGCATAATCGGATTGATCGGTATCTGGGATATCGTCGGAGCGATCCGCACAGGATGATCGATTCGCATGCGAAGCACGATTGTTAGAGAACCTACGCCAGTCGTCTCTTGCCCTGCTTACCCAATCAGCACAGGCGGAAATCTCGCCGATTCAAAAACTGTAAAAATCTGAACAATCAGACATAACCATTTTAAAATAAATCACTTGCAACAAAATCGCCATCCCCTGCAACGCGGGAAACCGCCACCGCAGTGGCGAGTTGTGCTGGACCGGGTTACCTTATCTCTTTCAGTTCGTTCCGGCCTCCTCGACCTCGCTCAGGTGATCTATGTCGCGCACTCCTCGTCGTTCCTTTCTCAAGCAGGCCGGGCTTCTCGCCGCCTCGGCGTTTGCCGCTCCGATGATCCTCCCGAGCCGGGTTTTTGGGGCCAACGAGCGAATCACGCTGGCCTCGATCGGTGTCAAGAATCAGGGAACCAACAACCTCAAGAGCTTCTTCAAGACCAATGTCGATATCGCGGCCCTGTGCGATGTCGATTCCAAGGTGCTCGGCACAGCGGCGGAGCTGGTGGGAAAAGACCGACCGAAGCCAACAACCTGTGGCGACTACCGCGAGATCCTGGACCAAAAGGGGATCGACGCCGTCATTATCACCGTGCCCGACCACTGGCACGCCCTGATGTCGATTCATGCCTGTCAGGCCGGCAAGGATGTCTACTGCGAGAAGCCGTTGTCGCTGACCATCATGGAGGGCCGCCGCATGGTGCAGGCCGCCCGTGACAACAAGCGGATCGTGCAGACTGGCTCGCAGCAGCGCTCCAGCTCCGAGTTCTGGCAGGCTTGCATGCTGGTTCGCAATGGCATGATCGGCGACATCTCCGAAGTCCACGTCGGCATCCCGGGACCGAACCACCCCGGCAAACTCGGTCCTGATACCGAAGCTCCCTCGGAGCTGAACTACGACCTGTGGCTCGGGCCCGCTCCACTGAAGAAGTACAACGAGAAGCGGGTCCACTACAACTTCCGCTTCTGGTGGGACTACTCCGGTGGCCAGATGACGAACTTCGGGGCGCACCACCTCGATATCGCGCAGTGGGGACTCGGCATGGACGAGTCCGGACCGGTCGCCTGCGACGGTACGGCCACCTTCCACCCCGAGAAGTTCCACGAAGTCACCGAAACGGTGCGGCTGGTCTACACCTATGCCAACGGTGTGAAAGTCACCTGTGGTCAGGGACAAAAGGACATTCAGCAGGGGGCCCGGTTCATCGGCTCCAAAGGCGAAGTCTGGGTCAATCGCGGCAAGATCACCTCGACGGTTGACGGGCTGCTCGATCAGAAACTCGACGGGGCCAAGACCCAGCTGTACCGCAGCAAGAACCACCACCAGAACTTCCTGGACTGTATCAAGAGCCGCGAGCTGCCGATCTGCGATGTCGAAATCGGTCACCGCTCGGCAACGGTCTGCCACCTCGGTAACCTGGTCGCCCGCCTGGGCCATGGTGTGAAGTGGGATCCCGCTGCTGAAAAGATCGTCGGCGACGATGCGGCGCAGAGCCTGATCGACAAGGACTATCGGACCCCGTACACACACGACATGCGGTACACCGCCAAGAGCTGAAGGGGATGCCCCGTGCGGCGAGGTCTCGCGGAAACTCCGCGCGACCTGACGACAGTTGGCCCGCTGTCTCCCCGTGAACTCGTAGTCCCTGCTAACAGTGAGTCGTCGCTTTGAATCTGCGTTGCCTGTTCTTCGTCATCTGTGGACTGGTCACCTCGATGAGTGAAGCGGCAGACCCGCCGCCATCGGCTGTCGGGTCGGTCATGAAGCTCCTGCAAAGCGGTAAAGTGCCGCCCGCCCGACTGGGCAGTGTGGTGGAGATGGTCTGTACCCGTGGAAACGAGCACGACCTGGCCTACGTCTTTGGACAGGTCGCCGGGGATGTCTATCCACTGGCTCTACGCAAGCAGGTGCTGGGCTGGCTGAAAGAGGCGGCAACCAACCGCAAGGTCCAGCCGGCAGGCGATCTGACCCCCTTGGCAACGCTGCTCACCGCCAGCCCCTCTGAATCCGCTGAACTTCAACCCGGAGCGATCGACCTGGCCGCAGCCTGGAAACTCCAGGCGGCCGCTCCGGCTCTGGCCGCACTGATCAAGGCCCCCACCACCCCCCGGACGACGCGCGCTGCGGCCCTCACCGCCATCGGGGCCATCGATCCCGTCCAAGGTCGCCAGCTCGCCGAGGCACTGGTGGCCACCGGTGACCAGTTCGCCACTCGCAGTTTGGGCGTGACCGTTCTCGCCAAGATCGACACTCCAGCGGCGGCGACAGCGGCGGCCAAGATCCTTCAGACCGCTCAACCCGGCGATTCAGTTGAGGGAATCATTGACTCCCTGCTGGCGCAAACCGGTGGGCCTGCCGCCTTGGGGGCCGCCCTGAAAGCGAATCCTCCCAGTGGGGATGTCGCCAAGCTGTGCCTCCGTCGGGTCTATGCGACCGGGCGGAGCGATGCGGCCCTGATCGATGTCCTCGCACCGCTGGCGGGAGTCAGTGCCAAACCGATCCAGCTCACCTCCACACAGGTTCGGGAGATGGCCCTTGCCGCCGAACAGAAGGGAGACGCGGCCCGTGGGGAACAGGTGTTCCGCCGGTCGGATCTCAGCTGCATGAAGTGCCATGCCGTGAATAAAGCCGGGGGGCAAATCGGCCCGGACCTGACCCCGGTCGGGGCCAATTCCCCCATGGATTACCTGGTCACCGCGATCTTCGACCCGGATGCTCAAATCAAGGAAGCGTATATCACGAAGACCATCACCACCCTCGAAGGTCGCGTCCTGCAGGGAATCGCCGTCGACCGGACCGACACGACGGTCGTCCTGCGCAATACCGACAGCCAGCTGATCGAAATCCCGATATCGGATATTGATGAAGAGATCGAAGGCAAGTCCCTGATGCCCAAGGGCCTGCCCACACTGATGACCGAAGCCGAAGTGCTGGACCTGTTGAAATTCCTGTCCGTCATGGGGCGCCCGGGCGCGTATGAAGTGCGTTCCACTCAGCGTGTTCAGCGGTGGCGACAACTGGCAACCAGCGATGCCGCCCTGCTGGGTGATCTTCCCAATACCGTGATCTTTGAAACGGATGTACTCGCAAGCCCAGTCTGGATCTCCGCTTATTCTCTGGTCAACGGAACGTTGCCGCTGGACGAAATTGCCGCGACCCGGATGTCACCGGTCTTCTATTTGCAAGCCGAAATCGATGTCGTGCAAGGCGGCCCGGCCCAGCTTCAGTTCGATGAGATCACTGGCCTGACCGTTTGGGTGGGCAAGGAGCTTCTCGACAACCCCCAAGGGGCCACGCTGGATCTGGAAGCCGGTCGGCAATCGATCACACTGCGTGTCGACACTCGTCAGCGTCCCGCGTCCAGCCTGAAGCTGGAGTTCACCAAGCCCGATGGTAGCGCAGCCCAGTTCCAGGTCGTCGACGGCCCTTGATTCATCGGGCATGAACCCTGACCCGATCCGTGACGCCCCGCCGCGTCAGCGGACTTGCCCAGAGCCTGCGTTCGCATCAATTGTGACTTGGACTGGACCTGCTGTCTCTGTTTTTTCTGAAGGTTGGGTTTTTTGGAGGCGGGCAGGCGGACTATCGGTCGGCCTTTGGACATGCGCTCACTCCCAGAAAACTTCGAATCCATGAACGTGGCAGGCGGGCTTTCAGGAGCCACTATGCCAGATCGGCACACCGTGCGAAACTGATGGGGCGTTGTACCATATTGACCCCATTTCTCCAGAGCAATAAACTCCGACACGGCAGGGATTTCCGCTCGTGATCGACTGTCGGCTGCCTCCCAGGCACGACTCTCGGAACGAGGATTGCGGCACTCGATGGGGCGCGGCAATGCAGGCGGAATAGGTCAAGCGGACCGGCAAAAGTCGCCGAAAGCTCACCTTTCGGTCATCGTCAGCCGTTGAGCCAGCCCCTGCTGGTCCGGACTGAGCAGGACAGGCTGGGAAGCCTGTCATCGTAGAGAATAGTGAGACACCATGGACGTCTTTGATCGCGTTGGCGAGTTCTTCACCGGGATGACTGCGCTCGCGGAGCGGGGAATTCGCGGCGTCTTTGGCTCCTCCAACGAGCGGCAGGTTCGTCGCGTCGGGTTCATTCGCCATCGCGATGGCCGCAGTGAAATCATTCCCGGCTCGGTTCTCGACCGAATCAACCAGCTCGAACCGGACTTCGAAAGACTGTCCGATGGCGAGTTGAAAGGGACAACCGTCCGACTGCGCGCGATGCTGGCCGATGGCAAGACGCTGGACGACATTCTGCCCGAAGCCTTCGCGGCGGTTCGCGAGTCCGGAAAACGCTACCTCAAGATGCGGCATTACGATGTCCAGATGGTGGGCGGTTATGCCCTGCATCAGGGCAAGATTGCCGAGATGGTGACCGGGGAAGGCAAGACCCTCGTCTGCACCCTGCCCGCCTACCTCAACGCCTTGGCGGGTAAGGTCCACGTGGTCACCGTCAACGACTACCTCGCCAAACGCGATATGGAGTGGGTCGGCCCAACGCACATTGGACTCGGCCTCTCCGTGGGGGCGATCCAGTCGATCATGCAGCCGCATGAGCGGCAGCCCCAGTATGCCTGCGATATTACCTACGGCACCAGCAATGAGTTTGGTTTTGACTACCTCCGCGACAATATGAAGTCCCGACAGGATCTGCAGGTGCAAGGGCACCTGGATTATGCGATCGTCGACGAAATCGACAACATCCTGATCGACGAGGCCCGCACCCCGCTCATCATCAGTGGCCCCGCCCATGATGACGTGACCAAGTACTCCAAGGCCGACAAGGTGGCCCGGCAGCTGCAAAGCGGGGTCGACTTCGAGGTCAAAGAAAAAGAACACTCCTGCCACCTCACCGAGTCCGGAATCCGCCGAGCGGAACAGCTGGCCGGGGTCGAGAGCTTCTACACCACCGGCAACATGGAATGGCCGCACCTGATTGACCAGGCGCTGAAGGCCCACTTCCTCTACAAGCGCGACGTGAGCTACGTCGTCGAGCAGGGCGAGATCGTCATTGTCGACGAAAACACCGGTCGCAAAATGCCCGGTCGTCAGTGGAGCGATGGTCTGCATCAGGCGTGCGAAGCCAAGGAAGGAGTCCGCGTCAAACAGGTGTCCCAGACACTGGCCACCGTCACGCTCCAAAACTACTTCAAGCTTTACAATAAACTAGGCGGAATGACCGGTACCGCCATGACCGAGTCGACCGAGTTCATGAAGATCTACAACCTGGAAGTGGTCGCCATCCCGACCAATCGACCGACCCAGCGTATCAATCACCCGGACGTGATCTACCGGACGGAACGCGAAAAGTGGAACGCGGTCGTCAATGAGATCGTCGACGTCAACCAGACCGGTCGACCCATCCTCGTGGGCACCAAATCGATCGAGAAGAGCGAACTGCTGTCCGCCATGCTCGGTCGCCGGGGGATCAAGCACGAGGTACTCAACGCCCGCCACCATGAACGCGAAGCCGAAATCATTGCCCAGGCCGGTCGGCTGGCATCGGTCACCATCGCCACCAACATGGCCGGTCGCGGCACCGACATCATCCTCGGCGGCAACCCCGAATTCCTCGCCTGGGAAACACTCAAGACACAGTTCGCTTCGCGACTCGATGTCCCCAAGTCAGTCTGGGACAACACCAGCGATGAAATCTCGAACCGCCTCGGCATGAAGGCCGAAGGTCGCAAGGTCGCGGAGGTCGGCGGACTGCATGTCATTGGCTCCGAACGTCACGACTCCCGCCGAATCGACCTCCAACTGCGCGGCCGGTCGGGCCGCCAGGGAGACCCCGGTTCCAGCCGATTCTTCCTGTCACTGGAAGACGATCTGATGCGGATCTTCGCCGGGGACTGGGTCAAGGGAGTCCTGGCCTGGCTCGGCATGCAGGAAGGCGAAGCCATCGAGCACTCGATGGTCACCAAACAGATCGAGAAAGCCCAGAAGAAAGTCGAGGAGCGACACTTCGACTCTCGCAAAAACCTCCTCGAATATGACGAGGTCATGGACTTCCAGCGGAAGATGGTTTACTCGTACCGCCAGCGGCTCCTCGATGGAGCCAGTTGTCGGGACATCGTACTGGAGATGATGTCGCGGCAGGTGGCCAAGCAGGTGGAAAAGTTCCTGGCAGTTCGATACCCCGCCGAAACTGTTGCAGCCTGGGCCACTTCCACTCTGGGGATCGACGACATCAAGGCTCATGATGTCCACGGAATGGATCGGGATCAGGCGGTCCTCTATCTGACCACGGAAGCTGAACGGCAAGCCGAGCGGCTGCTCCGCGAGCAAATTGAAGAAACTCTTCCCGAGGGACAGCCCGAATCCGAATGGAATTGGCAGGCACTCTGCGGCTGGTTCAACCGTCGCTATTCACAAAACGTCACGCCCCGTGATCTGCGATCGGTCGCCTTGCCGGGCGGGCCCGAGACGTTCGACCCGGGCCGACTGCATGAAGCCATGGTCGCGCGAGCCATCGAGCACATCGAAAAGACCGACTTCAGCCCCCTCGATATGATCCTGCACGAGGACTTCGGACGGAATCAATTGTCCGGTTGGCTCAACCATCAGTATGGATTGACCATTCCGTCCTCCTCTTTCGGACGTTACGAGGAGCCCGAAAAAACCACGGCGACCGTCATGGTCCGGATTCGGGAACGCTACGACGAACAGGATGCCATCTTCCCGGTCAACATCAGCCTGATGCGGTTCCAGGTGACCGCCAATGCGCAGGGCGATCGCGAAGGGCTGATCCGCTGGGCCAACAATCGCTTTCGCAGCCAGTTGGAGGGAGCCACCGCGGCCTCCAATCGCGAAGTCGTCGATCAGATCGTCGAAAAGAGCCGGGAGTTCCTCCCCAAGGACGACATCTCCGCTCAGGTGAAAGCCCTGCTCAACCGGGCCTTCCCGCTCATCAAGGGAAAGGTCGGGCCCCTTCAGGATGTGACCGCGCTACGCGAGTTGCATGACTTCGTGTTTCGGCGGTTCGACAGCGAACTTGATCTCGATGAGATGAAGAAGCAGACTCCGGAACAGATCGAGCTGGACGCCCTCAAAGCCTACGAGAAGAAGTACCGTCCTGAAATGGGTCAGGCCGAGCGGCTGGTGCTGCTCGAAGTGCTCGACAACTCGTGGAAGGAACATCTCTACAGCATGGACTTCCTGCGACAGAACGTCGGCCTGGTAGGCTATGCCCAAAAGGATCCCAAGGTCGAATACAAGCGGCAGGGAATGGAACAGTTCGACGGCATGTGGGAAGGAATTGCCGAACAGGTCACCGCTTCGGTCTTCCGCCTCGAACGCGAAGGAAATCCCAATTTCCTCAACGATGTCTGGCACGAAACCGCAGCCGTTCATGAAACCGCGGCCCCCGTCTCCGCGGTCGCGGAGGCCCCCACAACCCCGACCGAAACGGGTTACCTCGAATCCGGAACTCAGCCGGGGCAAGCCCCCGCGACCATCGAGCCCATCCGCAATCGAGAGAAAAAAGTCGGACGCAACGACCCATGCCCGTGTGGCAGCGGCAAGAAGTACAAGAACTGCCACGGAGCCTGATCCCGTGAAGCGGTTCACGGGGTGGCGCGGACCGGTGAGCCTGTCTGCCGCACTGCGGCCCCGGCCCTTCACAGCCGATGAAAGAGCCCATGACCACTGTCCCGCCTGCTGGCCTGGAGCCCGTGTCCCCCTCGACGGAATCCACCGCTGAGGCGGGAGCTCGCAGTGCCCGCTGGCGCTGGTGGCGATCGACCATTTTGCAGATCCTCATCACCTGGACGGTCTATGTCCTGTCGATCGGCCCCCTGTACTGGAAGTGGTTCGAAGGCAAACACGTCAGCGGCCCCAATCTGGTCGCGGCGTTCTACGAGCCGCTTTATCAGCTGGCGGGGATCTTTCCACCACTGGGAGAGTTCCTGAATTGGTACATCGCGTTGTGGATTTTGTGAATCGTGATCCCAGTTGAGGCGTCCCGTTGACCTTGGCTCCCGGAGCCAGAACGCCCTCCTCAGCCTCGTCGATGGCCTTCAAAAACAAAGCCCGGCATTTCGTGGAAATGCCGGGCGGTTCCCTGTCGGACTCAATTACTGTCTGACCCGGTTATTCGATCAGCTTCACATCGGTTGCCGTGGGCAGTTCTTTGGGCAACGGAATCGTCACTTCGCCCGTGGCAGCCCATTCGGTTCCGCGGGTGACAATGGCATGGAATCCAGCGCACCGCATCGGCCAAGTCTTCTCGTCCTGACCACGACCCACATGACCCAGAACGGTCGTCACCACACGCCCCTTGCCCGCGGGAATCCACCACACCATCGGTTCATGGTCGCCCGTTCCGCCTGACTCCTGGGAGCTGAAAGCGGTCGCCAGGATATTCATGTTTAACCCCGGCCCGCGCTGGCCGTGATAGAGTTCATCTTGCGGGTGCATCCACTCGGCGGGGAGACCCTTTGTGATCGGGTGTTCGCGATCACGGGTAATCACGGCATAGGCATGCTGCCGTCCATGACCGGCTCCAGGGCCTTCCCCCTTGGCGGTGCGGACCGGCTTCCCTTCGGCATCGACCGTGATCCGATCGCCAAAGGAACTCGGACGCCACGCCAGACCAGTCATCTCATTCCATCGCGGCCAGTCGGGAAACGGGTTGTTGGCCGCATGAACGTTCATGACCCCGCCCCCATTCAGAACAAACTCCTCGTACGCCGTCCGGGCATGCTCGGGCCACGTCTCGCCATTGTAATTGCTCAGCACGACATCGTAGTCGGCAAACTGGGGACGGAACCCTTTCCAAGCCCCTGGCTCGGCCCCACTGGCGGGAGTGGTCACGACATAGGTCCGAAACCGCCCCGTGGCTTCCAGCACCTTCCGGAGGTACGGCGTCGTCCGCTCAAAATCATGATTGTTCTGACCATCCACGATCAGCACATCGATCTTGTCAGCCGCACCCACTTCGCCGTGGCTCATCGCGATCAGCAGCGCGGCCAGCGCCGCCGAAACCAGACAACACAATCCACATCGCAGCTTCATCAGAGCCCCCACCGGGAAAGTTTCATCCGCCAGATGACACAGCCCACAGACCGCATCAACAGTAGCTTATCGAAACCGATGGCCAACTGTCAGCCATTCCCGGACCCGTATCCGCTGCCGTGTGTGCGTCTCAATCGTCGGTGGCATTACCTCTCGCCAAGGCTGTGTTCTGAACCGCGAAGCGGTGACCGCCTGTAGTCGTAGCTGAAACCCACGGGATTCATGGGGATTCGCCCTCTCGGGCAGGTCTGCCTCCGTCCCCATTGTCAGGGTTGACGGGGCGCTGGGCGTCAACGACGGTTTCGGTGAATGCGGGCTCGCTGTCGCTGCTTCGCGGTGGAGGACGAGCCACTCAATCGGAGTCCAGTGGTGTAACGAGATTTCACCGACGATTGAGACGCATGCACCCAGCTTCCGTGTGGAAATCACAAATGGCGGAATCCCCGGGGGCCCCGACTGGCCTGTCAGTGGGAACAACAGGGATGAAAAGCCCCCCCGGCCAACTTCGCCGGATGGTGGTCCATCTCTGCAAATTCGCGGTGGTCACCCTGTGACGGAATCGACGGGACAGCCCGGACGCGGCTTCGAGCATCCGGGTTGTCAAACAACAAGAGGTTACGACGGCGACGATCTCTCTTCAATCCCTCCCGTTCCCGCGTCTCCCAGACTTCCCAAGCGATTTCCGGGCCACCCCGCCGGAGATGGGAACCGGCCTAGTCTAACTGTCTGACAATCACGTGCGGATGAGCATTCGAAAGGAAATCTGCAATCGGTTCGATGATGCGTTGATACTCATCGCGCGTCACCGGCGGCATAAAAACGGCACGTCGTAACATCAGGATCGATGAACCTCCGAAGTGATAGCCGATGCTCCACCGGGGGGCAGCCAGCGGTCCGGAACTCATGCGGTACGGGTAGAGGACACCAATCTCTCGCCAGGGGATTGTTTTGGTGTTGATCGTGATCCCCTCCTCATCGATACGCGAAGTCGTAATCGGACGAAAGACCATCGTCCAGAGCAGCAACACTGGAACGGCACTGAAACCCAGAATCATGAGCCCGCCCATGACAGCTCCGGGAAGTTGCTCTGCAGCGAATGTGAATTGATCCCAATTCCGAACGGCATTCGACAACAGGAACAGGTCCACCGAGAGAAAGAGGGCCACGAACCCCCAATACGGCCAAGTACGAAAGGAGATTTGCGATTGCAGAAATGTCGCATTGGTCACCCATCTACTCCCCACAGAGTCAGGTTCTGCGAACTGAACTAGACACTCCTGCGTTCATTCTACTGTCGTTGATGTCGTTGACAGGAGGGCCCCACACTGCCCATTGATCGGCGGGGTGGCCCGTAACCGTTCACGGCTCGTTTTGAAATGAGTCTATCGTGGTTCGGCCGATCTGCGGGACGATTCACGGCATGTCTAAAAGGCACTCACTTGGCTGAGGACGCGACCGTTACTTCGCAGCTGCCTGTGGTGCGAAGGGAGCGATCAGGATGAATCCCAATCCGGCTTCATCCTGCCGGACCTGATAATCGAGTCCAGCCTTTCGGACGGTGCTGGCCAGCACCAGTATCCAGGCTGTATTTCGCTTTGCGGGATAGCTGGTTACCACCGTGCGCACGTCGACCTTCCTGGCGAGACATTGACGTTCATCGACCACGATGGGCGTCTGGGTCTCCGCAGCCAGTGCCACCAACACCTCTCCCAGCGGGGCGTCCTGCAATTCCACCACGGGATTATTCTTGAACAGGGCGGGCACGATCCGGTTGCGGGGGGTCTCGGCCTTGGGTTCCCACCCCATCGGCCACGGAGTTTTCATCTGGTCCAGGGGCAAGACCTCCAGTTCCACCGGGCCCGCTGGCGTCCGCACCGGGCGAAAACCCGCTCCCACTTCACGCAGAGCCACAGCCAGCCCCGTACCCGTCGAGAATCCCTCGTGCAGGCCCGTCACAACGACAACCTCTGCCGCCGCATCCAGCTGGGTCGCCAATGTCGTATGCAACCGGAGGGGAATGTGATGGTCACGACGAAGTGCTTCCAGCAGTTGCCGGACTTCCATCCCGGCGGGTGACACGGGCAAGGGCTTCGCCAGCAGCGTATACAGCTCCTCAAATTGCTTGCGGTTCAAGCCCCACATCGGTTGCCCGTCGGGCGATCCCTGGGCCCCGTAGACCACCAGTTCGCCAATCCATTCCCCCAGCTGTTCGCTCTGATCCAGTGTGAACGACTGTTGGCCGAACTCCAGATTGCCCTGCCGACCGAGGAAGGCCGTGGCTGTCACAAAGCGAAGCGACCCGCGAGGGCGTTCGACGACTCCGGCGGTGGCCCCTTCGCCCGCCGAGCGGATCGAGACCTTATGCCCGAGTTTTTCGAAGACTTTGCCCCAAGCCTGCGCTGACGTGTCGGCCTGCTGGCGTGTCGTGAGAATCTCGAACTCCAGAATCGTGGTCACGTCCGGTTTGTTCCCGGCAGCGGGCAGGGGCCGGTTCGTTGCCGGGCGCTCGATCGGAGCGGCGGGCTGGAGTTTGTTCCGAGAGGGCGTCAGCAACAGACGACTGCCATTGCCCTGAATCGTTTCGGTAGCGCGCGGTTTGGCAGCAGGCTGGACGGGGACCGTGTCCTGCCCGGTGAGCGGAGTGCAGACCAGCCCCATCACCAATAAGAACTGGGCAATTCGGATAAGGGTCGCTTCCATGCCGGCTGTCCTGAGTCAGAATCGATCGACCGAAATCACTCCGGTTGGGCGGCTCACTAGAATACCACACCCAGCCCCATCACCAGGGAATCCACTTCCTGATCCACACGCACCACGGAACCCGGCACCGGCCCCAGGGGCGACTGCCAGGGTCCGTCGATGGCATTGTGGAACCCGTGAACCCAGGTAATGCTGCTCACGATATTGCGGGTCAGCTGATACGACGAACCCACGGACAACACATGCTGGTAGACCGCCGCAGCCTGAGTATTGTAGAACGCCGCCTGGTCGGGAATGGGGTTGGTGTTGTAGGAGTATCCGCCCCGTAGCGTCCAGCGATCAGTCACCTGATACTGGGCTCCGACACCGGTCAAAAAGACACTCTTCCAACCGAGTCCGGTCACCGCACCGGTGCCATCAAACCCGGCCGAATCACCGAACGTTTCGGTACTGCTGAAGTCCACATACCGGGCATCCACGGCGATCAACCAGCGATCCCATCCCTTGTAGGCATAGCCCAGCGACAGAATCATCGGATAGGTAATGTCCGCCTCGACCTGCCGCGGCATACCGATTTCGTCGGTCGTTTCATATTCAAACTTCTGAAACCACTGGGGGCTCTTCAGACTCAGTCCCAGATTGAACAGTTCGGTGTCCATGAACAGTCCCGCCTGAACGCCGATCCCCGGGCGCATCCGTGACTGGATGGCACTCTGATAGGTAAATATCGTGTCTCCGTTCGCATCATCCGGTGCCGCCAATCCAAACGGATCGAGTTGAGCCTCCGCCATATTGAACGTAGGGGCAACACCAAACGAGATCGTGTCCGTCAGCTTGACCGCCATCGTCGGGGCCACCTGCATAATGGCCAGCTTGGAGTACGACTTCCCAAGGGCCGCAGGCGTCAAAATCGGATTGGTGAGACTGGGGCCATGGTTGACCGAGAAACCACCGATCGCAGCCACTTCCAGTCCATAGGTCAGCGAGGAATCATTCGGCTGATACACCAGTCCAAACGCGGGCAGGGCCATGACCCCGGTATCGGACTCGGATGATCCACTAACGGCTCCCCCAAAGAGCGAAGAGTCCAGCGAATGCCGGTCGTAAATCGATTCGACATTAAAGTCGACTCGCGAACCGGGAAGCGCCGTAATGCTACCGGGGTTCCAGTGCAATGCACCGATGGCATCGAGCGGAGCCGCCGTCCCCGCGCCCCCCATCGAGCGGTTCACCGCTCCCACGCCCGACAGGACGAACCCTTGTGCCAGAGCGAGTTGACTATCTGCCAAGAGGCAGAGCAATGCTAAAGTGGCAGAAGCTGCCGACATCCATGATCGCATCATGATCCCCCAGGGAACCGAGTCCATTCCTTCAAAACATCGACACGGATTCCTTCCAGCCACAACTTAAACTACCGGCTGATTCCCCCTTGCAGTGTTATCACCAGCTTTAAACCGACACTCAGGATGCGACTGTAGGGGATGTATGATCTGCATCGATTTCACCGGCATTCACCTACGGGGTGGTTCATCACCAACGCTCAGGCCTGCTATCATCAACATTCACTGATGACTCACCTCCGTCGGTCGAGAGCGGGAGAGATGACATGCGAGCGTACCTCTGGGCATGGGGGCTATGCCTTCTGGGAACGGTTTCCGCGGGGGCCGCTGATCCCCCGACATTCACTCCCGAACAAGTCGAGTATTTCGAAACGCACGTACGTCCGCTGCTGGTCGAACATTGTCAGAAATGCCACGGAACCGCCAAGCAGCAGGCCGGGCTGCGACTCGACTCGCGTATGGCCGCCCTCGCGGGTGGAGATCAGGGCCCCGCCCTCATCCCCGGAAACCCCACTGCGAGTCTGCTGCTGACGGCGATCAAATACACCGGAGACACGCAGATGCCCCCGGCGGGGAAACTGGCTGAGGAGCAGATCGCCTCACTCGAAAAGTGGATTGCCATGGGGGCTCCGTGGCCCGCCACGGTCTCATTGCCGGATGCCGAGCGGATCGAGAAACAACGGAAACATTGGGCCTTTCAGCCCGTGAAACCAGTCGAGATCCCCTCCGTCACCGATTCCGGCTGGTGCCGCACGCCCGTCGATCAGTTCGTGCTCCAGCGACTGGAGAGACAACAGCTGTCGCCGACTCCCGCTGCCGATCGTCGGACGCTGATCCGGCGGGTGACCTATGACCTGACGGGCTTGCCCCCGACGCCGGAGGAGGTCGAGGCGTTCGTACAGGATCAACATCCCGAGGCATACCGCCAGTTGGTCGAACGACTGCTGGCCTCTCCGCAATATGGTGAGCAATGGGCCCGGCATTGGCTGGATGTGGCCCGGTACTCCGACACCAAAGGGTACGTCTACGGTCGGGAAGAACGGGTCTGGGTCCATGCTCCCACCTACCGCGACTGGGTCGTGCGGGCCATGAACGAGGACATGCCGTATGACCGTTTCCTCGCCTTGCAGATTGCCGCGGACCAGATCGCTCCGGGGGAGAAAGCCCACTTGGCGGCAATGGGGTTCCTGACCTTAAACCGGCGTTTTTTGGGAGTGACACACGATATCTACGATGACCGGATCGATGTCATCACCCGCGGCACCATGGCTCTGACCGTTGCCTGTGCCCGTTGCCATGACCACAAGTACGACCCGATTCCGACCACCGATTATTACTCGCTCTACGGCGTGTTCTTAAACTCGCGTGAGCAGTTGACAGCGGTCGAGGAACCCGGCGAGAAGAGCGCTGCCTACCTGGCATTCGAGACAGATCTGTCCGCCAAACAAACCGCGCTGGCCGATGCCATTGCCCGCAAGCGAGGCGAGGCGGCGGACCGCGTCCGCAGCCGCCTGAAGGACTACCTCGTGGCTCAGACCGAGCTGCACAAAGCGCCTCAGGAGGGGTTCGACATAATCATCGCCACCACCGATCTGGTCCCGGCACAGATCTGGCGGATCGAGGCTTACATTGCCGGTGAAATGCATGGCCATAACCCTGTATTTGTTCCCTGGAAACGCTTTGCGGCGCTGCCCGTCGAGCCGTTCGCAGCACGAGCCGCCGAGACTCTTCAGACACTCACCGCCGACACCGAAACTCCGTCGAACCCGCTCGTCGTACAGGCCCTGACCCCTCCGCCCACCTCCATGCGAGAAGTCACCGAACGCTACGCTCAATTGCTCACCGACATTGACGGACAATGGAAAGCCGCCCTGAAAGCCGCCGTCGATACGGGGATGCCGGCTCCGACCCAACTGTCCGATCCATCGGCCGAAGCCCTGCGGCAGGTGCTGTACGGCCCAGCCTCTCCCTGTGAGATCCCCAACGAGTCCATCGTTTCCACCGAACTGCTGTATGACTCCGGCACTGTCAACGAACTGTGGAAGTTACAGAACGACGTGGACCGGGTGCTCATGCAGAACCCGCTGGCCCCCCGACACACCGTCATCCTGCAGGAGCGGGAGGCCCTGCGCCCCCACCGGGTACTGCGACGGGGAAACCCAGCCATGAAAACGGACTTCGTCTCGCGTCATTTTCTATCGCTGGTGGGCGAAGCGCAGCCAACTCCCTTCACTCAGGGAAGTGGTCGCCGCGAATTAGCGGAATCTCTCATTGCCCCGACGAATCCACTGACGGCACGAGTCTGGGTCAACCGGCTCTGGCAGCACCATTTTGGAATTGGTCTGGTACGCACACCCAGCGACTTCGGAATCCGGGCCGAAGATCCCAGCCACCCCGAACTGCTCGATTGGCTGGCCAGTCAACTGATGACCAATGGATGGAGTACCAAGACCATCCATCGGCTGATCGTGCTCTCCGACACTTACCAGCAACGATCTGACGGTCCCGTGTCCGCCACCGTCCGGCAGCGGGCACAACAACTGGATCCCGATAATCGGCTTTTGTGGCGAATGAATATCCACCGATTGAGTTGGGAAGAGTTCCGTGACACGCTGCTGACAACCACCGGCCAGCTCGATCGCCAACTGGGAGGTCGCTCGTCCGATCTATTCGCGGGTAACGGCTCCACGAACCACCGGCGGACGCTCTATGGAACCGTGGATCGCCAGTTCCTGCCTTCGGTGCTGCGAATGTTTGACTTCGCCAATCCGGACCTGCACATCCCGGCCCGCAGTGAGACAACCGTCCCACAGCAAGCCCTGTTTGCCATGAACCATCCGCTGATGGCGGAGAAGTCGCGCAGCCTGGTCGCCTGGGCCCGGCTGTCCGAAGTCGACGATCCCGTCCAGAAGCTGGAGCGGTTGTTTCGGTCGGCGTATCAGCGGCCTCCGACCTCGTCGGAACGAGAGGCGGCACTGGCGTTCGTGACCACGGAAGTCGAACCTCCCCCGCCCTCACCGAGTGCGGAATCGAAAGCCTGGAGCTATGGTTACGGAGAGTTCGACGAAACCTCGCAAAAGCCCAAAAGCTTTACCCCCCTCCCGTTCTTCAACGGAACCGCCTGGCAGGGGAGTGTCAGCTGGCCCGATGCCGCCCTCGGCTGGGTCCAGATCACCGCCCGCGGCGGGCATCCGGGGAACGACTTGCAACATGCCAGCATCCGTCGATGGACAGCCCCGCGGTCGGGATCGTACTCCATCACATCGAAAGTGATTCACGAAGTCGCAGCGGGTGATGGGATCCGCTGCTGGATCGTCGCCAGTCGCGGCGGCATCCTGGCAAAGACGGCCATTCAGAACCGGACGGAAGAACTGAATGTCCCCTCGGTCATCCTGGAGGCCGGTGACACGCTCGACTTCATCGTCGACATTCATGCGGTCCTCAACAGCGACCAGCATTTCTGGGCACCGGCCATCCAGTCAACCGACACCGCCGACTCCGTAACCTGGAACGCTCAGAACGATTTCACGGGCCCGGCTCCGATCCTGCTGACCACCTGGGAGCAGTTGGCCCAGGTACTGCTGCTATCGAACGAACTGATGTTCATCGACTGACCGTACCATGTCCACACTCGACCATGTCCACACTCGGTTCATACCCGTAAGAACAGCGGGCTCCCTGGAATGACCGCGAACAGCATCTGGGACCGAGTCCGACCATCGAGCCTGCCGCTACACCTGCGGGGTGGCCAATGGAGGTTCAATGAGGATATGGCCCCCTTGAACCAATCGGCGGGTCATCACCACTTCAAAGACCAGCAACCCGATCACGATCAGCAGAAGCCACCACCAGAATTCCGACGGGGCCTGATTATCGATCGCCCCCTTCTCAATGTCAGCGGGGTCGGCGGTAAAGACCAATCCTTTTTTCGCCAGTCCTTCCTGTTCGGGAGGTGTCAATCGGGCCAGGTCCGATTCGCGGCGATCAAAATTCACTGCAAACCGCTCGGTCTTGCCTCCGCCGACGACCGGGCGCATTTCATACACACCGGGCAACTCCGCCTGGGTGTATCGGGCCGTTCGTCGATCCCCTTCGGTCTTGGTTGCGATCCGCGTTTCCTTACCATCCGGACCACGAACTACCATCTCCCCGAGGGCGGCCTGATTCAACACCAGCGGCGCCCCCAGATCCACATTTCGAGTCGTGCTTTGCGTCGAGTAGGCAAACACCATTTCATGCAGCAGCGGGACGAAGTCGTTCTTACTTGGTAGCGTCGACCAGTCGGAATCGAGCGGCACCGCCAACTGTGCCACGATCCCTTTCCCTAATGGGCGGGTGATGAGCCAGGGCGCCCCATTATCGAGCTTGGCCAGTACGGTCCCTCCGGGGATGGTCTGCGGGACCGCCGGTTCTCCCGAGAGATTGGCAACTGGCAATGGAACCCCGGGATTTGGCTGCGGGACCACCTCGGCTGCCACCGGCTCCATCCGCCACCACTGTGAAAAGCGGGTGGAAGTCAGGTCGACTCCCTGGTCCGTCTGAAATCGCTCCAGCCACGGGGCGGTGAGGCTATCGCCTTCCAACCGCATGGCCCCAAGCTTCAGGTCCACATCCGACTGCACCTCGATCAGCTTCGCCGGAGCCAGCGTCTTGCTGAGGGCCGGTGGCAAGGCGTTGTACCAGCCCGCCTGATTCTGGTTTCCGGCGGCAAACACAATCGCGCCTCCCTCACGGGCGAACTTGATCATGGCTTCCGCCTGCGGCTGCGTCAGCGTGGGGACGTTGAGCAACCAGACCACGGCCTTGCCCTGAAACGACTCCGAATTCATCTCGGAGAGCGAAATCTTTTGGGCACGAACCCAGGGCGATTCCCGCACCGCTGAAAATGCCGACATCACAAAAAACGAATCCGACTGTGTCGGGTCCGCTCGAGGATCACCATCAACCACTAGGACCGGAATTCCGTCGGCGACTTCGACCACGGCGTCGGCCCGATCATCTCCCGGCAGGTTGTCCTCATCCACAACAACGCTGATCAGATGGCTGCCAGTGTCCATAAAACGATGTTCAAACTCGACGGACGCCTCTCCATTCGCGGGCAGTTCCACCGCCTGAGACTTTTCGACCACCCGCTGCCCGTTGACCTCCAGATGGGCCACCACTCGTTTCTGAGCGGGATGTGTCTGGGAAATCGTGGACCGAATCCGAATCGGAAACTCCGGTACTGTCAACTGGCGAGACAGCTCAATCGCCCCGACGGCGACATTGGAGCGGTCAGCCACTTCTCCCACCAGATCGACCACCCATATCCGGGGCGGCACGGACATTCGCTTCGACGAGTCTTCGATGCGTGTCCATTGATAGATATCTTCGGGACGCCACGGCAGTTTCTGACTGTCGGTCAACACAATCACCTCACGCGAGGCATTGGACGACCGCGACAATATCTGGATGGCCTGACGGACACCCGAGGCCAGATTGGATGAGCCCGATGGCGTGGGCAACTCGTCGAGAGACTGCCGGGCATAGTCGAAATCACTGCTGGGTGTGTCGATCACCGAACGCACCTGATCGCGTACATCCAGCAGACTCACCGTATCGCCCGGTCGCAATGTATCCAGGCACTGATGCCCCCACTGGATCGCCTGGGCATGGGGAGTGTTGATCGGTCCCTTCCATCCCATGCTGTACGAACTGTCCACGACCAGCACGACATCCCGACTGGCCCGCCCCGATAATGCCGACAACGCCCCCCCACTGGCCCAGGGACGCGACATCCCAAAGGCGATCAGCCCCAGCACCCCCATCCGCATCGCCATCAGCAACAGTTCTTCCAGACGGATTCGGCGGCGGGTCTTACGGCCCAGCTGCAGAAACTGCATCGCCCCCCAGGAAACGACATCGAACCGCCGTCGACTGATGAGATGGGCCAGCAACGGCAATGCCATCGCGCTCAGCCCGATCAGCATTGCCCCATTGAAAAAGCCAAAACCCATCGCCCGCGTCCCGTAAAGACACCGCTTTGTCGCACCAGCGGAAACAGACTCTCACCAGTGGCTCGTCACCTCCCGGCGATGATATCCAATCCCCGGACCGTGTACGAATCCAACCGCAACTGGGCCTTGGAGTATCGTTCGACAGGCAAGTTGTGATGGCAGACAATCCTGCCTGTCGCAGCCTGCCCCACGGGGCATCGTTTTCATGGAGCTCCTGGGGCAGGCCAGATTGCCGCCCCATCCAGCCTCTTTCGTGGCGTCCCCCCCATCATTAGGGGGGGCTGGAGTAGCGCGGGTGGTGAACGGCTCGCAGACCCATCGATTGGAACGCCGCCGTGGATTTCAAAGTCGCCGAACAGGCAGTCGCAATTGGAGCGGACGGGCGGCGTGACTGCGGCCATTTAGCAAACCGGGCTCTGGGGCATCGATATCCGTGGTGGATTTCAGGGCCGCATCAATCCGGGGAGCTTCGTCGGCCTGGGCGATGCGGCGGAATGGCCGGGCGATGGCTGCCAGCGGGGCCGGGGTCTCGGGACTTTGCGAGCGGATCAACGGCTGGTCGGAGTCCTGGGACGGGCGTGGCGTGGCGTGACTGGCGAGTTGGGTTCCCCGTGCCTGGCTCGGGCTGCCCGCGATCACCCAGCGATGCCAATCGGTCTCCAGGGCGTCCGTGGACCGGTAGCCGTAATGGGTCAGCAGCGCCTCGTCCCACCCCTGACTCAGGGCATCGGCCAGGAACTGAAGATAGGCCCGCTTGCCATCGGCGGTGGCCTGTGCCGTGGTCCGCTGGACCAGAAATTCGGCGAGTGAGTATCCCTCTGCATATAACGTATACAGACCTTCTGGATCGCTGGGGTATTCGCGGATCTCAAACAGTTTCTTCAGGGGGATCTGCTTTTGCTTGCGAAACACCATATTCAGATGCTCCACCTGTCGCAGTCGTTCGCTGGGATGTTCGACCAGCGTGGCGGCCCCTTCATCCGCCCAGCGGGGCAGTGGACGGCGAAACCGTGACGCAAAAATCGTGTGGCAGACTTCATGGGGAACGACCGAGTCGAGAATCCGTTCCATCGAACCTCGGACTCGCATGTCCCAGCTGTGAACCTCGCCGTCTTCAAAGGTGAACGTTGTGGAGCCGCTGGCTCCCATGGAGCCGACGCTGACCTGAATCGGACAGGGACGGGACCAGCGAGGCAGTTCCTCTCCAATCCATTCTTGGGCCAGTTCCCGGCGAAAGTATTCAGCCGTGCAGGCCACTTTTTCGGCGACCGCCGCGTCTTCAGCATGGGCGACAAAATTCGGGGTGGCAAATGTAGCCCCCCAAGCGACGCCCGAAAGCACTAACGACAGTGTCAACCCGGCCAGCCAGCGGATCAGCATTGCGTCCCTGCCCGTAAGTCATCGGAGACCTGCGTGATCCATCACGACAGGGACAGGGACGTTAAGCAAACCGCATGCCTCACTGATCCGGGTGAGCATCGCTGGCTGCAAATTGCATACAGGTCAGTGATTACAGAAAAGACTGGGCGTGAGTCTGCCGGGCAGCTTTGTAAACTTTGCATTCCATGTCATGGCTTCTGGGTAGAGTTGCCAACGAAGACCGGGACATCTGAAGGGGGACAGCCCACGGCTGACCAGATTGTGAATCTGCCGTATCGGAAGGGCGAGGCTCCTGCCGAGCCGCATGCGAGGGAGCCAGGCTTTCAATGAGTCGCTGCGCAGCGGGAGCTTCGCCATCCCCACCGCACAAACTTCCCAGAAGTACTTTCTGGCCAGCCGTGGGGACAGCGGGGCGACCATTGCACTGTATTGTCACGGACGGGACACTGTTGGATTCTCGTGCGTCCGTGTCCGGCTCCCCCTCTGTGTGGTCTTCTGTGAACGATAACCCTGCCCCATCGAACGAGACTCCACGCTCCGCATCGACTCCCAGCTTGCTGGTGGTGTTTCTGGTGGTGTTCATCGATTTGCTGGGGTTCGGCATCGTGATCCCGGTCCTGCCGCGGTATGGCGAAGTGTTCGCCGCATCGAAACTGATGCTGATCCTGCTGATGGCCTCGTTCTCGGCGATGCAGTTTGTGTTTGCACCACTGTGGGGGCGGGTGTCAGACCGGATCGGACGCCGTCCGGTGCTGCTCGTGGGGCTGCTGGGATCGACATTGTTCTACGCCCTGTTTGGGTATGCGGTGTCCCTGGGGGCTGAAGGTTTGCTCCTGGGGTTACGGCCGATCTGGTGGATGCTGATTGCCCGAACAGGAGCTGGAATTGCCGGGGCCACCATCGCCACCGCTCAGGCGTACATCGCCGACTGCACCGGGGCCACCAGTCGCGGTAAGGGAATGGCACTCATCGGGGCGGCCTTTGGACTGGGGTTTACGTTTGGTCCACTGCTGGCTGCGGCGTTTTCCAGTCCCGACAAAGCGGCCCCCCCAAATCCCATGGTGGGCTATGCGGCCTCGGCCCTGTCAGGGTTGGCGCTGTTGCTGGCGGTCTTCACGCTGAAAGAATCACTGCATGGCGAGTCCAAGCCCGCCCGGCGGCGGTTCCTGGATCCGCGAACCCTGGCCAACTGCTGGAACCATCCCCTGCGGTTCCGCGTCCTGGTGGGGATCTTTCTGTCGACGTTTGCGTTTGCTCAGTTCGAGACCACGCTGGCCCTGGTGACGAAAGAGCTGGGGATGGCGGAACGCGGAAACTTCCTGGTCTTCGCCTACCTGGGATTTACGTTAATGCTCTGCCAGGGATTCCTGGTGCGGCGGCTGTTGCCGCGTGTCGGAGAACGCCGGATGGCGATCGCAGGAGGAGGGCTGCTGATTCTGGGGCTGGGATTGGCCGGGTGGGTCGGGCACTATTACATCGGGGCCATGCCCGCTGTCGCACGGGCGGAAGCTCAGACCGTCGCACAAGCGGGTCAGTCCATGGTGGCCAATCCCGGGGTACGGATGCTGTTGCTGGTTCTGCCGCTGAGCATCATGGGATTTGCGGCGATTTCCCCCTCGCTGCAGGCGATCCTGTCACTGGCCACGGCGGATTCGGACCAAGGTGCAATTCTGGGAGTGGGACAGGGGCTGTCCGCGCTCGCCCGTATCGCCGGCCCCGCTGTCGGTGTGGCCCTCTGTACTCGCGAACACGTCTACTGGCCGCATATCTCAGCCGCTTTATTTATGGCCATTGCCCTGTTTGCCCTGACGGGAATTCCCCGCAGCGGCAGCACGCCACCCGTTGCGAAATAGGGAGCCCGCATAACGAGCCTCAGGCAGTAAGCATTGATCCGCAGGCGGGGGTTAAGCTCCCTTCGGTCGGGCAAAGCCGTTGGCGGGAGGGGGAAGTTCGCACTCCTACGCGATGATCTCGTCGATCGGTTTCCCATGGTCGATATCGAGCCGTTTGCGGCCAGGGACTTCCAATTTTCGGGAGTCCAGTCCCAGCTGCTTCAGGATTGTCGCGTGGATATCGGTGACATAGTGGCGGTTCTGGACGGCGTGGAACCCAATCTCGTCGGTCGCACCATGAACGATACCGCCCTTGAGCCCGCCGCCGGCCATCCAGACGGAGAACCCAAAGATATGATGGTCGCGGCCATCGGAGCCCTGGGTGCCGGGGGTTCGGCCAAATTCACTCGCAAAGATGACGAGCGTGGAATCGAGCAGTCCGCGTTGCTTCAGATCCTGGATCAGTCCGGCCACCGGTTTGTCGACCGCCTTAAAATTCCGTTCGTGATTGGCCTTGAGTCCTCCATGAGCGTCCCACGCTCCGGCACCGCCTGCACCGTGCTGGACCTGGATGAATCGGACCCCCCGTTCGACCAATCGACGGCTCGCCAGCATCTGCATCCCGAACTCCCGGGTGGCGGGATCATCGAGACCATATAGCTGCTGCGTGGCCTGGGTCTCGCTGGCAAAATCCAGGGTTTCGGGAACGGAAGTTTGCATCCGGAAGGCCAGCTCGTACGCCTTGATCCGGGCTGCCAGAGCGGGGTCGTCGGGGTACTCCACGGCGCGCTGTTGATTGAGCCGTCCGACCAGATCAAAGGCGACCTGTTGCTGGTCAACAGTCAGGGACCGGGCCGATTTGCCATAGTCGAGTGGATTATTCGGATCGACCCGCAACGGGATCGCATCGTGGGACGGCCCCAGGTAGTGGCCATCCTTCTTGTTCCAGTACTCGCGGTTACCCATGGAGATGAACTGCGGCAGGTTGTCACTGAGCGCCCCCAGCCCGTAATGCACCCACGCCCCGAGTGTCGGAAACTCTCCATCGAGCATGTGTCGGCCCGAATGGAATTGCGTCTGGGCTCCATGGTTGTCGTCGGTGGTCCACATCGACCGGATAATCGCCAGGTCATCGACGCAACGGCCCATGTGGGGCACCCAGTCGCTGAGTTCAATACCCGACTCGCCGTACTTTTGATAGCCGATCTGCAACGGGTAGAGTTTGTTTCGCTGCTGGCCGTTGGCGTCGTTGATGACCGTGACGCGGGCCAGTTTCAACTTATCGGGATTCTGGGTATCGGCGTAGGGCGTCTCGTGAATCGACTTGCCCGCGTACTTGGTCAATTCGGGCTTGGGGTCGAAACTCTCCATGTGCGACATCCCGCCGTTCATGAACAGCCAGATGACGCTTTGGGCGCGGGGCGTGAAGTGCGGCTGACCGCTGGGTGGTTGCCAGGTCTCGATGTCATTCGCTCGGAGGATCCCCTCCCGGGAAAGCATGGCCCCCAGCGCCAACCCCGTGAACCCCATTCCCAGGTCCGCCAGGAACGACCGCCGGTGCGTTCCGGTACAACATCCAGTAGAAACGATGGGTGACATCACGGACTCCGACGACTCCAAGGCCAGCGGCGGGAATGAACGTCCCGGTAGAACGGCCTTTCCAGGCCGTTTGAGATCGACTGTTCCCGGCTGAGACGGCCTGGAAAGGCCGTCTTACGGGGAAACTACTGTCGACTGCCTCCCCAAGATCACATCAGACTATTTGAATTTGATCCCGTCGACAATCGGGGATCTCCGGGACCGTGTTGCCTGAACGACTTACGGGTCATGCCAGAAACGACAACTGCTGAGAACCTGCCGTGAAGAGGCCACCGAGGAGCGATCACTCGGTGATTCTGCTTGAAGGCGATTTTTCTTGAAATTGAAACAACCCGGCGGACACCATGACAGGCGCTAACTTCGCCCATCGAACGAGGTCTGACATCGTCCAATCCGACGTTTCAGCCGTAAGGACACCCCCCTTCTGAGGGAGCCCGACAGTTCGGCAGATTCGTCCGGGAACTTGAGGACCATTGAAACTCGTCTTGAGTGATTTCTGAAATTCGCATATCCCTCCGCTCCCCTCACGAGATCGTGGGTCAAGTCTGACCCGACTGCGGTGGGGTCTGTCGTGCTTCATCCCTGCCTCCTCCCCTCGGAAAGTCCTGCTGTGACGCTTGCTGTCGCCATGCCGGATGGCCGCACATCGCAATCCGGGCGGTGGGGCTGGACGCTGGGAATCGCTGCGTTTCTCCTGGTCCTGGTGACGCCGATCGTTGCCCAGGACGCGGAGCAAGCGCTCACTCCCCGTTCCCGTGAGTTGTTCCAGAACCCCGAACTGATCGAAGAATTGGTGCCGCTGGGCGAAATTGCCGCGGATCTGCCCAACGAGGAGTTCTCGGCCGACCAGCAACTCGAAGAACCGATCGTCGATGTCGTCATCGAAGGCCGCAAGACGATTGCCGAACATGCGGTCCTGCATTACGTGCAAGCCAAATCCGGGCGGATTATCACCCCCCGCGAGATTCAGGAAGACGTGACTGCCCTCCGGCGAACCCAATGGTTCAGCAGCGTGCGCCCGGTCTATCGCCGGATCGATACGGGTCTTGTGCTGGTCTATATGGTCCGCGAGAAACCGATCATTCGTTCGGTACAGTTCATTGGCCACAAGAAAATCAAGAAGAGTGAGCTCGAAGCCCACACCGGGCTGCGAATGAACCAGCCGTTTGATGTCAATCTGAACAAGGAAGCGGTCGCCCGCATCCAGTCGCTGTATCGCGAGAAGGGCTATCGATACGCCGAGGTCGTCCTCTCTCAGGGAGGGCATCCGGATGATCGCGAAGTGGTCATCAACATCACCGAAGGCCCCAAAACGCGGGTGAACTGGACCGCATTCGAAGGAAACACCTTTGAACCGGATGGCGTACTGCGATCCAAGCTGGCTTCGAAGCTGCCGATCCTGTGGTTGTTTGGTGGGGTCTATAACCCGGAGACCGTCGAAAATGACGTGCTGACGATCACGAAATACTACAACAACCTGGGGTTCTTCGATGCGACGGTCGAGTACCGTGCCGAAGAGACCCCGGACCACAAGTGGGTCAATGTGACCTTCGTTGTGAATGAGGGTCAGCGATATACCATCCGCAATATTGACCTGATTGGCAATGAGGTTCTGGAAGAGGAAACGCTATTTGACGATCCCAAGCTGCGTCCCGGCGATCCGTTCAACTATCGACACCTGCAGCATGATCTGAACACGATGAAGGACCAGTACGATGAACTGGGCCGTCTGTTCGCCGAGGTGAAGCCGACCCCGATTTTCCTCGACACCCCCGGCGTGATCGATCTGGAATACCGAATTAACGAAGACCGGCCATTTCTAGTCGGCGATATCCGGGTGAACTTTCGCGGTGACAACCCGCATACACGGGAAGATGTGGTTCTGAACCCGGTGGTCCGCCTGGTGAAACCGGGGCAGTTGGCGAATGGTCGCAAGATCAATCTGGCCCGGGCCCGCGTGATGCGCAGTCAGCTGTGGGATCCGGCAGAGCCAGCCACCTTTGAAATTGTGCCGGTCGATGGTCGGGACTACACGCTGGCTGCGGAAGACGATCCGCTGGGCGAGATCCTGCGGGGACAAAGCTTCGACGAGAGCTTCTTCGGAGAGAAACGCCCCTATCAGCCGACTGCCGGATACGGCCACAGCCTTCGCGAGCAACGCGTTGCCCGGACGACCGCTCGTCCGTCTCCCCTGCGGGATTCCGAAGGTTCCGCCATCGCGATCCGGTCTCAGGATCAACCCCACACCACGACTCAAGGGGCCACTCCGGTTCACCCGATGGCAGCCCCTCCCGTCGTGAATGCTCCGGCGGTGAATCGCACGCCCCGCTCTCCATTGAACTCCACAAAAGCCGGACCATCCGCTTCCCTGCCGTCCAAAGCTCGTGCGAAGTATGTGCCGCCCGCACTCTACCACGTCGACCCCGAAGGGCTGTTCAACTATGTGGAGGACCCGGATCTGATTGTTCGAGGTCAGTCCGAGCTGATCGGTCCCAGTGCGGAAGACGTGGCGTTTGCCCGAGGGCAATCAGACTCGGTCCCTCGGGGGCAGAGTATCGACGGGTATGGTCGCCCGGTGCCGGGTGATCTCAGTAGCGGTGCCAATGGTTCGGGAGATCCGCTGGGCGGAACGACCTTCGGACGAACCGCCCCGCCGCCGGGTTACGTCGACTTCGATATCGATGTGACGGAAGGCCGGACCGGGCGGTTCATGATCGGAGCCGGGGTCAACAGTAACAACGGAGTGGTCGGTTCGGCTGTCCTGCAGGAAGACAACTTTGACATTCTGCGGCCTCCCCGCAGCTGGTCCGACATCGTCAACGGTTACGCCTGGCGCGGAGCCGGCCAGAGCTTCCGCCTAGAGGCTCAGCCCGGTGACCAGGTCAGTCGTTACATGCTGAGTTGGAGCGACCCGTACTTCATGAGGTCGGACTTCAACGTTGGCGTCAGCGGCTTCTATTTTAACCGGTTCTACAACGAATGGGTGGAAGACCGACTGGGGGGCCGCTTCAGCATCGGCAAGATCCTGAACGAATACTGGTCGGCGAACATTTCGCTCCGGCTGGAAGATGTGAAAATCCGTAGCATCCCGGCCGTGGCCCCGCAGGATCTGCAGGATGTGAAAGGAAACAACTTCCTTTCCACGGTGGCCTTTACTCTATCCAACGACACTCGGGACAACTCGTTCTTGCCATCGGAAGGACACTTCCTCGAAGGGACCTTCGAGCAGGCATTCGGGGAATTCAACTACCCGCGCGTCGAACTTTCGGCTTCCCAGTACTTCACCCTGTACGAGCGGGCGGATGGTTTCGGCAAGCATATCCTGCAAGTTCACGGTGCGTGGTCCTGGTCGGGTGATGACACGCCGATCTTCGAGCGGTACTACGGCGGGGGCTACTCGCTGTTCCGAGGGTTTGCATTCCGGGGAGTGACTCCGCGTGAAAACGGTGTGCGGGTCGGGGGGAACTGGATGGCTCTGGGCACTGTGGAATACATGATGCCGATCACCGCCAATGATCAGATTCGAACGGTGGTCTTTACTGACTTCGGTACGGTGGAGAAGAATATCGGCTTTGATGATTTCCGCGTGTCCGCCGGTTTCGGTTTTCGCCTCGTGATCCCCGCAATGGGGCCCGCTCCGATCGCGTTTGACTTCGCCTGGCCGCTGGTTGACCAGGAAGAAGACAACCGCCGGGTCTTCAGCTTCTACGTGGGCTTCACGCGTTAGAATCACCGCCGCCAGGACACTCCTGCGATCCGTTCGGGCCCCCCCAACCGGGGCTCCCGAATTCTTGGTTCGGACTCTTTTCCCAAGTGTTCGTCGAGCGGGTCACCAGTTGAGTTCGACTTCCAGAACTTCATAGGCTGCGATCTCCAGGATCACTCCGCCATCCGGATCGATGCCCAGCGTACTGATGGTCTGCCCCTGCAGGTCGATCTGCCGGGCAGTCGTGGGGGTCCGGAATGCGGTGAGCTTAAAGGCCCTGGCCCGGCCTTCCGTCTCCAGCAGCCGGACCACACATCCCCGTGTTCCGGTGGGTGTCGGTAGCAGCCGCAGCAGCACGACATTCTTGGCCCCGACATGAAAGAACCAGCCGGATTCACCCGACGCCGGGGGGCCGTGAGTGACCGGAATCACCAGTGGTGGGGTCAGCGAAGAGAGCGCGGCCTGCATCGGAAACGGCTGGTCCAGAGCAATCCGCACGGTCTGTGAATCGGTCGATTCACCCGCAACCAGCAGTAACGTGTCGAGCATCCGGGGGCCGGTCCGGCGATGGAACGGCGTTCCCGGAGCCAGCAGCGCCAGCCGCCCTTGCCCATCGGCGATTTCGAGATAGTCTGGAGCTTCGATCCGCTCCCCAAGAACGGGCTGAGCGGCTTGCAGCACCCCCTTCGTGAGGGCGGCCTCTTCGTTCTTCCACGCCCAGCGAGCCGCGAAGTAGTTCGTCCAAGGTTCACCCTCCAGTGGTTTCGCCGGCGTGATTTCGAACTCGATCTCGATTAATGGCCGCCCACTGCCGATACGAATCACCTGGCGAAAGGTGGCCAGCAAACGCGTCAGATTCTGAGGATCGACCAGTTGGCCGGTAGTTTCCACGGCAGCCCGTTCGGGACCGGACTCAATCACCCGGTGACTTTCCCGCTGCATGACCGAATAGTAGGTCGTGGATTCAACCGCCTCGTCACCTTCCCCGCTTTTGACCGTACGCTGCGTCGGAAAGCGATAGGCCAACTGCTGGCTCAGCCGGTTCCCTAACAGGGTCGGTGTGCGCAGTTCCATCAGCCCCCCGGTCTCTTCGCTGATCCGCAGATCGCAGAACTCGTTCCCCAGCGCCAGATCCTCGGCCCAGGCTCCCGACCGCTGGGGCTTGGGGATTGACTGCGGCGGGGCTCCATCCGCAGCGAGCCAGACAAACCCGGATGGAGGCAGATCAACCAGTACCGTGCTGCGCTCCGCACGCGAGGCGATCGAGACAACGGACCCGCCGACCGTCGGGAACCCCAGCCTCTCAGGCCACTCCACCAGCGTTCGCCGAGCGAACGACAGCGTGTTCACGACGACCACTCCCGGACGCGCGGTCGCTCCGGTCAGGAGTGGCTGAAGAGCAGCCACCGCCTGAGCTTCTCGGGCGGCCAGGTCGGCATCGAGCGTGGTATCCGGTGTCTCCGGGATATCCGGCCCGGACTGGTCCAGTCGGTCTTCCAGTTCGTTTGAGCTTGTCGTCAGCGGCGGCTGACCGAGCAGTTGTGCCAGATGCTGGCACCACTCCGCCCGCTCCAGCCGCATCCGCTGTAAACGGGAACGGGAATAGCGTCGGATGGGGTCGACTTCCTGACGGGCCACCGCTTGTACAAGGAAGGGAGAGAGGTAATCCGCGCCACTCTGGTCATGGTAGCGGTCGCGAGTGTCGGTCGACTGAAAGAACTCGCCAAAGGTAATGAATGAACCCAGCACCGGGGCATAACGGGCCATCCGTCGCAGGTCGTCGAGCCAGGGGGTCCGCAAATCGGGCCAGCGGGCAAAACAGACCGCAGCCACATGATCGTGGTCCATCGACTCGGCCAGTCGCACCGGCAGACGAAGAAAGCTGGAGGCACTGTCGCCGGCCAGTGGAATCCGACTGAACGCTTCCAGTACGGAACCGTCCTGGCCCTGCCAGCGGAGTCGGGACTGTTCGTCATCGGGGTAGAGGCCATCGTCCATCACGAAGTGCAGCCCGCCTCGAAACCCCGCCCGGCTCAAGAACTGGGGCATGGCCAGATTGACCCCAAACCGTCGGCGGCCCCACGTGACCGGAGGCTGGCCCACCTGTTCGATGTAACTCCGGCGTCCCCGCTGCAATGACCCAAGAATTGCATTCACCGAAGACAGTTGGGTCGGCCCTTCCCGCCAGTCCCCGCCGATCAATTCCACGCGTCGCTGGACCACTGCGGTACGCAGTGATTCGCCGAAAGCGGGTGTATTTCGAACCAGCCCGTCCAAGTCCTGCCCCATCAGCAGGATGTTGGTGGGGACGGTATCGTGGAGTAGCGTCTCAAGGGCCGGAACGTTGACCGCCGGGCCCGCCAGGCAAAGATCCAGAAGGTAACACGGAACGGGATAGAACCGCTCCCGCCCCTCCAGCAGCATTTCAAAGGCGTGCTTAAGATGGGTCCGGGTGGTCTGGGCGTCTCCCGCGATGGCGGCCTCGGCAGCGGCCAAAATCTCGTCCTTCATGCGGACTTCGTCCAGACTGGCATAGTTCCGCATATGCCGTGTCAACAGCTCGGTCCACAGCCAGCAGGTTCCCAGGGCCATGAAGTCGTTGGCCAGATCTGCATCGATGGCGGGGGGATTTTCCAGCTGGGCTAAGGTGGCGGCGAGCATGGAGCCGCGTTCATGATGCCCGCGGACCACCTTGGCCCCGGTCGACTGGGAGACCTGCACCCACTCCGAGGTAATCGACTCATCGCAAGACATCGGGACAATCACCAGCCGGTCCGACTGGGCCACAATCTGGTCATCTGCCCGGTGCCAGCGAGGCAAGCTCCGTGTTTCCAGCAGGCATGCCGGATGCCATGCCACGGCAAAGGCATTGAGCAGACTGCCCGCGGGCTTTTCACCCAACTCCGACGGGAAATCTTCCAGACTATGGCAGGGAATCAGAACCAGAACTTCGGAGACGCTCATGGATTCAGCAGGACGGGCCAGGGGGCTCCGGAATACCCCCGCAGGGGTGACCAGCCTGCATGATAGCGAACCGCGTCACAGCCCACACGAGGCGGACGCCCCTTCCCGGACGCACGCACATCCCAACGGGCGTTCAAACCCCTCGCGAGAACTCTTCCCAAGGACAGCGCAGCTGGGCGTAGTCAGGCTTGCGAAGGGCCACGGTGGCCCAGCGGGGAGATCGCGTCCGCATCTGGCGGGCGTAGTCTCGAACCCAGACCGCATAGAACGCGTAGACCCGTCCGGCGTATTCCCAGCGAACGGGATGCAGGGGATGCCACTGCGAATCCGTAATGTGATACGCAAACACCAGGGCCGCGCGGTACTGGTTTCCGAAGACCGTTTCCCACCGCAATAGCGAGGCAATATCGTCTTCGTCCGCCCAGCATTCCCAGCGATTTCCCGACGAACCGCCCGTCGGAAACCGCCGCCCCTTGATATCCAGCAGCAACCGATGCGAGCCCCCATCGACGATAAAATCCATCGATTTGAGCGAGACTTCCGCCAGTTGGGCGCGGCGAGCTTCATCAATCGCCACAAACGGACGCCCCGTGGCGAGCAGGTACGCCTCGAAGGCGGCGTCATAATGATTAGAACGGATCGCCATTTCCACCCGGCTCCACACCACAGGGGTCAACGACGGCAGACCCCCTCTGCCAAGGATTGTCCACGACCCACACCAGGAAGGCAACCGGGGCAGGGGCCGAGGACGGGCTTTCGAAATGCTTTACACTTCTCCCCCTTTGACACATCCCGAACATAAAATATCCGCGACAAACAAATTGTCACTTGTTCCTATTGACAAGCCCCCCCCCTCCCTCTGCACAATCAAGGGAGTATTTTTCAATGGTGGCTCATGGCATCTTGTCCTTCACCCAAACATTTCGTGGTTCGTTCGCGACAGCGACCATTATCGCTATCCACGGGCTTTACGATCATTGAGTTGCTAGTCACGTTGTCGGTGATTGGCATACTACTCGCCTTATTGTTTCCGGCGGTACAGGCTTCTCGGGAAGCAGCGCGTCGCACGCAGTGTACGTCTCAGATGCGGCAAATCGGCGTCGCCATACACAATTACGAATCAATCCATCGATGTATCCCGCTCAACAGCTTAGCGCCGCACTCGTTTCTGGTATCAATTCTTCCGCAAATCGAACAAGGCAAATTGCTAACAAAGTATGAACCGTTTCCATTTTACGGAGGCCTCGGAAGCGACCGCCCCAATCTCTACGAATGTCCCTCGGACCCCGATCTCGAAGAATATCCAGGGCGAACCAGCTACGTCGGAAATTTTGGGCATGGTTTTCTGAGGCATGGTTTCAATGGAACGATTGGGAATGGCAGCCGGCTGACTTTCCGTGAAATAACTGATGGACTCTCCACTACGGCGGTCGTTTCCGAAGCAATTGGTCCCTCTTCGTGGAAGTCACGAATGTATGAAACTCCAATGCACTATCAAGACTCAAGTCAGCTGGAGCTGTTGATTGCTGCCTGCCGGATAGCGGCCGAAAATCGCACCAGAGCACTAGGAATTGTCGGGGGAACATGGATTGAGGGAATAACAGGCTGTTTGTACACGCACACATTATTCCCCAACGATGTGAGTTGTTCGAACAATTGGAATCTCCAAAGCGGGATTATGTCTCCGGGGAGTTTTCATCCAGGGGGGGTCAACTTGCTCCTGTGTGATGGTCACGTCCGATTTATTCCCTCGGGAATTGATCTGTTTGTCTGGAGAGGGATTGGAGATCGTCACAGTGGCGAACCCTCCGGTCAGTTCTGAGTGCAGTACTTGGGAGATTTGAATGTCAGCGAAAATCGTGTTCCAATGCATCGTCGTGTGCGTGTGTAGCTCAGCAGGGATCCTCAGGAGTTGGACCATCACGAGCCCTGAAGTGTCTTCTGTCTATACGACATCCGCTACGATCTCGAGTTCAGGCACTGGTGCTGAAAATGCGACTGGACAAGTACAGCTGGTCCATACTACCAACGACTGGCAAGACATCATCATGGATTCGAAATCTTTTACTTGGGAAGAGGAGACCATGTGGACTGAAGATTTCGAAGCTTCTGCGAATGGATGGATACCCTCGGACTTGGCGGCGGTAAGACTCTACGATACGTCCAGTGGCTCATTGGTGATGAAAACCGCTAATGTTATCACGATCGGCGACCCGGAATAGGCTTCATGGTAGTGGGCTAGTGCAATCGCTGGCCCACTCATTTCCTTGCTGGGGAATTTTGGGAGGGGATGCCATGTATGTTCGCATGAAAGACTTTCTAGGGTTCTCTCTTGTTGTTTTCTGTGGGTGTTCTCCACCAAATGATGAATTACAGCAACTCCCCGATCTGAGGCCACCGGCGATTGTGAAGCCCGTCATTTCGAAACAAGTTGACATTCCCCGGATTCTGCCAGAGATTACGGATGAGTCGCTCGCCATCATCCTGAAAAGTGGCCAACCTGTCGATTCGTGCCGACGGGGAGAAAAAATAAGTCTCCGCTACCAGTTCCGTCGTTCTCAACCGTCACTCTCTCGGGATTCGACGTTTCCCGAAAAAAATGACCGCATATTATTAACATTTTCGATTAAGACACCTGATGGAAAAGTGATTATCGGAAACTCCAAGGTGGTGTCTATTGTTAAACAGAAAAGTGGAATCTATGTTGCCAGTGCGAACATGATTGCCCCGCCCATGGCACCCAACGGTCGGCCTACGCGTCCAGGCTGGTTTTTACGCGCCACTCTACTGAAAGATGATCGTGGCCACGCAGCTGTTGTCATGGAGGAACGTCCCGTGACGCTCATCGACTCAGTGACCGTTCACTCCCAGTGATATTGGTTTCGGTGGGAATTTGAGTGTGGCACTGCTGGCTTGCCCAGCAGTGAGTCCGTGAGGTAATACATAGCGGGATAGTCCAGACATCGCTTGGGAGGTCTGGGGTGAAGAGAAACAAGAGGATATGCAGGACCAATCCTCCTGATCCGGCGTCAACCAGACGCTCAAGACAGCGTCCGAGCTACCAGCCTGCACGTTGACTGACGGCGTTGGATACAGTACAAGGAATCCGTCGCCTGGCGGGTCTGTTGCCCGCTTGGGTTTCGTTGGTTGATCTTTAAGCTGGAGTGCCAATTCCATGGTTCGTTGCCGATTTTGTTTGTGCTGGATCGCCTTGCTGTGGACACTACATCCTGCGTCACTTCAGTTGCCCGTTGTCCACGGGCAGTCCAGCACTCCGTTCCCAGGACGCACGGCTGTTGATCGGCGAATCGACTCTACACTCACCCGCGCACGATTACTCCCCAAGAGTGGGCAGTCGATTGAGATACTGGAACATTTGTTGGCCTCAGAAAAACTCAGTTCAGAACAGCTCGCGAGAGTCACCAAGGATCTGGTCAAGTACCGCGATTATCAACAGACGAACATGGTGCGACAGGGACCGACTTGGATTGAATTCGATGAGGCCCAGCGCCGTGCAGCAGAAGCGGACAGCCTGATCGAACGGGGCGTTTCATACATGCAAGCGGGCAATCATGCGACGGCGAAGGAAGCCTTTCAGGAAGCGAGCGAGAAGGATCGCGCTGGAATACGAGCGGACTTCGTCCTGGGTATCCTGAATTCTCCGCTCGGCCCCGAGACGCCCAATAGCCCCAAGGAATGGAAGGAGTTCTTTAAGGCCGCAGAGGGACACTTCCGACAGATTCTCGTAAGGTCTCCCGACCTCAGCTGTGTCGTTAACAACCTGGCACTGATCTATGTTCGACAGGCACGCTACAAGGAGGCCCTCGTTCTCTGGAATGACCTGAACAAAGAAGACCCCGACTCTCCTCATGTTCTGCATAATGTGTCGGAGCTGGTGGAGCAGATCAAAAAGGGGCGAGTGTACCTCGGCAAGACCGACGAGAAGGCGATTCAATCGTTCTATGCGGACCTGACAGCGGGGAGTGGTGCGAGTCGAGCCCCCCGTACACCGGGCTGGCGGTACACCAATCTGACACTGTCCCAGGCCGAAGAGGCTCGTACGCGATTCGATCAGACTGCCGTCAACGCACCAGCCAGTTCGGGAACCGGCTTTGTTGTGCATCCCGGATATCTGTTGACCGCCGCTCATCTGGTGCTTGATGCCAACTCGATTACAGTCACGCTGGGTTCAGCGGCCCCCGTCGAAGTGGAACCACTGGTGATCTCCGTGGTGCATGATCTGGCAATCCTCAAGCTTCCCAACGAAAACGCTTCCTCGTTGCCGTTTTCTGCTGTGACTCCGCCAGCATCCGATTCCGTCACTCAGTTGGGGTTCTCCTCACGGATCAGCAGCAGTCCGCTTGCCACGCGACAGTTCAAACTCAGCCCGATTCCCAATACGACACACTATTCCCAACTACTGCTCTATCAGGGAATTGCCAATCCTGGATTCAGCGGGGGACCGGTCTGCGACGGAGCGGGAAACGTAATTGGCATGTCAACCACCTTGGGATCGCTGGACCGGGGACTGACTCCAACAATCCCCACGGCTGTACTTGACGCGTTCGTCGAAAAGCATCTCCCTGAATTTCGAGCGATGCGGAGGACAGAGAAGAACGTCGTGACGCCTGAAATGATCCATTCGCGGATGGCTGACTCCGTGGCACGAGTTGAAGTGACAAAACGCTATCACAACTTTGGCTTCGGGCAGGCAGCCAATCCGACATTCGCCGTCGATTTGCTCCCCACATGCTGTGTAGGAACCGGCAAGGTGGAATGCGGGGTCTGCCGCAGCACGGGCACGATCTCCGTCAAAGAAATGGTCAAGGTCGGAACCAACAAGCTCACAGGCAAGGATCAGTTTCAACAACGAGGAGTCAAGAAAGCTTGTCAAAAATGCAGGGGGAGTGGAGTCGTAAAATGTCCATTTTCTCCGCTACCTTTTAATCGTTATCACTAAGCGACAGCTTGACCTCCACTGTTCTTCATCGATGGCCCAGACATCGCTAGGGAAGTTTGGGTGACGCAGGAACAAGTGGGAGGGACGAGCGAGCGTTGTCGTGGCAACGTCGTCGATCTGCGGTGATCGGGGTTAGACTCTCGATCCCGTGGATCGGGTATTGGGGCGCTGGTCACATCGATCTGGGATTATCAACGTTTCTCCCCCAAAGGGAGATTTCCCGCTGGAACGCATCAGCGACGGTCGATTAAACTGCATGGTCTGGGTTTTCTTCGGGTGTCGCCAGCGAGCATTGAGGGTCGGCAACATGTTGCATTGGGAACTGCCGGGTGCCCGGACTTGCGATGGGGTTTCGCGACGCGGGTTTCTGCAGGTGGGATCACTGGCGCTGGGGGGGCTGTCGATGGCCTCCTGGGCTCAGCAACAGGCGCTCGGTGCGGACGGGCAACGTCCCAAGAAATCCGTGATTCAGGTCTGGCTGGCGGGGGGGCCCAGTCATATCGACATGTACGATCTGAAGCCGGGGGCTCCGCTGGAGTATCGCGGGGAATTCCGTCCGATTCCCACCAACGTGCCGGGGATCGACATTGGCGAGCATCTGCCCCGGCAGGCTCAGATGATGGACAAAATGTCGATCGTCCGATCGGCCTTTCACACCAATGCCGGGCATGGCATGGGGTCGCAGTGGATGCTGACCGGTTGGCAGCCGACCATTGAAGTCAACAACAACATTTACCCCGCCTGCGGATCGGTCGTCTCCCAGTTGAAGGGAGCCAACTCAGATGGCTTGCCCTCGTATGTCAATCTGCCCCGCAACCTGGGGTTGGGCAAAGCGGCCTACCTGGGGGCTTCGCACAATCCGTTTGCCCCGGAGGATGATCCCAACAATGCCGGGTTCAAGGTTCGAAACCTGAAACTCAACAGCCGGATGGATCTGTCGCGGCTGGAAAATCGTCGCAGCCTGCTCTCGCAAGTCGACACGATCCGTCGCGACATCGATGCCGCCGGGGATCTGGCTCAACTCGACAAGTTTTACCAGGACGGCCTGGAGATGGTTGTCAGCGAAAAGGCTCTCCGGGCCTTCGACATCTCACAGGAAGAAGCGACTCTACGCGATCAGTATGGCCGAAACGATCTGGGACAGAGTTGTCTGCTGGCGCGACGGCTCGTGGAGGCCGGGGTCAGTTACGTGACCATTCAGGCGGGGGGTGGCTGGGACACCCACGGCGATAACTTCAACCAGTTGAAGACCAACCTGCTTCCCAAGTACGACACCGCGGTGGCTGCCCTGGTGGGTGATCTGGCAGCGCGAGGACTGGCCAACGATGTGCTGGTGATGGCCTTTGGTGAATTCGGGCGGACGCCGCGAATCAACGGCGGGGCCGGTCGCGATCATTGGCCGGGGGCGATGTCGGTGCTGTTTGCGGGCGGGGGCCTGAAAATGGGGCAGGTCATCGGGGCTACCGATTCCAAGGCCGAATATCCGATCTCAAAGCCCTATTCGCCAGGCTGTGTCCTGTCGACGATGTATCACACCCTGGGCGTGGATTATCAGCATGTCTTCTACGATCAGGCTCGCCGTCCGCTACCCGTGTTGCCGGAAGGCCGTCCGATCGCGGAACTGATCTGAGTACGAAACGGACCCAGTACGAAACGGACCCGTGATTTTCGCTGATAAGCCGAAACTCGCACGTGTCGATCACGGGAATCGCAGTCCCATTGATCGAGATTAGCCGATCTGTGGGCGGCAATGTTGCGATTTTCGCAGGGATCGGCCAAAGTGACGACTGTCGGAGAGTTCGCTGGCTGAATCGGTCGGACAAGTCATGTTCCACCGGTCCCGATCCGCTTTCGGTCTCCGCCCCGCCCCTGTCAGACTGCAACCATGGCCCTGTCGTACCGCGATTCCGGTGTTGATCTTGAACTCTACGAGCAGGCCATGGGCCGCATTCCGGCGCTGCTCGCCCGGACGAATACGCCGCGTGTGATGCCGCTGCCAGGGGGGTTTGCCGGCCTGTTCAAGTTGCAGGATGCCACGCACAAGTACCGCGACCCCGTACTGGTCTCGGGAACTGACGGCGTGGGTACCAAGATCAAGGTGGCCCACATGGCCGGGGTTTATGACACGATCGGCATCGATCTGGTCGCCATGTGTGTCAATGACTGCCTGTGTCTGGGTGCTGAGCCGCTGTTCTTCCTCGATTATGTCGCCATGGGGAAGGACAACCCCGACCGGCTGACCCAGATCGTCAAGGGGGTCACCGACGGATGTGTGCAGGCGGGCACGGCTTTGCTCGGCGGTGAAACGGCGATTATGCCGGACGTCTACAGCGTGGACGATTTCGACCTGGCCGGGTTTTGTGTGGCGGTGGCTGAGAAGGACAAGTTGCTGACCGGGGCCTCGATTCGCCCGGGCGACGTCCTGATCGGGGTCCCCAGTACCGGTTTTCATTCCAACGGTTACAGCCTGGTCCGCAAGGCGGTCTTCGGGGCCGGGCAGAAGAAGATCGACGACCATGTGCCGGAACTCGGCCAGACAGTGGCTGAAGCGTTGCTGCGTCCCACGCGGATTTATGCTTCGCTCACCGCCAGCGTGATGGCGAAGTTTATTCCGGGGATCGATCTGATGGCCATTGCCCACATCACGGGCGGGGGGCTGGGAGATAATATCACCCGGCTGCTCCCCGAGGGCTGTGCGATCCGCATCGACCGTTCCAGCTGGGATCCGAATCCGGTGTTTGGCTGGGTTCAGGGACTGGGACAGATCGACCGCGAAGAGATGTTCCGGGTCTTTAACATGGGGATCGGGATGGTCTTCATCGTGCGAAAGAATCTCACCGATCGCATGCTGGAGCATCTGCGAAGCCAGAACGAAACGGCGTACGTGCTGGGCGAAGTCACCGAAGGCGAACAGAACTGCGAGTACGTCCACTGAGTCCCATTCCCCGCTGACCGCCGGTACGTCTTCCCTTTCTGGGGCCGGAACCTCTCGTACCTTTGAGTTCCTGGAATCCATCTGCTCTGATGTGTGGCAGTGAATTGATCCTTGGATTCGGGGTTTCAGATGTCAGCAACACGCCGTCAGTTTCTGCAGTCAACCATCTTGGCTTCTGGCGCAGCCTGCTGGATGCCGCCGGGTTTGCATGCCGCGGAGGATGCCCGCAGTCTGATTGTGGATACTCATCAGCATCTGTGGGATCTGTCGCGTCAAACACTGCCCTGGCTGGCCGGTGCGCCGGACGTGCTGAAGCATGACTATCGCTCACAGGAGTATGCGGCGGCGACGACCGGTCTGCTGATGCGCACGGTCTACATGGAAGTCGATGTGGCACCAGAACAGCACGATGCGGAAGCCGAGTTCGTGATTGGTCTGTGCCGCGAACCACAACATCCGATGGTCGGGGCTGTCATCGGTGGGCGGCCCGATGCTCCGCAGTTCGCGGACTACATCCAAAAACATGTCGCCTCGGGACAGGTCCGGGGTGTACGGCAGGTACTGCACGGGGACTCCACTCCGGCTGGCCATTGCCTGCGCCCCGAGTTTGTCCAAGGGGTTCAACTGCTAGGAAAGCTCGGTGTGAACTTCGATCTGTGCATGCGCCCCGGTGAACTGGCGGATGCCCGACAGCTGACAGAAAAATGCCCCGAGACGCGGTTTGTCCTCGATCATTGCGGCAACGCCGATATTAATGCCTTTGTGGCGGGTGCGGCCCCTCCCAGCCATGACCCCGCTGCCTGGAAGCGGGAAATCGCCGCTCTGGCTCAACGGCCCAATGTCTTCTGCAAAATCTCGGGGATTATTGCCAAGGCGCAGGCGGGCTGGACCGTGGCCGACCTGGCTCCCGTAGTGAACCACTGTCTCGATTCATTCGGACCCGATCGAGTGGTTTTTGGTGGGGATTGGCCGGTCTGCCTGCTGGGGGCTCCCCTCTCGAAATGGGTCGCAGCACTGACCACGATCATGGAGAACCGTCCACTGGCGGATCGACGCAAGCTGTGGTCGGAGAACGCCGTGACGGTGTACCGGTTGCCTCGGGAGCTGAAGCGGCCGAGTCTGGCCCAGTAGCCCGTATGCCCAGTGGGCGGTAAAGCGGGGGCTTAGCAGTCCGCAGAAAAACGTGGGACAGGCCGGAAGTCTATCCTGCGGCGTTCTTCAACAGGCTGTTAGTCGGCATTCTGCCGCGTGAGATACCATTCCAGTAGCTGGCGGAACGGGGGGGTGATCACCGCGTCCCCCGCAGTCAACATCGCTTGCAATTGGGCCCAGGTGTAGAGTTCCAGCCCCGCGACTTCCCCGGGATGCGGGAATAGATCCGCATCGGTGCGCCCCATGTAGAGCACGGTATGCTCATAGGCGGTACGGGCACTGGCGGGGAGCTTGGTTGCGTACTCCAGAACACAATCCCGCAACCCCAGCTCTTCGCCTAATTCGCGGCGGGCAGCGGTCAGGTAATCCTCACCGGTATCGAGGTGCCCCGAGGCCGATGAGGTCAGGCCATGCGGATATTCATCTTTACTGCCGGAGCGTCGCTGAACGACCAGCCGGTTATCGCTGCGGATGATCCAGACGTGAACCGCCCGGTGCAGCCAGTGATTCGCGTGCACATCGGCCCGACGGGCCTGGCCAATCACGCGATCCTGCTCATCGCAAAGATCGAAAATCTCATCGGGCGATTGCATGTTCAGGCTTTCCCGGCGGTGACCGGTGACTGGTCAGCGCACTGAGTCCCAGCCCCGCCACGTGTACGACCAGCCGTTGTTCTGATTCGTGCAGATCCGCTTCCAGCCGTGACGCCAGCGCGGGGGCCACGGCCGCATCCTCCAAAGCCTTCAGATAGTCCATCAGTTGCCTGGGGCCATCGGGCGAGCCCTGCAACAGGTAATGGACCCATGCCCAGGCCTCCTGGTAGTCGCCACGCTGCATCTGGCTGACGTCGTCCACTTGCTCCAGGCGACGCAGGTCGGGCTTCCAGCCGTTGTGGACCGCCAGCGAAAGACTCTCGGCGTGATCCCGATTCAAGCCGATCGGACCGGTGGGGGTCACTTCGAAATATTCCGCGAGCCCTTCGTCGAGCCAGAGTGGTACGGTTTTCAAGGACGCGTGCAGCACCCCATGGGTGTACTCGTGTCGCAGATCCTCCATCGTTTTGTCACCCCAGAAGGCGTAAACCATCAACTCTTTGGATGTGCCAATGAAGTATGCTCGTCGGGCTGGTAAGCCGGGGTGCCGGTCCCGCATGAATCGCACATACCGGGCCTCGTCGCGGAACAAATATACCGTTACGGGACGCTTGGCCGGGGGCAAATGAAGCGTGGCCCGGACTTCCTTTCCGAGGTTGAGCAGATCCTGCAGAAACGGGTCTTCTCGATGGATCTCGACATCGGACCGGACGGTCAGATGTGGCAGGTTCACTTCACACTGCCGGGGCAGGCTGGAAATCTTGGGGACTGATGAGGTCTGGCAACCAGCCAGCCCCAGCCCCATAGCTGCCACAGCCAGTGCGACGCGTGCGCGATCAATGAGCTGGCGAAACCGCGGCACAGGGTGGATCCAAAAGGGGGCGGGACAGCGCGGAATCGTCCCATATATCACGAAATGGCTCAAGACGAGGGTCCGCCAGGTACGCGGTACGGCGGGTTTCAATGCCCCGCTCAGTGATCTCAAAACAGCTCATCCACCGGTTTCCCAAACGGCAAGACCGGAATCGGGCGACCGGCGTGGTCAAGGTACGACACGTCAGGATCAACACCCAGATGGCGATAGATCGTCGCCAGTACGTCCTGGGGGTGTTTCGGATTTTCTTTGACCGTTTCCGCCTTGGAGTCCGTGGTTCCGATGGCCCGGCCCCCTTTCACGCCCCCTCCAGCCAGGGCGGCACTGAACGCGCTCATCCAGTGATCGCGTCCGGCGGTGCCGTTGATCCGCGGGGTCCGCCCGTGCTCTCCCCACGCAACGACCAGCGTGGTATCCAGCAGACCGCGCTGGTCCAGATCCTCGATAAGTGCAGAGTAGCACTGATCCCACGGCGGCAGAAACCCGTTCTTCAGGGACCAGAAGTTGTCATCATGGGTGTCCCACCAGCGAACATCGACGGTGACCAGTCGGACTCCCGATTCCACGAGCCTCCGGGCCAGCAGCAAACGTTGATTCCAGCCGGGGTTATCGCCCCCCGCTCGCATGCGGGGCGTGTATTTCTCGGGATAACCATAACGGTCGCGAACGGATTGCGGCTCGGCATCCAGGTCGAACGCCCGTTGCACTCGCTGGCCCGTCACCAGTTCCCAGGCCTGTTGCTGATAAGTGTCCGTGGCTTCCAGCAGTCCACTGCGGTCGAGATCCCGGCGAATCCCGTCCAGTGAACTCAGCAGTGAACGGCGGTCGGTCGCCCGCCCCGTCGCCTCAGCCGGGATGCTGAGATTGGGGACTTCGAACTTCTGCCCCCGATTTGCCGGGTCTGCCAGGGTTTCGAACGGGGCGCACTTCGCTCCCAGATACGCCGGTCCGGTCCCCGGAATCATCCGGGGCACCATGACATAGGCCAGCATCGACCGATCCCGATCCTGCAACTGACGGGCGACGACCGATCCGACGCTGGGGTGGGTGTTGACATTCTCGTTAATGCCGGGAGCATGCCCGGTAAACACCACCTGATCCCCTCGCGAGTGGCTGACATCCCCGTATTCCTGGGGGTGCTCCAGACTGCGGATGATCGACCATTTATCCATGATTGCCGCCGATCGGGGCAACCACTCGCACAGATCAATTCCCGGCACAACGGTCGGAATCGGTTTGAACTCCCCCCGGTATTCCACCGGGGCGTTCGGCTTCATGTCCCACGTATCCAGCTGGGATGGACCGCCCCGCATATGCAGCAGAATCACCGAGTTCTGTCGTTTATCAACGGGGGCTGCGGCATTCGCGCGCAGCACTTGCGGGAGGGTTAACCCGCCGAGAACACCCCACCGTAGTACACTGCGCCGATCCCAAGCTCCACCTGGCGGAGTGCTGATTACGGAAGGCGGGCGGGGCTGCTGGGACATGCTGACCCGATCAGAAGGACACAACCAATCAATATCGGCTCATGAGACCATACGTCTTGGAGAAATCAGCTGTCAACCGCGAAACAAACGAAACAAGTCGCTAGAGGGCATTCGCGAACGGGGATGCCACTTCATTCACGGCCCCTGCCGTTGGTCCCCGCCTTGTGTGACCCGTAACGGAGCATTCTGGGACCGGTTTTACGGAGCGGCCATCGGTCGGCGAACTCGCTGCAGGGTTTGAAACAGAACACGACCGATTTCGTCCCGGCGGGCGGCATACTGTTCAGCTTCGATCGGTTGACCGTCGAACTCCTTGGGGTCTTCAAACGGCATGCCGACCCGCAAGGTGGCCCCCAGCACCAGCGGGCAATTCTGTTCCGCATCGGTGCAGACCATGACCGCCGCGAAATCGTGCTGAGGATTCGCAGGGTCGTCGTATGTTTTCGAGAACTCGATGGCGAAGGATTGTTCGCCCGCCCCCCAGCGGATCAGATAACGGGGATTCGGTTCCTCCGCAGTTCCTTCGGCAGCCTGCTCTACGGTGGCCGTAATCTGGACACCGATCGCCTGTAGCGCCCGAATCGTACGAGGGTTGAAGGCTGACGGGGTCGTTCCTCCGCTGAAGAACCGCACGGGCAGGTCCAGTGTCGCCGCAGCAATGTTTCCCATGGTCGCACCGAGAATGCTCCGCCGGGAATTCCCTGTGCAAACCATGATGACCGAACATTCCGCTTGGCGGGCCATTTGCCGCGTGATCCACGCAGAAATCTCCGCCATGGCATGTTCGTGAGGGTGGCCGATCACCCCATCACCGCTGGCCGACAAGAGGTCAGCATGTTCTGCGACGGCAGGGAAGCAGGCGGTTTTGACAGTCATGGTACGTTCTGCGGAAATTCCTGGGTTCTCTACCGCAGCCTATCCGACCCACTGCGGCGGGGCACGCTTCGCGAGCGAGACTTCATACAAAACAAACAGAAGTTCACTGCCGGATTTCACTGCCGGATTTCACTGCCGGAGTTCACTGCCGGAAACCCGAATTCACGCCAAGGACGCGGCACGGGAGCCCGGATTTCCAGTGGCTCGTACCGGATCGGATGCTGGATTGTCAGCTGGGCGGCATGCAGGGCAATGGGTGAATCGCGGGGGTCTTCCAAGCGAAATCCGGGGAAGGGCACCGTCGCGCCGTACTGCAGGTCGCCAACAATGGGGGTTCCCCGGCTGCCAAACTGAATACGAATCTGGTGCATCCGGCCCGTTCCCAGATCAATCTCGACGAGCGCCCGCCCCTGATGCCGAGCCACCACCCGATAATGCAACACGGCCTGTCGGGAATCGGGCTGATCCGGGCCACAGACAATCACGCGGGGCTCGTTGGGAATGCGATAAAGCCAGTCAGTCAGCGTTCCCTGATTGTCGGTGGGCGGTCGCTGCAGGACCGCGAGGTAGGTTTTTTTTACCTGCCGCTCGGCGAACTGCTCAGCCAGTCGGGCAGCACACTTCGAATTGCGGGAAAAGACCACCACCCCAGAGACCGGTCGGTCAATTCGATGCGGGATTCCCAGATAGACATCGCCCGGCTTGTCGTACTTGGCCTTGAGATACTCTTTCACGAGCCCGACGAGACTGGGGACACCGACAGGCGCCCCCTGGGAGATCAGCCCCGGTGGCTTGTTGACGGCGATTACCGGTCCGTCCTCACACAGGATGTCAAGGTCTTGATACTGCATGAGCGGTTGAGTTTCCGAAGGTCGGGTACGACAGACACTTTACCGGTTTGGCAGGGGGGGCGGGAGCCTGTTCGGGTGACGAACTGTTTCTTTCTTCACGCCCGGATAAAAACTGAAATGTGTCGGGGTGAGGGAATTGTGCGGGTCCGCCTCTCCGGGCGGGGCCTGATGTCCCCTGCGGGGAGAGATCCGGCGACCGCTCATCACAGGCCGGATCGTCGGTGATGGCAGGTTCGAGCCCCTCCTTTTTGAGAAGCTTTGAACAGGTTCGCAGATGCAAATGGGACTCTGAGTGTGTACTCTAGGAGTCGCAAATCCTGGAAGGTTCTTGGTGAATCTTTGTGCAGGATGTGTCAGGCTGGCTCCGGAATCGCCCATTCCGGGTTGGTCCATCCGGGAACGGGCTGTTATTCGCTTCCCGGCTGTGCGGTTTCGAGAGGAGTCAGCCTTGGACAATGCCGCTCCCCATGTCGGTCTCGCAGAGACAGTCGCGCATGGACATCATGGAGGCATGTCGCTGGCTGCCGTCACGGAGACCGCCATGTCAGCTGCCGATCTGGACGACCCGGTGCCCGTCAAGAAGACCCGCCGCAGTACCAGCCACCTGAAAGCGGTCCCGGAGACGCTGGCACAGCGCGATGCCATCCAGGCTTCGGCCAACCTATTCATGCAGTCGATTGACCGCACCCACGCGTTCACCCGCGATGACCTGGAGCAGATTGGTCGTAAATTTCTGGTCGAGCAGAACCTGCCCGAGAAGTTCCTGGGGTTCTCCATGGTGCTGCTGGGAAATGCCTTCTGGAAGCGGCAGTTTCTCGCGATCCCTTTCGATAAGCGGATGCTGCTGCTGCCGCACTGTCTGAAACACGCGGAAGGCTGCCCTGCCGAGTACGATCAGTTTGGTCTGGACTGCGAAAAGTGCGGAGCCTGCTCGATCGCTGACTATAAAGTCCGCGCGGAACAACTCGGCTATAAGGTGCTGGTCGCCGAAGGTTCCCCGATCGTCCTGAAGATCATCGTCGAGGGGTACATCGATGGCATTCTGGGCGTGGCCTGCCTGAACGTGCTGGAAAAGGCGATCGATAAGGTACTCCTCGCGGGAGTCCCCTCCTATGCCGTTCCGCTGCACAGCGGAGACTGCAAAAACACATCTCTGGATGAGAGCTGGGTCTGGGAAGTGCTCGACAAATACGAACCGTTGCCATCCCCCGAGACCAACAGCTACGTCCCGCTGATGCGGGCCGGGAACAAGCTGTTCACGGAGGATTTTGACCGCCTGCTGCCACGAGTCCGCAGCAAGACCCCGGAGAAGGCCAAGAGCCCGCTCGGTCTGACCGAGGATGTGGCCTACGACTGGCTGGCCAATGGCGGCAAGCGGTTCCGTCCGTTCATCACTCTGGCGGCGTACGATGCCCTGACCCGCGAGGGCAACAACGCCACGGGCGACACAGTCGCGTTCAGCGACTCAGTCTGCCGCGTGGCGATGGCGATCGAAGCTTTCCACAAGGCGTCACTCGTCCACGATGACATCCAGGACGATGACCTGTTCCGCTACGGTCGCGACACGATCCACCGCAGCCACGGGATGGGTCCGGCGATCAACATCGGCGACTACCTGATTGGGCTCGGGTACAAGCTGGTCAACAGCTGCCGGGGTGATTTGGGGACCGATGTTGCTTGTGACATTATTGAAAGCATGGCCAACGCCCACATCCGGCTGTGCGACGGGCAAGGGGCCGAGATGGCCTGGAAAGACAGCCCGGACTGGTCAATGACCGCGTTGGACGCCCTGCAAATCTACTCGCTGAAGACCTCTCCGGCATTCGAAGCTGCGCTCTATGCGGGGCTGCGGATGGCGGGGCCAATGGACAAGTACGGCGATCTGGTCCCGCAGTTCTGTCGGCAGGTCGGGGTCGGATTCCAGATTCTGAATGACCTCAACGACTGGGCCGGGGACAATAACAACAAGCTGGTCGCGGGGCAGGATGCCCTGTCTCTCCGCCCGACGGTGCTGCTGGCCCTGGCCTTGCAAGTCGCATCTCCGGAGCAGCGACAGGAGATTCGCGATATTCTGGAAAACAACGGCGAGGACACCCTGCGGCTGGCCCGCCTGCGAAGAATCTTCTCCGCCACGGGGGCCTTTCAGGCGGCGGAACAGCTCGTCGAAAAATCCCGCGATCGAGCTGAGTCCCTGGCCGATGGAGTCGAGTCGGAAGCACTCCGCAAGCTGCTCTACTTCTTCATCGACACCGTGCTGGCGGAAGACCCGAATGTCTCCGCGGTGCCAAAATCCGATGATCTGCTGATGACCTTGCCCATTCTGGCACCGGCATAAACTTCAGGGCGGGCGACAGGCAGGGGTTCTCTAATACCGGTCCGTAATGACCAACTCGAAATCGAATGCGAGCCTCAGGGCTCCCTCCTTCGCCGCGACAGAGTGTCCCGCGAGGATTCACAGGGATCGCGAGGTACGAAAGAATTCCATTCATCACCGGCTTGGGCATTTGACCCACATCCGTCGCGATCACCGCTGGTTTGTGGGGATTCGGTTGCGATCCCACGGCTTTGTAGTCATTCTCTCTGTCCTGAAGCGAGTTCGGTTTTGGTGTCTCGAAAAGACTGACCGGAATGTTGGTGCCACCGATCAGTGGCCCGGACATTCCGATCTGTGCCTGCTGAAGGCAGAGTCTGATTCGGCGCTGACGTCTCTTCCACATTCGAGTTCAACGGCCTGCGAGTGACTCATTCCCTCCCAGGAATGTCAGCCCGGTGCGGATGAAACGGCATCCTCGGATCACGGTGTCGACCGTGATTCAGATCCAGAGAAAGTGCATTCATGGCGAACGGTTTTGGCATCATTGGCACGGGCATGATCGCCCATTTTCACGCAAAGGCGATTGCCGCCATCCCCGGTGCGAAGCTCGTTGGCTGTTATGACCGAGTCCCGGGTCGGGCTGCTGAGTTCGCCAAGGAGTATGGCTGTCAGGGGTATGAAGACTTTGACGCATTCCTCGGAAACACAGCCATCCAGGTTGTAACGATCTGCACCCCCAGCGGGGCCCACATGGAGCCCGCCGTCGAGGCCGCCCGCGCGGGGAAACACATCCTCGTCGAAAAGCCCCTGGAGATCACTCTCTCCCGCTGTGATGCGATCATCAACGCAGCGGCCAAGGCAGGTGTTCAGCTGGGGGCGATCCTGCCCTCGCGGTTCTCTGCGGCGAATCTGGCTCTGAAACAGGCAATCGACAGCGGTCGATTCGGCAAGCTGACGATGGGTGACACTTACGTAAAATGGTGGCGGACTCAGCAGTATTACGACAGCGGACAATGGCGCGGCACGTGGCAGCTGGACGGCGGTGGGGCCTATATGAATCAGGCGATCCACAACGTCGACCTGCTGTACTGGATGATGGGCGATGTGGTGGAGGTGATTGGGATGACCGCCACGCTGGCTCATGAACGAATCGAGGTGGAGGACGTGGGTTCGGCGGTCGTGAAGTTCAAAAATGGAGCGATCGGCACCTTGCAGGCAACAACCGCCGCGTGGCCGGGCCTGTTGAAGAAGACGGAGATCCACGGCTCTCAGGGCTCGGCGATCATCGAGCAGGACGACGTCCTGATGTGGCAGTTCGAGCACGAGCAACCGGACGACGCGGTACTGCGAGAATCGCTCGCCAGGAAGTCTGGAAACACCGGCGGAGCAAGCGACCCCAAGGCGATCTCGTTTGTCGGGCACCAGAAGCAGTTCGAGGACTTTTTGAAGGCCGTGAACAGCGGAACGAAGCCCGCGATTGACGGCCTCGAAGGGCGTAAGAGCGTGGAGATTATCCTGTCGATCTACGAATCAGCCTGGACGGGACGCAAGGTCACGCTCCCCCTGGCAGCCGACCCCCAGCGGCCAGCCTGATCGGTGGGGGCAGGCTGCGCCCGGTCACAAGCCGGGCAGCACTCACTTGTCAGCCGGAACGGCTTCGCAGACCAGAGACAGCAAGCGACAGGCGGCCCGAAAAACGGGCTCGGGGATCGCGTGCCCGCCCGCGAATTCAACGAACTGCACGATGGCTCCGTGCAGTTCCAGAACGGACCTGAGCTCCACCGCCAGCGAGTACGGCAGAATCACATCGCTGCGACCATGTGACTGCATGATCGGCAGGCCAGACAACGTCGGGGATGGCTGTCGCCATTCGGCTTCGTTGAGAAGCGTGCCGGAGAACAGAATCGCCCCACCCAGCCGTTCGGGCAGATGCCTTAAGGTCTCCACCGCAAGCATGGCCCCCTGAGAGAACCCTCCCAGCACAAATCGCGACCACGGTATGCCCGTTTCCAGCTGGATCTCGGTCAGGGCGGCGATCAGTTGATTGCGAGCGGCCTCCATTCCCTCCGGACGATCCCCTCGCAGATCGCGCAGATTTCCAGTCTGCTGCGCCCACTGCAGCTTGGCCATGTCAATCATCCACCAGGCGCGGGAATCCCCCCATCCCAGAGAGTCGAGTGACATTGGGGCCTGCGGAAACACAATCAGTGCCGACTCCGCCAGCGGAGGAACGGCCTGTTGCAACTCGCGACCGAACGGAACCAGGTCGTCTCCAGCGGCTCCAAACCCATGACACAAGACGACCACATGCTGTGCGGTACGTCGGGGATGGAACTCGTGGCAAGTCAGTCCGGCTCGTTCGGTGATCGACATGGGGCGTCCTGGGGCGGGTGAGTCGCTTATCCTCGGATCTGGCCGGTGCCGATCACGACATATTTATAGCTGGTCAGTTCCACCAGGCCGCACGGGCCGCGGGCGTGGAATTTGTCGGTGCTGATTCCAATCTCCGCTCCCAGCCCCAGCTCGCCACCATCGTTGAACCTGGTACTGGCGTTGACCATTACCGCAGACGAGTCGACCGCAGCGGTGAATTGCCGGGCGGCGGTGGTGTCCTCGGTGACAATGGTCTCGGTGTGGTGCGAGCTGTAGGTATCAATGTGGTCGATGGCCTCTGCCAAGGAGTCGACGACGCGGGCCGACAGGATCAGATCGAGATACTCGGTGCGGTAGTCCTGCTCGGTGGCCAATTTGGCATTGGGCCAGTATTCCCGAATGCGGGCATCTCCCCGGACCTCAACGCCACGCTGTACGAGCTCCGGGCCGACCAGTGGAAGGAATTTGTCGACGACGGATGCATGGACCAACAGCGTTTCCGCCGCATTACAGACTCCCGGACGCTGACACTTGGAGTTAATCAGGATGCTCGCAGCCTTCTCCAGGTTCGCCGCGGCATCGACGTAAACATGGCAGATCCCGTCGAAGTGCTTAATGACCGGCATTGTGGCTTCACGAGTCACTCGCTCGATCAGATCCTTGCCGCCGCGCGGGATCGTCACGTCAATCAGTGTGCGCAACTTCAAAAACTCTCCGACGGCGGCCCGGTCGGTTGTCTCAACCAGCTGAACAGCATGTCGTGGCAGGCCACACGCCTCCAGGGTGTCGGAGAGAACGCGGTGAATCGCCAGGTTGCTGTGCAGGGCTTCCTTTCCACCCCGCAGAATCACGGCGTTTCCGCTTTTGACGCACAGCGCCGCAGCGTCGGCTGTCACATTGGGCCGCGATTCATAGATAAAGAAGACAACCCCGAGCGGCACACGAACTCGTGAAACGACCAGTCCATTCGGGCGAACCTTGCGATCGATCTCTCCGGCCAGCGGGTCCGGCAGGGTGGCCACTTCTTCCAGGGCAGAGGCCAGATCACGAATGCGGGCTTCAGTCAGCCTCAAACGGTCGATCGCCGCAGCGTTCAGTCCATATCCCGGCGCGGCCTCCAAGTCACGGGCATTCTCCGTGATCAGGGTCGCGGTGGCGGCTCGCAGTCCATTCGCAGCGGCGTGCAGCCATTGGTTTCGCTGGATTTCTGAGGTCAGTGCCAGCTGGCGACTGGCCTGACGAGCTTGCCGGGCCACGCGGGTGGTGTATTCAGTGAGAGTGTCCATGGACAGAGTATTCGAAGCCCGGACGTTGATGTCAACGCGATTCGGTCCCCAGAAATCTGGCATATGGAACGAAAGGATCCTCTGGGCAAGAGATTCCGTCCTCTCGCCCAGAGGACTGCCTCCGTGCTTATCGATGTGTGTGAATGAATCAGGGGGACGACCGGAAAATAAAAAACCCCTGAAGAGCGATGCCACTACCCTGCAGGCCGTTTGGGAGTCATTGTTGTCGCAGATTTGGGTCAGGCTGCTTTACAGTGACGGCTACTGGCTGGGTCAGGCGAGGCACATCTCTTCGAGGGGTCAGGGGTCAGACATCAAAAATGAATTGCATGCTGTGTGCCAAATGGTTTTATTTTTTTCGGCGCTGGCCATACACTCTGTTTTCCTTGGTATTTCCAATTTTTCGACTGACGATGAAAGTTCGTGATTGACGAATCGGCGCTGAAGCGGTAGCGTGACTGAAGTGTTCGGCGCTGGAAACAGTGTTCTCCTGTTTAGTGATTTCAGTGCGATCCTCCTCCTCTACTCTCGCCATCTTCACTGCGACTGCGCTGCTCTACGGCGTTGTGGTCTTGTGGTATGTCGCCACCAGCCCCGATGCCGGGCTCCGATGCTTGCTGTCGAATGATGTGGATACCAGTGGGGTTGAGATCCGCGTTGGCCCGAAAAACGGACTCGTCACCCTGCCCAAAGCCGGGGACATTCTGGTTGAGTTCCACGGACGTCCCGTCCGCTCATTCGTCGATTTCGCCTGGGCCCACGCCGCTCTCCGGTACGCCCGCATTGATTCCGGGGGGGCACTGCCCGCCGAAGCCAACCCGAAAGATCTGGGAGCCACCTCCGAGCTCACCCTGGTGGAGTACCCCGATCAGCTGCGCTATGTGAAGGTCCGATTCCGCCGCCCCGGAGCCGATTCCATCCTGACAGGCTGGTTGCAGCTCGAGCGGCAATCCGCCCTGCGGATCGGGATTACTCTTTTCTGGTTCATCCTGCAAACCGGGATCACACTGGTGAGCGGGATTGCGGCATGGCAGCGACCGTTTGACCGGTCACTCAAGCTATTCTGCATCCTCAGCGGACTGACGCTGATCGCGTTTGTTGGCGGGGATCACTGGTGGGTGATTTCCGGTCGGCTGGCATTGATCCTGCCATTTGCCGTGGCGGGGATTCTGCTTCCGGCGGTATTGCTGCACTTCTTTCTGGTTTACCCGACGACGAAGCCCGCGCTGCTGCAGCGGCCCCATACCATTCTGGGATTGATCTACGCGGGGCCCGTGATCATGTCGCTGGCGACCGTGGCGGTGGCCGTCGCCGGTTCGTGGCTGTCGGGTTCGTGGGGAGAAGGTCCGTTTGGTTTGTGGATGACGCGAACGATCGCTCGAGGGGCCATCGTCCTGATGAACCTGCTACAGGGGTCCATTCTGGCCTACCTGAGCGTCTCGCTCCTGTATTTTGGAGCGAGCCTGGCGGCGATGGCCGAGAGCCTGGTACGGGTTCGCGATCTGGTCCAGCGACGCCAGGTGCAGTCGATTCTGTGGGCCGGAATGGCGGCATCCATCCCGGTGGGCTATGCGCTTTATCTGGCATTGTTTCGCCCTCAGCAGTTCGCACTCGGGGCATCTCAGATTCCGATGTTCATCGCGAGTCTGCTGTTCATGGTGGCGTACGCCGTCGGCATCGCGCGGTTCAAGTTGCTGCTGATTGACCAGGTACTCAGCCGCGGGATGTGGTATTTCGTCCTGAGTGGTGGGCTGGGGTTCCTGTTCAGTGCCGCCATTGGCGTGGGCAGCGTGGCGCTGCATAGCCAGAACGCATCGCTGTTTGGCCAACCGGTTCCGATGGTCATCGTGCTGACGCTGGTTGTGTTTGGCCTGCTGTGGTCCAAAGACCGGATGCAGCGGTCGATCGACCGTGAATTTTTTCGCGAGAAGTACCAGCTGGATCGAGCCCTGTTGCGGATGAACCGAGCGGTATCGAACTTGTGGGGACGGGATGCGGTCGCGGGGAATCTGCTGGGGTCTTGTTGTGAAGCCCTGCGAGTGGAGCAGGCGGCGCTGTACTTATGGGTTCCGGAACATTCGCGGTTCAAGCTGGCATCGGCGGTCGGTTGGCCCGAGGCCCCCGCCACACTTCCCGGCAGTGAGGAACAACTGAAGCTGCTGGGACCGGGGAATTCGATTCAACGGGTTCCCAGTGCGGATTCCGGCGATCAGGTTCTGGTGCGGGCGATGAACGCGGAACTGATTACCGGGCTGGAAGTGGATGGCGAACTGGCGGGCTTCGTGGCCCTGGGGCGAAAACCAAGCGGCGCGGCGTTCACCGCCGAAGACGTGGCATTCCTGACCGCAATGGGCCGGATCACGGGTGTCGCTCTGCACTGCGCCAAAGTACACGAAGAAATTTCCCGGCTCAATGAAGACTTGCAGACCAAGACCGACAAGCTCGTCGATCAGGAACGCCGAATCACGATGTTGCAGGGAATCGTGAACAGCGTAAACAGCTCGCCACGCCCCCTTGCGGTGGCAGGCGAGTTGCAGCGATCGACAATCAAGGGAAACGGACCGGCCATCACGCAGGTTCTCGAAACCGTGCGGAAGGTTGCCGCCAGCGAAGCCAGTGTGCTGGTCCGTGGGGAAAGCGGGACGGGTAAGGAACTGCTGGCCCGGACGATCCACGAGAACAGCCCCCGCAAGGCTGGGCCGCTGGTGGCAGTCCACTGCGCCGCGTTGTCTCCTCAACTGCTCGAAAGCGAACTGTTCGGGCATGTGAAGGGAGCCTTTACTGACGCCCGCGAGGACAAGCCGGGGCGGTTCGCGATGGCCCATGGGGGGACGCTGTTCCTGGATGAAATCGGCGACATCTCGCTCGATGTGCAGATCAAACTGCTGCGGGTTTTGCAGGAGCGGACCTTTGAACCGGTGGGAAGTTCGGTTCCCGTCGAGGCCGATGTGCGGGTGATCGCTGCTACGCACCAGAATTTGGAACGGTTGATTGCCGAGGGCAAGTTCCGTGAAGACTTGTACTACCGCTTAAATGTGATCAGCGTGACGCTGCCGCCACTGCGGGAACGCAAGGAAGACCTGCTCGAACTGGCGATGCACTTTCTGGCTCAGTCGGCTCAAAAGTCAGGGCGTCCGATTGGCTACTTCGACGAAGCAGCCATCGAGGCGCTGACCGCGTACTCGTGGCCGGGGAATATTCGCGAGCTGCATAACGTGATCGAGCGGTCGGTTGTGATGAGCGAAGGGGGCCAAATTACCGTGGCGGAGCTTCCACTGGCGGTCGCACGGGCCACCTTTGGAGTGGCCTCACCGCGTCCGGGGCATGAGATCCCACGGCGGTCATCGTCGAATTTCGCAGCGGTGGAACGGGTCGTCATCGGGTCGGCGGACGAGAAACAGCAGTTGATCGCGGCGCTGGAACGCTGCGGCGGCAACAAGGCCGAAGCCGCCCGCCTGATGGGGATTCCCCGCAGTACATTCTTCAGTCGCCTGCGGCGGCATGGCTTGGGCTGAGAACTGGGCTAGCAGCCTGTCCCGCGTTTTTTCAACGGACACTAAAGATCCGGGGGCTGTGGGGTATTCGGAAGAGTGGTTCCCTGAATGGCCTGCATGCGAAATCCAGACTTGCTGAGCCAAAGCAATCCGCCAACGGTGACCGGAACATACTGAATGATGTGGTAGTAGATCGATGCCGCCAGAACTGCGGGAAGACTCACGGCGAACCCTTTCAGGGTGCTGGTGAAGCAGACCTGTATCACACCAAAAAAACCAGGTGCTGCCGGAAAAGCCACCGCCAGCGCCACCACCCCCAACAGGACGAGAGCCGCCGCGAAAGGGACATCCACGGCAAAACTCCGCAGACTGAGAAACATCATTCCGCCATTCAGCAGCCACTTGGCGAGTGAGACCACAATCAGCTGGAAAAAGATCCCCGGGGATCGCAGTGCTGCCAGCCCTCGGGCGGCGCTCTCCAGCATCTGAATCAGCTTCTTGTGGACGATTTCCGGCACTCGAATCCGCGCCAGCCCCCAATCCGTCAACCGAATTACCGGAGCGGACCACATCAGGAACACCACCGCCCCCGCCACTCCAGCCCCGGCGATGATGGCCATGCCCATGGCCGACGCTCGAATTCGCGCATCCATGTCGGGCAGCAGGACCAGCCCCAGCCCCAGCAGCGAAAGAATCGACAGCATGTCGAGAATCCTCTCGAGGGCCACGGTGGCCAGTACAGCGGTCACCGGCTGCCCACTGCGTCGGGCGAAGACCATCACGCGGACCACTTCTCCCGCACGAGCCGGCAAGGTGTTGTTGACGGCGAATCCCGCCAGCATTGGTCCAAAACAATCGGCCCAGGTCCGATACCCCCCGATTGGTCGCAAGAGCAGCGTCCACCGATACGCCTTCAGACTATAGAATGCCAGCAACATCCCCAGCAGCAACGGCAGGTGACGATAATCGGCCTGCCGAAAAGCAGAAAAGAACTGCCCCCGAGCGGCAGCATCCATGAACAGATCGCGGGTGGCCCACCACAGGCAACCTGCCGATACGGCCAGCCCCAGGAACAGATGAAAACCCCGAGACCGCAATAGCCCGTCCGGACGAGGTGAAACGGATTCCGGTGCTGAGGTCACGGCAGGGCCTCCTCAGCCCGATGAGAAATGGTCTGCGAGATGTCGATTCCGCTCAGCCAGCAGCCAGACTGGGAGCTGACGCCTGCGACTGCGGATGGCTCTTGTCCGTACGAGTCAGAGCCAGGTACGCCTCGACCAGCATCGCCAGGGCGAGCACCACCAGTAATGAAGAAACTCCCAGCAGGACATAAGTGATCGGCTGTGGATTGGTCTCCTGCACCTTCTGGTAGTCGCTGGCGATCATTCGAACCAGAGCCCAGATGCTCATCGTATACATCAGGACGGTCGGAATCCCGGTGACGAACAGCACCCACACCTGTCGCCGGGTTCGCCACAACCACACCGTAACACCCAGCAGCGTCAACGCGGCCAGCAGTTGATTACTGGCTCCGAACAAGGCCCAGAAGGCCTTCCACAGCGGCAGCGGGTTGCCATCCTTATCGGACAGCGACTGCATCACGAAGAAGGCCGGCACCCCGGCTGTCAGACCTGTTCCCAGCCAGCGCCCCTTGGCATCTTTCCAGCCGGTCAGTTCCTGAATGATGTACCGTCCCAGCCGCGTACAGACATCGAGCGTGTCGTACACAAACGTCGTAAAGGCCATCAGGGCGAACGACACCACCAGCTGGGCGGAGAGGTGAATCGGAATCCCGACTCCCCGCGCGGCAGCGGCGAACTTCTCCAGCAACGTGCCGATCCCCTGAGCGTAGATCAGGTTCGGCTGCGGTGACTTCAAGAGCGGAGCATCCTTGGTCAAGATCATCACACAGCTCAGCGAAACGATGGCCACCATCGCTTCCAGCAGCATGGCCCCGTAGCCGATCAGCTTGGCATCGGTCTCGACTCGCAGCTGTTTCGAGGTCGTCCCCGATGCGATCAGCGAGTGGAAACCCGAGCAGGCTCCGCACGCGATCGTGATAAACAACACGGGGAACAGTGTCTGGCCGTTGACTTCCCAGCCGTTAAACGCCGGGTACTCGATCGATGGAGAACCCAGCAATAGGCCAATCGCCCCGGCCCCCAAAGCCACATACAGGAAATAGCCACCCAGATGGCCTCGCGGCTGCAACAGCAGCCACATCGGCACGACAGAGGCAACGCAGCAATACCCCAACAGCAGCACGTCCCACGCCTTGTGGGCCATTTTGTCGTCGGCGGTCGGAACAACGGTTTGCAGCAGCTGGGCCATGTCCAAGGGCAGATACTGTCCGCCCCAGATGGCCAGACCAACGAGCGGGAGGAAGATCACGGTCGCCTTGTTGACTGACAGTTTGCCGAACCGCATCGCCAATCCCATGATGATGGGCAATGCCAGATACATCAGCGAGGAGGAGGCGATCCCGGCTCCGGAGACCTTGTCCCCGTTTTCCAATGTCTGCGTCCCGATGAACGAGGCTGCGGTGATGTCCGTAAACGCCACAATGATGTAGACCAGTGCCAGCCACACAAAACTCAGAAACAACAGAAAGGCTCGGCGGCTCATGTGGTCGCGGACAACCTCCGCGATCGAGAGTGCCTTATGCCGGATCGATGCGACGAGTGCGGTAAAGTCATGCACGCCCCCCACCAGTATGGCCCCGACCAGTATCCAGATCAGCGCTGGCAGCCACCCAAACATGGCCCCCGCCAGAATCGGCCCGACAATCGGTCCGGCAGCTGCGATGGCCGAGAAGTGCTGGCTGAGCAATTCGTTGGGAGCCAATGGGGCGTAATCAACGTCATCCCGCATCTCGACTGCGGGGGTCGTTGCCTGGGGATCGAGTCGCAACAATCGAACCAGTATCGGCCCATAGGTCCAGTACGCCACCGTCAACAGGGCGGCAGAACCAAGGATAATCTGGAGCATGTTCATCAAGAGGGCTCCGCTGGGGCAGCGAAAATGGGAATACGGTCCTGAATGACCGATCCTTGCAGGATATCGTATCCACAACCAAAAGGGGACTGGCTGCCGCCTTGCGACGGGCCGGGACGAGTCCGATACTCCGTCCCCGTGGGACTTTTCTCTTCGGTGAACTGCCATGCGATTTCCCGGTTCGATTCTGAAACAATGCCGTTTTCTGGCGGGCCCCACAGCCAGCGGCAAGACTGCGGTCGGGATCCGAATCGCCGAACAGATCTCCGCGGAGATTATCAGCCTGGACTCGATGACGGTCTTTCGCGGGATGGACATCGGCACTGCCAAACCGACCGCAGCCGAACGGGCACGGGCACCCCATCATCTGCTGGATATCCGCCATCCGGGCGAAGAGTTCTCGACCGCTGAATTCATAGCTGCGGCCCTCACCGCCTGCGAAGAGATCCTGTCACGGGGGCGAATTCCCCTGTTCATCGGGGGGACGGGACTTTATCTGCGGTCGCTGTTGCGGGGAGTGTTTGAAGGACCGTCCGCGAACTGGGAGCTGCGGCGACAGTGGGAACTGTATGCCCGCCAGCAGGGAGCGATCGCTCTGCACGCTCAATTGGCGGCAATCGACCCCGCGACCGCCCAGCGATTGCACCCCCATGACCAGCGACGGGTGATTCGCGCCCTGGAGATCCAGGCACTGACCGGGCGAACCGCTTCCGAGAGCCATCAGGAACAACCGCTCCCCCTTGAGGAGCGGCCTCGTTACGTTCACTGGCTCAACCCCCCGCGAGACATCCTGCATCAGCGAATCGACTCCCGTGTCGATCAGATGCTCGCCGACGGATTGGTTCAGGAGGTGGATCAGCTCCGTCAGGCCCCGGAAGGGCTGGGGCGAACCGCTCGGCAAGCGTTGGGTTACAAGGAGATTCTCGCCCACCAGGAAGCTGGCGTGCCCCTGGCTGACGCTGTCCGCGAGCTGAAGACCCGCACCCGGCAGTTCGCCAAACGGCAGTGCACCTGGTTTCGCAATCTGGAAGAGCTGACCCCGATCGATATCGCCGGGACGGAACCAGCGGAGTCCGTTGCCGCTCAAGTTCTGGCGGTGTGGAATTCGGTATCGTGAGGTATCGCAAGCCGAACACCGCTTCCGAACCGTCAACAGTGAGCGGCGTGATTGCCATTGCGGAATGGCGACCAGCGGCGTTTCGCGGGATGCCCAGACATCGCTTGGGTATCGGCGTGACGCCGGAACCGGGCCCACCCGTGAGGGCCTCGAAAGGTTGAACAGCCCCTGACCCGCTCAGCCCGCACCCGGTGTCAGAGTCGATAGTGCGGATGCGTGGCCAGGTACGCATCAATCCGGTCGCGGCGTCCCAGCGCCACGGAGATGAAATCGATCGCCTGTTGGAGACGCTCATTCGGCTCGGCGCAGCTGAACCGCAGGAACCCGGCACCGGCAGCACCGAAACACTCTCCGCCCAGGCAAGCAACGCCGAACTGGTCATCGGCTCCTTCCAGCAGATACATCGCCAGGCCGTGGCTGGTGATCTTCAGTCGCTGGCAGATGGCCATGACGTTCGGAAAAACATAGAACGTCGCAGCCGGGGGCAGTGTCTGAAAACCCTCGATTTGACTGAGCCCGGCGGTCAGCAACTGGACCTTCTCGTGAAACAGACCCATCTGTCGGTCACGTTCGGTCCGTTCACGTGTGAGGGCGTTGAGTCCCGCCATCTGAACGAGCGGCGGAGTACAGGAGACCGAGGTATTAATCATTTTTCCAATGGCTTCGGTGACTTCGGCACTGGCCACCGCGAACCCCAGCCGCCATCCGCTCATGCTGTACGACTTGCTGAAGGTGTACGCGGCCAGGCACTGGTCTATCATCCCCGGCTGGGCCAGGAGAGAGTGGTGCTGTCCCTCCCAGACCATGTGGCAGTACGGCTCGTCGCTGAAGACCGCGATGTTCTTGCCCCGGATCAGATCGGCAATGTCTCGCAGATCCTGCTCGGTAGTGACCCCCCCCGTCGGGTTGTGGGGCGAGTTGAGGAAGATGGCCTTCGGCTGCTTCTCGGTCGTCAGAAACTTTTCAATGGCCGCAATTTCGGGGCGGAACTGGTGCGACTGTTTCAGGTCGCTGGTCACCATCCGGGCCCCGCGACGGTGAATGTTCGGGGCATAGGTCGGGAACTGCGGGCTGAAGACCAGCACGCTGTCGTCCGGTTCAAGGAAAGCCTCGCAGAAAAACTGCTCGAAGATTTTGGCCCCCGGCCCCACAGCGATATTCTCCGGCCCGACGGGAATGCCGAATTCCTGCTTCACAAAAGCCGCGGCAGCCTGCCGGAATTCGGGTAGCCCGGGAGAGGGGCAGTAGTGCGTCTGATTGGCCTGAATCGCGCTGATTCCACTGGCCTTGGCTGCGGCAGGCGTCTCGAACGGGCTGTCGCCGATTTCGAGTTCGACAACGTCTTTGCCCCGTGCCTTCAGGGCCTTGGCAATCGCAAGCACGCTGAACGCGGACTCGTTGGTCAGGGAACGGGCAAAGCGGCTGAGTGGAACGGGCATGTCACGATCCGGGGAAAGAGAAACCGGTGTCGTGAGATTACCAGCCCGCGGATTCGCTGACCAACATGGCCGCTCCGATCAGACATCCCGATCAATGCACTTCGGACGAGGTCGCAGTCGGTGCGGTGGTGACCGGCGCGATGACGGGTGGGTGGTCCACTTCCCACGCTTCCCAGAATTCTTCCGGACTGGTCTTGCGCCACATGGCAGCGGCCTTGCCGATATGGCTGCAAAAGGTGTAGTTATCCAGCACCTGCTGCTGAGGCATCGCCTTGACGGTCTCGATCATCCACTTCATTCCCTGGCGGATCGTTGCTTCGGGCGGATGCAGTTCTTTCGGAGCGATCGACAGCCATTCGATATGGTGGCCCGTGGCAATCAGAGTCTGCCGCAAATCGTTAACGATGGGGCGTTCGGCGGCGGATTTGCCATCGGGCCAGTTGCTGGGCCAGTGGCCGTCGGGCAATTGAGATTCCGTGATCCGATCGCGGACCGACTCCAGGTAGCCCCACGCATTCTGCCGTTCAGTCTGTGAAAGGATGTGGTACTCGTCATCCAATCGAACCAGCGCCATCAGGGAGTACACGCGGTGCGTCCCACTGCACACGCCCAGTTCTTTCTGTCCCCGCCGCAACCGTTCGGAGACCAGGTCGAAGGAGTATTCACGTCCATCCCCACCGATCCACTCTTTCTGCGGTGCGATCCAGAAGGCGAACGCCAGTGCGGTCCATTCGGTCTCGCGTTCATCCAGGCGAAAGTCCCGCAGAGCCTGATCCAGGACCATGGCGATGGTCGCGTTCTTTCGCCCGGGGGTATAGACCGGTGTGTTGAGACCGATTCCCGCTTCCGTCAGACAGGCCAGCCAGTGGTCATGGTGAACACTGGCCCCATTGGTGCGGTCAAATCGAATGCTGACTCCGGTACTCAGGTCTTGCAGCAATGGAGGAGTTTTGGCTCCCCAGGAGTTCAGGAACTTTTCATGGTCGGTCAGGAATTCGACCATCTCCTGACCGGAGACAACGGTCGGATCACGAAATTCGGCCCCCACTCCCCAGGTCCGCAGCGCGTGCTCGACATGGTTTGGTTTCATCGACTGGCGAGGAAATCTCGGCTGCACCTGACGCAGGACAGCTGCCAGATCGTCCTCGCTGACCAAGTCCGGGCGATCATACAGCGGACTGATTTGCAGCGGCTGCTTGCGATCCACGGGCACCGAGACAAAGGCGTCTCGGGACCACAGCTGTTCCGCGACGCGAGCCTTGGCGGATGGCTGGGCCGTAAACCATGCAGCGGCAAACGCCCCCATGGTAATCATCTGAACCAGCAGGACAGTTTTGAGATTGGGACGCCGGGTGGACATGACAGGTCTCGCGAAGTTCGCGGGAAGAGAACGAACGAATCCACATGAAGTGGAACCGGGACTACAGCGGTTGTGACCGCTGGAAGACAATCCCCAGACCGTCTTCGTAAACCGCCTTCCAGTCAGCGGGCATCTGTTCCATGGCTCGAATCAGGCTTCCCCGCCGCTGACGATCCACCACGACCGTATTCACAGAGTACGCCTTCAGCTTCGCTTCCCAGTTGGAGCCGCCGCCGGAGATATGCATGTAGTCCAGCCAAACTTCCCGGGGAACAAGATGGGCATGAGAGTTCAGGAACACCTGCATCCCCGGAGGTCCGGCCCAGGTCAGGTAGTCGCCCCACTCGTAGGTGTTGAACACGAGTCCCACGGGAGGATGTTCCCGCAGGTAACTGGTCACGCCCAGAGGGGTCTCCGGGGACACACTATTGCGAAACTTCTTGGCAGCCACGGTCGGGTCTTTCGACTGGCCATGCAGCAGCGTGACTCCAAACGGGGTGTAGGCAAAAAAGACCCACACCAGCCCGACGGCAAGCACACTATTCAGTCCGGTACGCCGAGGAGCCTCCACCGGGCGGTGAAAGTTCTTCCAGTAGATCGCCGCCAGATGCACCCCGACATAGTACGCTGCCAGAGGAGCCCACCAGTTCATCATCCGTGAAGTCCACAATGCTGCCAGTCCGAATGTCGTAAGTGCCAGCACCTCGCCGCAGGTCACTCGCCGGGGGCTCATCCGATAAATCAAAAACAGAACAAACGTGATCGCCGCAGCCGCCTGCCCCTGATTCATCTTCAGGGACATGGCATCCCACTCCACGAGATCTTGTAAGTTCAAATTGCGGGGGACAGCCAGGGCCTCCGCATAGATTCGCAACCCGTATGGATTCAGCAGAACGGCTGTCGCAGCCAACTGGGTCAGCAGCACCAACCGCCATGAGACGCTGTCATGCAGTGGCGCGCCCAGCTTTCCGGTCCGCCAGATCACATCGAAAATTCGCCCCACAGCCAGCAACCCCAGCAAGCCGATCCCAACCACAAACGACCCATGCATATTGCCCCACAGGGCAAACGTCAGCGGAATCGCCCACCAGTGCCACTTACGCCCCAGCGTGGAGGAACCGATCACCAGTGTCAGACAGAAGGCCGCCAACCCCGCCAACTGGGGGCGCACAACCAGCAGTTGCTGATATCCCCCCCCACCAAATGTGATGAACGCCGCCAGCACGGCGAGCAGGCTTTGCGTCCGGCGATAGACGGCTCCCAGAATGAAGGCAAACGCTGCGGAGATTAAACCGGCGTAGAAGAATTGCCCCCCGGCTGTCCCGAACTGGTTGACCAGACCAAACTCCGTCAGTTGACTGAGCCATGCGGTGTCCACAAACGGAACCCCATGGGCCAGTGGCATCAACGGTTCCACTCGCGGCACGGCCTGATTGACCCAGATCCAGCGGCCATAACTCAGGTGCCCCCACAGATCGGAATAGTGCAACGGCTGATAACTGGTGACCAGAAACAGTAAGGCCAGAAGAGTGATGACGCCGATCGCCGGACGTGACAGCCGCAAGTGTTCTGGGATGCGATCCTGAAGCACCGACAGGTCCGGGTCACGATGTTCGAGAAATGATCCGCCTGACACGCGAGTCTCGATAGGGGGTGGGGTGAGGGTACTCATCAATGCACGTCCGACAGGGTACTCGCGGGCTGTTCCAGATCGCAGGATGCCGTTGCATTTTGGCAATGCCCCCGACGAGCATAGAACCGCCCCATGACCCCGGTCACGCAGGAAACACTCCACGATGTCGGCTTTGCATTGTCCGTGACGATTATACCGAGTTTGTCGAATGGATCTGGCGACACGTGTGTCGGAGACCACTTCCTCACCCACCCCGGAATTCGTTCGGTCGCCCCAGCCGGAGCCGCTACTCACTGATGAGCCGCTGTGGCTCCTTGATATACATCAACAGTACCGCCAGATCGGCGGGGGTAATCCCGCTGATGCGGCTGGCTTGGCCAAGATCGCGAGGGCGGACGCGGGAGAGTTTTTCGCGGGCCTCGGCCCGCAGTTGGGGGGCCGCTCGGAAGTCGAACGTTTCGGGAATACGAACCGCCTGGGTCTTGATCTGGCGGTCGACCTCTTTCTCTTGCCGCTCGATATACCCGGCGTATTTGACCTCGATTTCGAGCTGTTCCCAGACGCGTGGCGAGAAGTTCATCGCCGCCACATCGGGCGACAGCGCGCGGATCGACTCGATCGTCATCTCCGGACGGCGGAGCCATTCTTCAAGGGTGGGACCTTGGTGGCGGAGCTTGGCCAGCATGGCCAGCCCGCGTGCGAGGTCGGCCTCGTAGTCGACGTGGCGGCGAACTCGCTCGCTGCTGGCCAGTCCGATCCGCTCTCCAATCGGAGTCAGCCGGCGATCAGCATTGTCCTGCCGCAGCAATAGCCGGAACTCGGCCCGTGAGGTAAACATCCGGTACGGCTCATCGACGCCCTTCGTGACCAGATCATCGACCATCACGCCGAGGTAGGCCTGACTGCGATCGAGAATCAGCGGTTCTTGACCTTTGATCTTGAGGACCGCATTGATGCCAGCCAGCAATCCCTGCCCGGCAGCTTCCTCATACCCCGTCGTCCCGTTGATCTGGCCCGCGAAGTACAGGCCCGGAATGAGCTTGGTTTCGAGCGTGGGGAAGAGCTGGGTCGGCGGGGCGAAGTCGTACTCGACCGCGTATCCATACCGCATGATCTCGGCTTTTTCGAGCCCTTTGATCGAGCGGACCATCTGATCCTGCACATCGCGCGGCAGGCTGGTCGAGATTCCGTTGCAGTAGAACTCGTGCGTGTGGCGGCCTTCCGGCTCCAGAAAGATCTGGTGCGAGGTCTTGTCGGCGAACCGCACGACCTTGTCTTCAATGCTCGGACAGTAGCGCGGCCCGGTCGATTGGATCTGCCCGCTGTACATCGGAGCCCGATGCAGGTTCGCCCGGATCAGCTCGTGGATCTCGTGATTCGTCTCGGTCAACCAGCACGGCATCTGCGGATCAGTGATCGAGTCGGTCAGGTACGAGAACGGCACCGGATCGGCATCGCCCGGCTGCTCCGAGAGCTGGCGGAAGTCGATCGTCCGCCCGTTCAGCCGACACGGCGTCCCCGTCTTGAAACGCTGCAGCTCAAACCCCAGCCGCCGGAGATCGTCCGACAGCGTGCCGGTCGTCCCCTCACCCCCCCC